>NZ_CP022521.1:3321388-3623333 GCF_002234535.1 Actinoalloteichus hoggarensis
CCGGAGACTCGCAGAGGGCTGGCGCTGCGCGCGGGCGAGGGCGCCACCAACGCCGTGGCCGACCGCTTCGACCGGATCATCGTCACGGAGACCCGATCCGGTGAGCTGCTGGTGTTCTCCACCGAGCCCTTCCTGCTCCGGCAGCGCTACCCCGTGCCCGGCGGCCCCTACGCCGTGGCCTACGACGAGCAGCGTGACCTGGCGTGGGTGACGCTGACCGAGACCAACGAGCTGGTCGGCTACGACGTCGCGGGCGGGGAGCCGGTCGAGAGTCACCGCTTCCCCAGCGTCCGTCAACCGAACTCGGTCACCGTGGATCAGGACACCGGCGCGGTGGTGGTGGGCTCCGCCACCGGAGAAGGGATACAGGTGGTGCATCCGTGAACGACGAGGCCGTCATCGAAGGAGACTGGGAGTATCAGCCGCTGCGGCTGCCGCCAGGGGTCTCCCGGCGCACCGCGGCCGTGCAGCTCGCCATCCATGCCGAGTTCGCGGGTTGGGAACTGGCCCGCGTGCTGCTGTTCGGCGACGGCACCCGCAAGGTCTGGCTGCGGCGGCGGCGCAGCGCGGTGGGCATCCCCGGCCTCTTCACCTGAGACGGCAGACTCGTACTCCCGACGCGGGGCGTCCCCGCCGCTGCCCGCGGGCCGGGACGCTGGGGGCGCGCGTACCGATCGGGCCCACGGGTGCCGTCCGGGCCTCCGGATGACGATGACGCCTGGACGGGGCGTCTCGGCGATGACGGCGTCTGAACCGCGACGGCGACCCGCGTCACTCTCCATGGCGACCCCCGCACCACGGCAGCCCCACGTCAGGACGGCGTCCGGGCAGGCACCGCGACGACGGCGCGGAGAGACGTCAGGCCGGCGGCGCGGTCGGAGCCCGCAGGCGCGTCGTGGGCACCGGTGCTCCGCGCGGCGACAGCCGCCTGGGCAGGCCGCGCGAACCGTCGACCACCCGGACCGGTCTCGGCGGGCATGCTCCACTCAGGCGAGCGACCCGCGATCACGGCCTCCCTGCCCTCCACCGGATGCCTGATGAGGTCGAGCCCTGCCCCGACCGGGGCGCCGTTCTTCGCCATCGCCGGTTCTCCTGATGCCGAGGCCCGCCCGGCGGCCGAGGCGCCACACCCCCGGAGGGCGCGTCGGCCCCGCCGCCACGCGGCCCGATCCGCTGTTCCGAGGCCGCAGCCGACACCGTCCGCGGCGACCCGGACCCGCCGTCGACGCCTGTCGGCCGCCTCAACCTGGGAGCCTCGGCTGCCGCTCCCACGGAGCGGTCGCCAGCCGAGAACACCGAAGCGGCAGGCGAGCCGGTCCCCCTGAGCAGCCCCGAGAACGAGCAGCGGCCGCCGCTCCGCAGCCGGCAGAGCCGCTATGCCCGACCGCCTCGCCCTACGAACTCGTACCGCCGGGGCAGAGGCCCACGCGATGAACCGCCGCGCCGACCGGCCCGACCGCGGACGACTCGACGCGATGACGTCCGCCCTCGGTGGATCACCCAGCGCGGCGACCGCCGTGCCCGCCTGTCGGCGGAGCAGGGCCGCCGACGGACTCAGCTGGAGAGCAGGAAGCGGTTGAGCACCCGGGTGCCGAACTTCAGCGCGTCGACGGGCACCCGCTCGTCCACACCGTGGAAGAGCGACGCGAAGTCGAGGTCGGCGGGAAGCTGAAGCGGGGCGAATCCGAAGCACCGGATGTCGAGCTTCTGGAAGGCCTTCGCGTCGGTGCCGCCGGAGAGCATGTAGGGCAGCACGTGCGCGCCGGGGTCCTCCGCCGTGATCGACGAGGTCATCGCGTCGACCAGGGCGCCGTCGAAGGAGGTCTCGACCGGCGGCAGGCTGATCCACTCGCGCTCGACGTCGGGTCCGAGGATCTCCGCGAGCTCACGCTCGAAGGCCTCCTGCCTGCCCGGGAGGACCCGGCAGTCCACGGTCGCCTCGGCCACCGAGGGGATCACGTTCGCCTTGTAGCCCGCGGTGAGCATCGTCGGATTCGCGGTGTCACGCAGGGTCGCTCCCACGATCCGCGAGATCGCCCCCAGCTTGCCGATCGCGCCGTCGAGGTCGTCCTCGGGGAACTCCCAGCCGGTGATCTCCGTGACGCCCGCGAGGAACTCCCGCACCGAGTCGGTCATCACGATGGGGAAGCGATGGGTGCCGAGCCGGGCGACGGCGGCGGCGAGCTTCGTGACCGCGTTGTCCTCGTGGACCATCGAGCCGTGGCCCGCGCGGGCCCGCACCTTCAGCTTGAGCCAGGCGATGCCCTTCTCCGCCGTCTCCACCAGGTAGCTGCGCACCCCGTCCTTGAACGTGACCGAGAAGCCGCCGACCTCGCTGATCGCCTCGGTGGCGCCCTCGAACAGATCTGGACGATTCGCCACCAGCCACTGCGAGCCCTGAAGTCCGCCCGCCTCCTCGTCGGCGAGGAACGCGAAGATGATGTCCCTCGGCGGCACGATGTTCTCCCGCTTGAACCGGCGGGCGACCGCGAGCGACATGCCCAGCATGTCCTTCATGTCCACCGCGCCGCGGCCCCAGACGTAGCCGTCCTGCACGGCGCCGGAGAACGGGTGCACCGACCACTCCGAGGCGTCGGCGGGCACGACGTCGAGATGGCCGTGAACCAGCAGAGCCCCGCGACTCGGATCGGCACCCGGAAGCCGCACGAACACGTTGCCCCGCCCCGGCCGATCCCCGGACTCGACGTAGGTCGGTTCGTACCCCACGTCGCCGAGCTGCTCGGCGACGTACTCGGCCGCGGCCCGCTCCCCCACCACCGTGTCGGGATCGCCCGTGTTGGTGGTGTCGATCCGGATCAGCTCGCTCGTCAGCCGGACCGCATCGTCCTCGACGACGCCGAGCCCGCTGGTGATGTCTCCATGGGTGCTCACCAGCACTTTCTACCATCGACCCGTGCCTCCGCGGCAGTTTGAGGGGGCCGATTTGGGATCTCGGGGGACGATCAGCTAACCTATGTCCATCAGCACGGCGGAAGCCGGAGTTGGTCCGAGTGGCGGAATGGCAGACGCGCTAGCTTGAGGTGCTAGTCTCCGATAAGGAGGTGGGGGTTCAAGTCCCCCCTCGGACACAATCACTAACCCTACGGGTTGGCATGATGGTCACATCCAGAACCTTTCCTTCTGGGTCGTAGACCATCTCCAACCGTAGATGTTCGTAGAGTTCTTGTAGCCTCGCCGGGTTCGCCCGGCTGAGGACACTCTTCAGGTTCCCCAGGTGATCGATCATCGCGTGTACCTCCGCGTCGGTCAGCGAGCCGGGTGTACGGCCTCCTTTCAGCTCCGCTTGTGCGGTGGTACGTCGATTCTGTGCTTCGTTGACTGCTTCGACCAGCGCGGCCGGGTCTACGCCTGCTTCGATCGCAGCCCGCAGCCGAGTCAACTTCTCCTCCGCCTCAGCAAGTCGTCGCTTGGCATCGCCCCTGTCGATCGCCTGCGGCGTGGAGCCTTGCGAGGCCACGAGCGCGGTGACGGTGCGATCACGATTCTCCGGGGCGAACAGTTCGCCTATCCACTCGTTGAGTGGCCCGAGCACGGCGGCTTCGGGAAGGTAGACGTTCTTCGGATGCTCTTTCAACGCGGGAGAACCCGGTACGAGAGTGCGTGCCGCACAGCGGTAGTACGTGCGCTCAGCACGCGGGGTGCCTTCCATCCGACGCGCACAATGCACACAACGAACCCGGCCGCGTAGCGGATAAGGCCGTTTGGTCGCTTTGGGTCCGCGCTCCAGCTTCCGTCGAGCGGGCAACCCACCTGCCGCACGCCTCCGACGCAGAAGTGCGACGTCGGTGAACATCTCGACGGACACGACGGCCGGGTGTGCCGGCAGACGGGAACGCACGATCTGATCGGGCCGCGCTCGACGAAACCGCGTGACGTGTCCGGCGGCGACGTCGTCAGGGTCGATCAACGTCTCATGCCGAGTCCAGCGCCCGAAGACCGCATACCCGGTGTATCGAGGGTTCTCCATGATCGACCGCACGGTGCTGCCCTGCCAGCCGTCCGCCAACCGATGCCGATTCTGATCCGGTCGCCGTTTCGAAGGACAGGGAACCCCGTCTCTGTTCAACCCGTTCGCGATCGCCCGATCCCCCTTCCCGTCCAAGTACTCGGCGAAGATCCGCCGCACGACCTCCGCCGCGTCCTCATCGATCTCCAGCACCCGCAGGCGGTACCCCTCGGCCGCCTTGCGCGGGTTCGGATGCGGACCGGCGTCCACGACCGTGTAGCCGAACGGGGTTCGGCCGCCCTGATGCCGACCTTCGTTGAGCACCTGTGCGTCCATCGCCGCCCGAACCCGCGCCTGAACATGCTGCCGCTCGGACTCGCTCATCCCACCGAGCACGCTCATGAGCATCTTGTGTGACGGGTTGCGCGGATCGAACCTCCCGCCCAGTTCGGGAACCCAGAGGTCGACCCCGTAGGCGGCGAACTTCGGCGCGATCAACGAGAACTGGTTACCGAACCAACACCGCGTCCCCTCCCCCACCACCACCGCCGACCAACCCCGGTTCGGGTTCTTCAGCTCGGCCAGCAGCCGGGCCGCATCACGCCGCCGCTCCCACGGGACCGAGCGCGACTGCCCGACATCGAAGAACTCCGCCGCCACCATCCCGCCCAACGGCTCGACGAACTTCCGCGCGGTACCGACCTGCCAGCCGTGCGACGTCTCCGGGTCCTGATTGTCCTCCGTCGAGCACCGGCCGTAGAAGGCCACCGGCCCGATCCCGGCGTCCACCGGCTCGACGACGTCCACGCCCAACAGATCGTCCAGCACCGCCCATGGATTGCTGATTTCATCAGTCATCTGATCACCTCATCGGTTCGGCCTTCGAGGACCGGAATCGTGGTCAACTCGACCAGTATGGCAAGCAGGACGCGACTCACGGGCGGTGTCAACACTGGTAGATCGGCGGGAAGCCGAACCGTGAGCGGAGATCCGGACTCGCTGTCTGACGTCGACCTGGTCATGCCGCACCGTCCGCATCATCCTCGGACGGGCTGATTTCACCAGCTCGTACCCGGTCGACCGCGTCCCGGATCTCCGCCGTCAGATACCCGCGCACCCGCCGCACGCCGTCCCCCTCCGGGACGTACTGCCGGGTGGGTCGGCAGCCCAGTTCGCCCATCTGCCGGGCGAACCCGCTCGGCTCCACGTCGAGTGCATCGGTGAGTTCGGCGGTCGGCACGAAGCGTCGGCCGCCGGGGCGAAGTTCCTCGCCGAGGAACTCGACGACACCCCGCAACGGTTCGGGCAGCCGCTCGGCGTTCCAACTCACCGGCCCCGCGCTGAGCGCGTCCGTCACCGCCGCCGAGTCGATCGCCCGGGCCGCGTGCTCTCCCACCGCGTGACCGGACAGGGTGCCCGCGATCTCCCGCAGCAGCCGACCGCGCGTGCAGACGGCCCGCCACTCGGCGTTCGTCAGGTAGAAGGTCCGCACCGTCACCGCGACGGCGTCCGCACCCGCGTCGGTCTCGCCGTCCGGCCGCAGGATGCCGACTCCCTTGTGGCTCGGCAGCAGCGTGGAGGCGTCATAGCCACGGGTGTTCATCTGGTCGCCGAGCACGATGTTGGAGTCCCGCCAGTCCATCACCCGCAGGGCGAACCGGGTGCCGAGCACCGATCGGAGTCGAGACGGGATGGTCTGGGAGTCGGGTCGCTGCGTGGCGAGTACGACGATGATCCCGGCGGCAGGCCCTTTCCGAGCAAGGTAGGCGAGCAGGTCCGCGATGTACTCGCCGAGCGTCGTCCCCCGCTCCCCCACCGTCAGCTTCGTGGGGTTGTCGAGGAACACCTGTACTTCGTCGAGGATCACGGCGGTGATCGGCATCCGGTGCGCGGGATCGCGGGAGAGCTGCGGCGTGATCTTCGATTCTGGACAGGTCTCGTCGTCGAGTTCGGCCATGCGCGCGTAGCGGGACTGCACCTCCGCCACGAGTTCGACCAGGCCGTCTCGCACGGCCTCGGCCTGTGCCTGATCGTCGCCGCACACGAACCGATGGGCGACGGCCTCGGCGGCCCGCCAGTCCTTCCCGCCCTTGCCGTCGAAGACGTACAGCCGGGCGAAGGCGTCCAGGATGAACCCCGCTGCGGCCAGCCGGACCGCCATGGTCTTGCCCTGCCGAGGAATCGCACCGACCAGCAGCGACGTCCACACCAACGAGAGGTCGACCTTGCGCCGTCGTGCGTCGCGCCCGAAGGGCACCGGCCGCCAGGCGTCCCAGGTCTCCGCCCGCACCAACGGGGAGGAGAACGGCGGGCCGCCGTAGGGGTCGACGTCGGCGACCCAGAGGAACACCCGCCCGGCGTGACCACCTCGGCCGCGCACTCGCTCGGCCACGAGCTGCACCTCGTCCACCGCCAGCGCCGAGGCGAGCGCGTCCCGATGTTTGAGCACGTCGGCCGCCTTGCGAGTGGCGGGCAGGTCGACCGTGATCGACCACCCGCCGCCGCTGTGGGTGGCGCGCTCGACCAGCCGCAGCGACTCGTCTCGGCCGATCAGCTTCGCGTCCCTGAACGCGTCGACCAACACCTGTGGGTCCATCGTCCAGGCGAGCGTGCGCGGCCCGCCGAGCGCCGCCGTGCGGCCCGATGCGCCGTCCTTCCGACGACCGGCCACGGCCAGGCCGAGCAGGCCCGCTCCGACCGTGCTCCACAACGCCGACGGCCCCGCCACGAGGTCGACGACCACCAGGCCGCCGAGAACGGCCAGCGCCGCGATCCCGGTGACGCGCCAGCGGTAGAGCGTCAGCGCGCGGATCTCGACGAACTTCTCTGCCAGCTTCTCGGCCTGCTCGACGGCGTCCCGGTAGTCCTGCACCCGTACCCAGCGGCGCCACGCCCGCAGCGCGGCCAGCAGTCCTCGGCCGATCGCCCCGGTGAGCCGCAGCGGGGACCGAAGCAGCCAGGCCACGGCGTCCTTGATCGCCTGCTTCCCCGCCCGGCGAGTGGGGAGGATTCTCCGGAACAGTCGGGAAGTGCGAATGCGGTCGACGAGCCGCGAGACCAGCAGACGGCCGCGAGCGCGCAACGGAACCGGCGGGACGGCGGCCGAGGGTCTGTCGAGCGCAGCACCCGGCTTCCTCGCCTGCTCGCCGTTCATCGGCGATCACCCCGGCGGCGGGGCAGGTCCTTCGTCGTCACCGTCAACGCGCGAGTCAGGCAGTGGGCCGCGAACAAGGCGGGGGCGGCCAGGACCACGAGCACCACGCCGTCGTGTGCCCGGCTGGACATCACGACCCATTGCACGGCCACGATCAGCCCCGCGTTGAACAGCACCCGGCCCGTGAGGGACAACAGACGTCCACCGGTCTGGGCCTTCTCCGCCGCAGCGCGGGCACGTCGAGCCCCCGCCCGCCATACCGAGGCGAAGGCGATCAGCACGCCGAGTCCGGCCATGACCTCGATCGGCGTAAGCGTGAGAGCGGTCATGACAGTGATCCCCCTTCGTGGTCGGACGTCTCGGAGTCGGAAGGGCGGTGAGCCCAGACGCGATGCAGCGCGCGCCGGTCGTGCTCGGCGAGTCCGCCCCAGATGCCGTGGGTCTCGGCCCCGGCGGTGCGAAGTTCAAGGGCGAGGCATTCGTCTTGAGCCGCGCAACCCGCGCAGAAGTGGGCGGCCAACGCGGAATCGGGCTCCTCGGCGGTGTCGGGTTCCGGCGGTTCTCCCTCGCGGTGCGTCGTGTGGCAGAGGCCGTCGCGCTCGACGGCGTCGCGAAGGACGTCGGAGGGCACCTGATCGAGTCCGGCCAGGCGGTGGAGGACGTCGTCCCACTGGTCGCGGGTCATCAGGCGTCACCCCCGCCCGGATGGCGGTCGCGCTCGACGAGCAGGCGAACGATTTCGGTCGCGGGGATGCGGGGGCGTCCGTCGCGCCACCGGGCGTGCAGGACGCCGAGGCGGACGGCCCGCGACACCTGAGCGGGAGGGAGGTTGAGAATCCAGGCGGTCTGACGGACGGAGTAGTGCGTTCCTCGCCCGGATTCGGGCAGGCGGATAGCCACGAGAAAACCTCTCGACGAAGTCCGAGTATTGATTTCAGCAACATAGTGCTGATTTCAGCGCTAAATAGGCAGCGCTGAGCCACGGGCGCCGTGAACAACGCCCTGTCGTCTCGCGAATCACTGCGGAGCGGCTAATCTCGGCGCTGAGGCGGAGCGCGGAGGAATAGGTGTCGGAGGACTGGGCGGCAGTCGCCAAGGCGATTGACGAGCGTGTGCACGAACTGGGTTGGCGACAGCGGGAACTCGCGGAGCGCTCGCATGTCTCGCAGGCGATCGTCCGCGAGCTTCAGCACCACACCGTCGAGCGCAGACGCAGCCCACGCACCCTCGAATCCCTGTCGGTGACGCTCGGCTGGCACCCGCAGCACCTGGACGCCGTCGTTCACGGCCGGACGCCGTCCGAAGTGGACGAACCCGTGACCGATCCGGGCGACACGGTCTGGTCGCGTCTGGAGGGCATCGAGACCCGGCTTGCCGAGATCGCCGAACGACTCGACGAACTGCACACCGATCTGTCGACGGTCATCCGGCATGTCCGCGATTCGAAGGAATGACCGTGAATTCGAGCGGTGGAATCGGGTTTCTCTCATGCCGTCGATTCCACTCGGAATGCGGCCGCGGGACCATGCAATGACAGTGCAACTCCGATGCAGGACCAGTGCGACAACAGGGCGAGACGGCGATTTCGGGGGATGAGCTGATGGCGCGGACGACCGACTGGACAGGAGCGAGCGCGTGCGCTTTACAAGCCGCGCTGCGACTGAGCAACGAGTCTTTCGCCGCACGGTTGGGAATCGCCGTCCGCACGGTCGCGGGTTGGCATCAGAAGTCGACGACTCGCCCGCGCCCGGAGATGCAACAGCTTCTCGACACGACGTTGGAACAAGCAGACCAGGCCGCACGGGAGCGCTTCGCCGCGCTCAGCGCCCCGCCGCAGTCCCCCGCGCCAGTCTCCCCCGCCGAGGCCGCCCGGCAGGCTGAACCGGTCACCGCCGAGGCAGTCCGGCGGCTGGACTCGGACCCGAACATCAACGATGCGCTCGCCTGGCTCGACGATCACGCGGGCTGGGAGTCCGGCACGGCTCGCCGCGCGGTCGCCGAGCGGCTGGCGGCGCTCGACGTCCGCGAGCTGCGGGACCGAGGCAGTCGACGCGGCAGGGTCGACCAGCGCCGCATCGCCCATGCGCTGGCCGCTTACTACCACGACAGCGTCACGGATCACGGCCGCTACACCGTCCGGCACGACGGCGGCGCGGAGACCGAGACGAGCATCCTGACCCGGCCGGGTTGGCTGGACCTGAACTGCTCCCTGACTACCGGAGGGGACCGCCTCGCCGTAGACGGCACCCCGGCTACCGCACTTCGCCTGGATGCCGAGGCCGCCGACCACGGGGTGCGCCGACTCGCGGAGACACTGGCGCTCGACATCCGGCTCACCGACATGCCGTTGTACCGGCTGACCGGGACCGCCGTCGACCGTGACGGCATCGGCGGAACGCTCGCCCTGTCCCGTTTCGTCGAGTACGCCTTCACGATGGACCTTCTGGAAGGCGAGCTGGTCGACGCGCTCGCCACCGGCGCACCGGTGGAACCCGGCAGCCTGCCGCTGCGGGATCGACTCCTGCCGGATCTCACCTCGGTACTCGATCTCGCCGGCCGTCTCTGCGCGGGCGGCACGCTGGCGCTGTGCGCGATCGCGCGACCAGCCGACCCGTTTCGCGGACCGGCCGACTACGTCTTGCTGGTGCAGGAACGCTCCGGCCACGTCGTCAACGCCGCTCGGCGGCTCGCCGTCATCCCGAAAGGCTTCCACCAGCCCATGACCGACGTGCGGGCCGATGCCCGGCTGGGCGCCACGCTGCGGCGGGAGATGGAAGAGGAGCTGTTCGGCCGGGAGGACATCGACAACACGGTGTCCGATCAACGGCGTGCCGATCCGATGCACCCAAGCCGGCTGTCGGCCCCGATGCGCTGGCTGTCGGAGGAGTTCGGGCGGCTCCGGATGGAGTGCACGGGGTTCGGGCTGAATCTCGTCAGCGGCAATTTCGAGTTCGCCGGATTGATCGTCGTCGATGACGAGGATTTCTGGACGCGCTTCGGCGGCGAGATCGAGGCCAACTGGGAATCGCATGGTCTTCGGCAGTATTCGAGCCTGGACAGTGGATTGATCTCGGAGCTGATCGGTGAGGTAGCGTGGAGCAACGAAGGCTTGTTCGCACTGCTGCAAGGCCTTCGGAGGTTGAGTGAGATCGGCGGGGACCGCGTGAACCTGCCCGCGATGAACTGGGAGGTGCGGGAGTGACGGCCCGCTGGCAACACGGAAACGCCAACGATGACACGCAGGAGACTCGTGGTTGGCTGCTCGGCCACTTCATCAATCCCACCGAGGACATTCGCTCGACGACCGACGTCGAGGTGAAATGGGCGAACCACCCGGCGGGCGACAAGCGCGCCGAGTGGACCACCGATGACCAACGCACCACGCTGTTGTTGATGGTGCACGGCGAATTCCGGCTGGACCTCACCGAGGACAGCGTCACCCTGGCCAAGCCCGGTGACTACGTGCTGTGGGGGCCGGGTATCGACCACTCGTGGGAAGCACTCGCCGATTCCGTGGTCATCACGGTGCGCTGGCCGTCGCTGCCCACCTGATCTTCACACCGGTAGGACATCAATCTGCGGGAGATCGACGCGCTCACCGCCGATCTCCCGCAGCCGTCGCAACCCTTGGGCGAAGGCGAAGAGCCCTTCGTTGCTCCAGGATTCATCGGCGGCCAGAACGGTCACGAGGTCACGATCCAGGCTGGAATACTGCCGCAGGCTGCGTGATTCCCAGTTGGCCTCGATGTCACCACCGAAGCGCGTCCAGAACCGCTCATCGTCGATCATGAGCAGGCTGGCGAACTCATAGTTCCCACTGATGGTGTTCAGACCGAATCCCGTGCATTCCATCCGAAGCCGTCCCGGTTCCTCGGACAGCCAGTGCATCGGCGCGGACAGCCGGTTCGGGTGCATCGGGTCCGCCACTCGATTGCCGTCCTCGGTACTGTCCACCTCGGAGTGCCCGAACAGTTCCTCCTCCAGTTCACGACGCAGGGTCGCCCCGATACGGGTGTCAGCCCGGTAGTCCCGTAGGGGCTGGTGAAATCCCTTCGGGATGACGGCCAGCCGTCGCGCGGCATTCACGACCTGTGTCGAGCGTTCCTGGACCAGAAGTGCGTAATCGGCGGGTCCCCGAAACGGATCGGCCGGCCGCGCGATCGCACACAAGGCCAGGGCTCCGCCGACGCAGAGCCGCGAATCGAGATCGAGCACAGCCGCGAGCGAAGGAAGGTAGCGGTCCCGCAACGGCTGGCTGCCATGGCAGGGCGTCACGCTGCGGCTGACGGCGTCGGACAGCTCGGATTCCAACAGGTCCAAGGTGAGGGCGTATTCGACGAACGAGGCCAGCCCCACCGAGCCGCCGATGCGGGCAGGCTCGACGTCGGCGGACAACAGCCGATACACCGGGCGGTCAGAGACACGGACTCCCGCCGTGACGGCCTCGGCCAACCGGTCGACGGCGTAGTACGGCGCGTCGTGTTCGCGAGCCGCCCCCGGCATCACGGCATCCAGTCGAAGCAGGTCCGTGGACGGTGTGAGCGGGCATCGCAGATCGAGCCAGGACGGACGGGTGAACACGGTTGTGTCGATTCCATGACCGTCAATCCGAGTCCGATAGAAGCCGTGCCCCGGAACAGACCGGTCGTAGTAGGCCGCCATCGCCTCCGCCAGTGCGCCGCGTCCCACCCGCGCGGGAAGTCGCCCCGCGATCGCGGTTCGCACGCCCAGTTCGGCCAGCCGCTCGGTGACCCGGATCTGTGTGGTCTGTGGAGTCCAACGGGCTTGAGTATCGAGCCAGTCGAACGCGGCGGACAGATCCGCCGCGACGGCCCCGAAATTACCGGGGGCGGGGCGAGTCATCACAGTCTCGGGAACGTGAACAGTCCTCGGCGAGGCCGTCCCGCCCGCGATGTCGGCCGTCCCGAGGGCGTCCCGTGGCGGGGACAGCAGGACATCGATGTCGAGGCCGAAGATGCGTTCGAGCAGACGCGCGGTGACCGTCCGAACCGGACCGAGCGGTGCCCCGTCGGCGCGGTGCCCGGAGAGCAGCCGTTGTAGGTTCCGTGTACTCAGCGTGCCCGGCTCGCCGTGTTCACGCGCGAAGGTCTCGACGAACTCCGCGAACTCCTCCACGGACTGCCGCCGTTCCTTGATCTTCTGCTCCAGCACCGTCCGGTACACGCTCACGAGCCACCCCACCCCGTAGGTCCGTAGATGTCGTCATCAGGTCCGACTCAGGTCATTCAGCTGACCATGAGCTGACGTGATGATGATTTCAGTCTGACACAGCCACAAAGGAGCTGGTCAGGCAGGTGATCGACGGAGGGCATCAGCGCCCGCCTCGAACCGTCGGGAGCCGGAACGCGGCCGGGGCAGCCGTGGCGACACCCCACCCCGGCCGCGTTCTCCCGACCGAGTGGGAGGCCGCAGGCTATGGCGAAGACCCCGGACGATCGCCCCTCCGACCCGTGGGCACCACTGCTCCCGCCGGACGATCTCACCACACGGCGAACACGCTGCGTAGCCTGGTTGACCAGCCGCTGCCGGGGAGGTGTGGAGTGCGACTGCGTGCCGGTGGCGGAGGCATTTCCTCGTCTGCCGCATGACGTGTAGCAAGTAAGCTCTGAAGTGTCCCGCCATTCCATCTAACGCGCCGCTACTGCTACGGAGGTTGCAGGACGTCCAGGACAGGTAGCTCGCCACCGTCCCGCAGAGATCGAAACAGTGCACTCACTCCCCTCAAGCAAAATCAACGGCTACCCCGAAAAGCCAGAATCAACGCTAGCGCGCCAATCAAGTTCGCAGGAAATCCGAATATCTGGGAGACCGCTTCAAACCAATCCCTAGCGCCAACATAAAGCACTATCGAAACCTGCAGCAACAACGCGGTGCCAATCATACTTGAGGCCTGGGGCAACGAAATACCCTTCGACGCTAGTTTCTTTTCGGTCGACGAAACCTCCGAAGCAAGACCCCCTTCAATCAAGGCATCGACTTTATTAACCAATTGATCAAAGGCGATATTATTCGTGGGAACCTGTTCCAATAGCTTCTTTTCTGCGCCAGCATCGGGCGCGACTTGGAAACTTTCCGAAATCCTCTTCATGGTCTTGATGTCAAAAAAATTCTCGACATCAAGGTTCCGATGGAAGACACTGGGGTTCTTTCCCCCAGCAAGACTCACGTCGATCCCATGAAGAGCACCACCCGGACCGAACATGTCCGCCAACCTCAGCGGGCGCGCAGCCTCCGACGCAGCCTGAATCGCAGGCCCCAAGCCCACCATCGTCTTACGAAGGTCCTTACTAATAGACCCAGCAAGACTCACGTCGATCCCATGAAGAGCACCACCCGGACCGAACATGTCCGCCAAATTCACTCCACCAGTAGGGCCTCTGGAGTCATACTCATTGCCCAACGTCGTTTCTTCATCGGACTGCTCATCTTGCGGCACCGCGTCGTTCGGCATGATGTTGATTCTAGCTGCGCCGGCACTCCCCCCCACCCAAGCAGGTCCCGCGAGAGTCGCAGCGTACCGGCACAGCCCTCAGTCTCTCACGCTAGACGCTGCGGATATCGAGCCGTGTGGTTAGTGCGCAACTCCCCCCTCGGACACAATCACTATTCACCCGTGGAGAGGCCGTCGCATAGACGGCCTCTTTCTCGTTTTCATACCGAAGTTCGAGTCGCAGCTCCCGGTACAGCTCGGCGAGCCGGTCCGGGTTCGCCTCGGACAGGGCCGCTCCCACATCGCCGAGTGAGTCGATCATGGCGTGGATCTCGGCATCGGTGATCGTGGTCGGTGCCGGGGAGTCCGTCAGCTCCGCGTGCGCCGCTGCTCGTTCGGCTTGTGCCTGGTTGATCGGCTCGACCAGCGCGGCCGGGTCGATCCCGGCGCCGATGGCGTCCTGAAACCGACGGAGCTTCGCCTCAGCCTCGGCGAGACGGCGTCGAACGTGTTCATGATCACTTCGCTGTCGGCGGTCGCCTTGCGAGTCGACCAGCGCTCGGACCGTCCGGCCGATGTTGGCCGGGGCGAACAGCTCGCCGATCCACCCGTTGACCGCGTCTCGAATAGCGTCTTCTCGCACGTAGATCGTGGGCGGATGCTCGGCGAGAGCCGGCGAGCCGGGCGCCAGCGTGCGCGCCGGGCACCGGTAGTACATACCGTGTCTGCGGGGACTCCCCTCCATCTTCCGAGAGCAGATCCCACACCGGATGTGCCCCCGGAACAGGTAGGTCCGTGTCGTCGCCCGGCCGGATCGTTCGGTCTTGCGGGCGGTGCGCAGCCCGCCGACGGACTTGGCCCGGCGCTTCACCTGGGCTTCTGTGAACTCCTCCACGGTGACGATCGGCGGGTGCGCCATGCTGCGAGACCGCACGACCTGATCGGGCTTGGCGCGTCGGAACCGCGTGACGTGCCCGGCCGCGATGTCCTCGGGATCAATGAGCGTCTCGTGCCGAGTCCACCGGCCGAACACGGCATAACCGGTGTACTTGGGATTGTCGAGAATCGCGCGGACCGTGCTTCCCTGCCAACCGTCTGCGAGTCGGTGCCGATTCTGCTCCGGTCGTCGCGCCGAAGGACAGGCAATGCCCGCACGATTGAGACCGTTCGCGATCGCCCGATCGCCTTTCCCGTCCAGATACTCGGCGAAGATCCGACGGACGACCTCGGCCGCGTCCTCATCGATCTTCAGCACCCGCAGGCGGTACCCCTCGGCCGCCTTGCGCGGGTTCGGATGCGGACCGGCGTCCACGACCGTGTAGCCGAACGGCGTTCGGCCACCCTGATGCCGACCCTCGTTGAGCACCTGCGCGTCCATCGCCGCCCGAACACGGGCCTGAACATGCTGCCGCTCCGACTCGCTCATCCCGCCCAACACGCTCATGAGCATCTTGTGTGACGGGTTGCGCGGATCGAACCTCCCGCCCAGTTCGGGAACCCAGAGGTCGACCCCGTAGGCGGCGAACTTCGGCGCGATCAACGAGAACTGGTTACCGAACCAACACCGCGTCCCCTCCCCCACCACCACCGCCGACCCACCACGGCCCGGGTTCTTCAGCTCAGCCAGCAGGCGAGCGGCGTCGGTCCGCCGCTCCCACGGGACCGACCGAGACTGCCCGACATCGAAGAACTCGGCCGCCACCATCCCGCCCAACGGCTCGACGAACTTCCGCGCCGTACCGTTGTGAGTCGATCAACGCTCGAATCGTCCGACCGATGTCGACCGGGGCGAGCAGCTCGCCGATCCATCCGTTGAGCGCGTCTCAGATGGCGTCTTCTCGCGCGCCTCGCCTCGGTCACCGACGAACGCACTCATCGGAGACCGAGGCCAGGAAGACACCGGCAGTACGTCAGTTCGCGGCGACGGGCGACGTCTCGCCCAGCATCGTGCAGACCGCGCCGTCGATCACTCCCTGCTCGGCGGTTCCGAGCTCCGGCTCGAACAGGCCGAACTGCGTCGTGGTGACCACGGTGACCGATCGTGTGCCCGTCTCGTCGACGTAGTTCGCGCTGGAGTAGCCAGGGATTCCGCCGGTGTGGCCCCAGACCGGTCCGCACGGGCTCTGGTACTGCTCAAGGCCGAGCCCGTACCGCGCGCTCGCCGGGTCGTCGGGGAGTTCCACGACGGTGTCCTTCATCTCGGCCAGCTGCGCGGGCGGCAGCACCTCGCCGGACATCAGCGCACGCAGGAATCGTTGCCAGTCCTGCGGAGTGGACACCACCGCACCCGCGGCCCAGGACCAGGACGGGTCGATCGACGTCACCGTGACATGGTTGTCTCGAGCCTCGCCCGCGAAGGCGACACCTTCGGGCGTGCCGGGCGGCAGTAGGGGCGCGAGGTGTTCGGCGTCCGGTTCATATCCGTCGGCCAGCAGGTCACCGTCACGGGACTCGCCGTCGACGGCCAGGTAGGTGTCGGGCAACTCCAGGGGCTCGAGGATCCGCTGCTGGAACAACGTTTCCATCGTCTCACCGCTGACGTCCTCCAACACCATGCCGAGGGCGACGTAGTTGGTGTTGCTGTAGGCGTGGCTGGTTCCGGGCGGCGATAGTGCGGGCAGGGTCGTCCCCATCTCGAGCAGCCGAGCGGGCGGCAGCGGCGTGGTGCTCTGGCCGGTGATCAGAGCCATGACCTCGGGGGCATAGATGTAGTCGGCGAGGCCGCTCGTGTGATTCAGCAGCATTCTGAGCGTGATCTCATGCCCGTTCGGCACCGCGCCGGGCAGCCATTCCTCGACGGGGTCCTCCAGGGAGAGCCGTTCCTCGGCGACCAGCTGCAGCACTAAGACGCCGATCATGGTCTTCGTGTTCGATCCCATCCGGAACTGGTCTCGAGCCGTCAGGCGGTGATCGGCAGTGGTCCAGTCGGCCTGGCGCGCGAGTTCGATCGGCTCCCCGACGCCGTCGTCGACCCGGACCACGACACCTGGCACGCCTGCGGCGACGGCATCGTCCAAGAGGGTGGCCAGCGCGGTGCCCGGGGCCGGGGAGGCCAACGTGGTGGTCTCCCCGGCGGCGGGCGGAACGGCGGAGTCGGCGGGCGTGGCGCAGGCGGCGACCGTGGCCAGCACGGCCAGGCCGGCGGCGACGGTCGGCGTCACCCGTCGAGCGGAACCCCGGGACGCGGGAAACCGAATGCTCATGGTCATCTCCTGTGGCGGGACGGTCCGCGGCCGGCTTGCCGCGCTGGAACCATTCAGCCAGGGACACCTCGTCGAAACGTCCCACGTTGTAGTGCCTTTCCCCGCCCTCGGCTCACTCGAAGGAATGACAGGAAACGACCGGGGGATGTACGCCGTCACCCGTGGACGGTCAGGATCGAGTATTTCTCGCCAGCACCGCTGCCTGGGCACGGCTCTGGCAGCCGGTTTTGGCGAGCACTCGGCTGACATGGGTTTTCACCGTGTGGAGGCTGACCACGAGGCGCTCGGCGATCTCGGCGTTGCTCAGTCCGTCCCCGACCAGGTTCAACACGAGGCGTTCTCGCGCGGTGAGGTTCGTCAGCCTGGCGAGGTCACGGGCGTCCGGCCGGTGCCGGGCAGTCAGGTGTCCGTCGATGATCCGCCGGGTCACCGCCGGGCTCAGCGCGCTGTGTCCGGCCGCCGAGGCTCGAACCGCGGCGGTCAGCTCCTCGTAGGAACTGTTCTTGAGCAGGAATCCCGCCGCGCCCGCGGCGAGTGCGTCGTCCACGTACTCGTCGATATCGAACGTGGTGAGCATGAGCACCTGAGTGCGGCCGGGACCGAGCAGCCCGCGTCTGCCCAGTTCGGTCAGCGCCCACAATCCGTCTCGGCGGGGCATTCGGATGTCCAGCAGCAATACGTCGGGCCGGAGCCGCGCGCAGACGTCGACGGCGTCCTCACCGTGTGCGGCGGTGCCCACGACGGTGAGGCCGGGCCGGCCCTCCAGGATCGTGGTGAGGCCGACACGGATGATCTCCTCGTCGTCCACCACCACCACGGTGATCTGCTCAGACATCGGCGAACTCCAGCGGCATCGTGGCCATTACGCGGAACCCGCCGTCACCGGTCGGGCCTGCGGTCAGTTCGCCGCCCGACGCCTCGACCCGTTCACGCATGCTGATCAACCCGAGACCCGCCCCCGCCTGTTGCGCACCAGGCCGAACAGCGGGTCTGTTCACCACTTCGACCCGCAGTCGCCCGTCGTCGACATCGAGAGTGAGGGCGACCGCCGCTCCGGGAGCATGGCGGCGGGCGTTGGTCAGCGATTCCTGCACGATGCGATATCCGGCCAGTTGCACCGGCCGCGGCAACGCCTCCAGCTCGTGGTCGAGTCGCACGTCGACGGTTCCTCCGTCGGCCCGGTGCGCCGCCAGCAGCGCGGGCAGCTCGCCGAGCCCCGGAGTCGGACGCAGTGGGGCTGCCTCTGCCGGATCATGCAGCACCCGCAGCAGATCCCGCAGCTCCCCGCCGAGCTGCCTGCCCGCCAAGGCAAGCCCGTCGGCCTGGGTACGGGCCCAGTCGGGCAGGTCGGCACCTCGGGCACGAAGGGTCTCCGCGTGCACGACGAGCAGGGTCAGCGAATGCGCGACCAGGTCGTGCATCTCACGGGCGATGCGCACCCGTTCCCGTTGGGCGGCCTGTTCGGCGCGCAGCTGTTGCTCGCGGGACGCGTCCGCCGCCCGCTCCTCGGCAGCGGCGAGCAGCGCGCGGCGAGTGCGGGCGGCGAAGCCCATCGCCCAGGCCAACGGCATCGGAGCCAGCATGGCGAAGACGTCGAGGCCGCCTCGGAAGTCCGCGGCGCTGGCCGTCCTCCAGTTGATCCAGAGGCCTGCTGCGACGATCACGCCGCCCGCCAGCGCGGCCAATCCGGTCCGAGCCAGGTGGACACCGTGGTTTCCCAGGTTGTAGAGGACCACCGCGAGCGGCAGGAAGACCAATGGAGACAGCCTGACTCCCCCGGCCGCACCGCCCACGACCGCCGCCACCAGCGTGCCGAAGATCAGCAGGAAGGCTGTGACCGGCACTCGACGCCGAGCCGACAAGGCGACCAGGGCCACCAGTTCGAAGCCGATCAGCAGCGACCACGCGGTGGAGGACTCGTCCGTGCTCGGCTGTAACAGCGGCGGCGCCACCAGGGTCAGCACGATGATCCCGGCATCCGCTTCCCACCAACGCCGCCGGCCAGAATCTCCCGTCACCGTCCAACCCTATGGCCGAGCGTGCCGCCGATCGTCACTCTTAGGGACTACCCGGGTGATCCGTCACCTCCGGGCAACGCAGCGAAGCCGGGCTGTCTCTCTCACCGGCAGGACCCCGGGGCCTCACGCCCTGCGCTCGTAGCTCATTCCGCCGATCTCCAAGCGCGGTGATCATCCCGGTCCACGAGTCGCTGCCGACAAGCAGGCGCGGGGCTCCTGATCGGCCGGCGTTCCGCGGCGCCGGGTCGCGGCACCACACCAGGGCCGCCACGCCGAGCCGAGCAGCCCTCCGCCGTGCCGTGCCAACGCCTCGCGGGCCGTCCCGACTCGTTCCCCGGTGCTCGGACGTCCGGCGTGGGCCGGCCAGTGCCGCTCGGTCCGCGCAGCCGGCTCGGTCCGGGCCCGGAGACGGACGACGAGCAGGTGAGGGCCACGGCGCAGCGATTCGGCCCGGCACCGGCCGTAGGCCTGCACGGTGCCCCCGGGGTCATGGTGGCGGGCGCCTGTCACGATCTCGACGGGGTTCTCTCCCGCGTGCGTGAGCGTGGCCGATCTTGCTGGTGCCGGAGTCGCCACGGACCGTCGGGACGGTTCAACCCAGGGTCCGCTCGACCAGCGGAAGGCGTGAGGTCGACTCGGGGTGGTGGATGTCCCGTGACAGACACGACAGGACCAGGTCTTTCGATGACGCGCGGCCATCATCCGAGCCAGGCGGCCTTGACGACCCGTCGCGGACGTCGAGAGCGTTGAATCTCGTTCCGGCTCCACCACCCCCACGCACGCCGGGGAGTCGTTCTCGATCCGGATGGCACGCCGCTGCGTTCACCCGGCTCCTCAGTGGCGTGGGACCAGTCGCAGGGATTCGCGCCACTCCTGGGCCGGCTTGTCCCGCGACAGGGCATGACGGAGCTGGTAGCCGGGCCCGTCCGTCCGGAGAAGCGGCGGTCGTAGGCCTCCGTCCGGAAGCGCATGCCGCGGGCCGGGAACAGCCACGGCGGCTCAGCTGAAAGAAGGCCGGGGTCCTTCGATGACTGTCGGAGATCGCGACCATGCGGACAAGGCCGATCAGCAGGCGATGCCGAGGACGACCGCCGGAAGGCGCAGGCCGTCCGGATCACCGCCGAAACCCAGGCCGGACCGGGACAGGAAGCGGGATCCGCTGCGAGGACGACCGCTCGCCGGAGCGTGAGCCGTCCGTGTCGCGCATCGGAGGCGCGGAACCCGTTGACGGCTCCGGCTGCGAGGCCGAACAGTATGCCGAGGTAGGGGACGCGGAAGGTCGGACCGTTGCGGCCATGCGCCGTGTAGTGGACCTCGGGGTTGACGAGCGCCACGTCGCGGAGGGCGGCGAACATGCCGAGGGCACCGGAGGCGGCGACGCGGGGTGGCCGAGGCGCCCATTGACGCAGGAGCCGCCAGGCCGGGGCGGGCGCAGGAGTCGCGCTCGACGAGCCTGGCGGCCGGATGGCCGAGCCACCGCCGGGCCGGCTCCGGCCGGCCGCTACTCGGCGTCTCCCCCGAGACATCGCGATAGGTGATGTCCACCAGCCGGCCGAGGAGACGGTCGACGATCTCCTCGTGGGTCGCGAACCGGCCTGGTTCGAGTAGTTCTCGAACACCTGCGGGATCCTGCCGGAAGCCGTCGCGGACGAGCGTCGGGGCGAGCGGTGAGTCCAGGGCGTCCGCGAGCTGCCCGGCCGGCTCCGTGCCCCGGTGAACGATCAGCCGCTGCCAGGGGTCGGGGGCCGGGTCGACCTGGCAGTGTGCCAGGAACGCGGCCGCGTCCTTCCCGCTGACCGGCAGCAGTTCCAGGACGGCGGCCCCGTTCAGGGAGCCGGCGGCACGTACCGTCTCCGCGTAGTGCTCGGTGCGGGAGAAGATCACCACCCGGTGGTCGGCGTGCTGGTCGGTCTGTCGGAGGACGGCGGTGCGTGACCGGAGCGCCACCTCGTCGAAGCCGCCGAGGAAGAGGGCGATTCGCCTGTCCTGTGCCGATCGGACGGCGGCGTCCCGTCCGTAGACGTTCGACCGTGGGAGACGGTGGTCTGCGGCGAGCCGGCCGGCCGGCGGATCGCTCAGTTGCCGGCGCCCAGGGTTCCAGCCTTCGACGCTGAGCAGCACGGGCACGGGTGCCCGAACCCGGTCGGCGACCGCGAGTGCCACGTGCGGGCCCGGAACGGGCAGCAGGACGCACAGCGGTCGCTGATCAGCGGAGAGGGCCGCATCCGCCTGCGCGCAACCCGTCTCGGCCGCGGACGTGTGTGATCGGTCTGGTCGTGAACCTTTGATCGATCGTCGTCGGCCTTCGACGGACAGCGGCGCGTTCGGATGAGACATGCTCAGCCTTCCGTCTGCGTTGTGCTGGTACGAAGTGGTCTGTGATCGGCAATGCCACGTCGCGGTCTCGCGATCGTGCGCAGGCTCAGCGCCCAGGTGAGCAGCCCGCAGAGCGCGCAGCCGGCACCGAGAAGAGCGGATCCTGCCCACCCCGACGTGGAGTACACGGCGGTGGTGGCGGCCGCGCCGAGGGCGGAGCCGAGCGAGTAGAAGATCATGTAGCCGCCGATGGCGCTGCTGGTCTGGTCGGAGTGCGCGGTCGCGAGCAGGGTCTGGTTGCTGACGTGCGCGGCCTGGACCGCGAAATCCAGAACGACGACACCGACGACCACCAACCCGAGTGACCAGGTCGCCTGCCCGGATGCGATCCAGGACACTGCCAGCAGTACGAGGGCGACACCGGTCACGGGGTTGGCCCTGCCTGCGTCCGCCCAGCGGCCCGATCGCGCGGCCGCCAGTGCACCAGCGAGACCGGCGATTCCGAACATGCCGATCTGCGCCGTGCTCAGCTGCCACGGTTCGGCAGCGAGTGGTAGCGCGAGTCCACTCCAGAGCGTGCCGAAGGAGGCGAAGAGGAAGAATGCGATCAGCCCGCGCGAGATGAACAGCGGCTCGTGGAAGAGACGTCCGAACGAGGTCAGCACATCGCCGTAGGTCCTGCGATTCGACCGCCGGTCTGCCGGCAGCCGCTTCAGAACGACGATGCACAGCGTGACGAGCAGCAGCGTGAGCGTGACGTAGACACTTCGCCATCCCCACAGGCCTGCGAGGATCCCTGCCAGCACCCGCGCCCCCAGGATTCCGATGATGACACCGGACGTGACGATTCCGAGGGTGCGACCACGCTCCGTAGGCGTCGACAGGTCGGCGGCGAACGCGACGGTGGTCTGTACGACGACGGCGAACAGACCGGTGACGGCGAGGCCGATGAGTAACAGCCAGAGAGTGGGAGAGACCGCCGCCATCAGCATGCCGACGGCGGCGAGGAGCAGCTGGACCCCGATGAGCTTGCGCCGGTCCAGCATGTCCCCCAAGGGAACGAGGACGGCCAAGCCGACCAGGTAGCCGATCTGTCCGGCTGCCGAGATCCATCCCAGGTCGGACTCGGGCACTCCCAGGTCCTGCCCGATCTGCGCGAGCACAGGCTGCGCGACGTAGATCGTCGCGACGGCGAGCGAGCAGACCATCGCGAGCAGCATCCTTCGGCCATACGTGATGCCCACGTCTCCCCAATCAGTAGCAAAGTGCAACCATTGGAAGTATGGCAGAATAGTTTTAATCCGCAACTCATCGGGAGGCGCGATGAACCCCGTGGCACGCGTCGACGGTGTGACCTGGACGGACCCCACGTGTCCGGTCGCGCGCACGCTCGACCTCGTCGGAGACCGATGGAGCCTGCTCATCGTTCGCGACGCGATGGACGGCGCGCGATCATTCACCGACTTCCAGCAGCGCACCGGGGTCGCGCGCAACATCCTCACCGACCGGCTGCGTCGACTGGTCGAGCGCGGACTCCTCAAGCGAGAGACAGCGATATCCGGACGTCGGCAGGTCTATGTCCTCACCGACGCGGGCCGCGACCTGTTCACCGTCATCGTCGCCCTGCGTCAGTGGGGCGAGCGGAACACGTTCGCCGACGGTGAGGCGCGCTCCGTGCTCGTGGGAGAGAGCGGCCGGCCGCTCGCCCGCCTGAGCCCTACCGACTCCCACGGTGACCATGTCGACATCGACTCGACCACCGTCCTACGAGACGACTGAACACCTGCTCGGCCCCCTGCGCCGACCCGTGCCGGGCCGGACGCCGACGACCTTCCGTCCCGCGACGAAGCCTTGCGCCCGTGGGCTGATGTCGAGTCGCCGCTGGAGAAGGACAGGATGCCGTGCCCGACGCGGGGAACAGCGGTCACGGGAACCCGGGAAGCTCAGCGAACCGGCAGGAGGAGTTCGACCTTCGAGAGGTGCCCCCTGGGCGCATTCAGCAGGTCAGCGGTCAGCACGCGGACGCGCAGGAGATTCGAGTCCCCTTCGGACACGATCACTGGTCACCCGTGGGGAGATCGTCACGGAGGCGGTCTCTTCTCCGTTCTCGTACCGCGGTTCGAGTCGCAGCGCCCGGTCCAGCGCGGCGATCCGGTCCGGGTTCGCCTCGGACAGGGCCCGACGAGCGAGTCGATCACGGCATGGATCTCGGCATCGGCGCTCGCGGTCGTCGCGGGGACGTCGGTGAGTTCGGCGTGTGCCTGGTTGATCGGCTCGACCAGCGCGGCCGGGTCGATCCCCACACCGACCGCGTCCTGAAACCGGCGAAGCCTCGCCGTCGCCTCCGCGAGACGCTGCGTCACGGCGTCTCGGCAGGCGGAGACGGCACCTTGACCCTGGGACGGACCGGCACCGCCCGGCTGCGACCAAGATTGCGTCGCTCGCGAACGATTCGCCGATCCCACCGTCCAGGTCGGTTCCGAGCACTCGCCCTCACGGAGTCGACCGTGCGGTGTGTCTTCCCATGCTGCCGAGCCGGGACCGGGGACCGTGCCAGGCGGCGGTCAGACGCGGCGAGCCGGGGAGAAGCCGCCGCCTCCTGCCGCCACGATGCGGCGCACCACCGACGAGCTGCCGGGATACCCGCACGAGCGCTTTCGCGGGGCTTCGACGCACACCGCCGCGCTCGTTCTCCATGCGAGTGCCCGGGTAGGCCTCCTCGCGCCTGCATCGCGGCGAGGGCGTGCTCGAACCCCGCGGACGGTCGCTGCCGTCACACCGCTGCTGTCGACTCCTACGAACAGCTCGCCCTCGTCCTGGTCCTCACCGATCTCGAGTTCACCGTCGTGGGACCCGAAGGAGCTCGGACGACACCTCGCCACGCACGCGTGACGGCCGACCCGCTCCGCCGCCGAGACCCACCCGGCGCCCGTCTCCCGTGGTGGAGTGAGGACCTCCCGGCCGTGTCGCGGACGACCCCCGCGCGGGCCTCACGACCGCGCTCCGACTTCCGCCGAGCCGACCCGTCGGCTCCGCGCCCGCCGACGCAGAAGGGCGCCGTCGGCGACCGTCGCCACCGGTCCGACGGCCGGACACGTCGGCGGACAAGAGCGCACGAGCGGTTCCGGCCGGACTCGACGACACCGCGCGACGTGCCCGGCGACGACGGCTGCGGGGTCGATCGACGTCTCGTGCCGGGTTCCAGGGCCGAAGGTCGCGCAAGCGGCGCGTGGCGGGCGCTCCCTGACGGCCCGCATGATGCCGTCTCACAGGGTTCGCACCGCCCGCCGACCCGGTGCCGTCGCCGCGGCGGTGGACGGGTGAACAGAGAAGGCGGGCGACGCATCACTCATGGATGCCGCGACGGCGCACACCGCGTGACGACGCGTGCGCTCTGCGACTCGTCGACGCCCCGATACGGGCGGCGCGTCGGGGCTGACAAGCTTGACCCGTGAACAACGTCTACTTCGACATCACCATCGACGGTGCGCCCGCGGGCCGCATCGTCTTCGCCCTCTTCGACGAGACCGTCCCGAAGACCGCCCGTAACTTCCGGGAGCTGGCCACCGGCCAGAACGGCTTCGGCTACGCAGGCTCCGGCTTCCACCGCGTCATCCCGCAGTTCATGCTGCAGGGCGGGGACTTCACCAACCACAACGGCACCGGCGGCAAGAGCATCTACGGCGAGAAGTTCGCCGACGAGAACTTCACTTTGCAGCACGACCGCCCGTATCTGCTGTCGATGGCCAACGCGGGCCGCGACACCAACGGATCGCAGTTCTTCATCACCACCGTCGTCACCTCCTGGCTCAACGGCAAGCACGTCGTCTTCGGCGAGGTCGTCGAGGGCAAGGAGATCGTCGACAAGATCGAGTCCTTCGGCTCGTCGTCGGGCACCACCAAGGCGAAGATCCAGATCGCCTCGTCCGGCGTCGTCGAGGGCTGAGTCGAATCGCCCCGTCCCCGCGGCGTGGTCGGTGCCGCCGACCACGCCGCGGGCGGGCGCTCGTCCGCAGAACCCACCCCGTGCACACGTGATCTGCGCCATACTCGGCGGCACCGGCGAGGCGAGGGCGTGGTCGACATGGCAGCGGTGCGAGACGTCGTACGGAAGGTCGTGGCCGAGGCCGCGCCCGAGGAGCTTCCCCTGGTGGACGGCATGGCCGTCTACGACGACGACACCGTGGTCCGCAGGCTCCGTCGCTCGGGACCCCGGCGGGAGCCGCTCGGTTTCGGCTGGGGCGAGGTCGTCGCGCTGGTCACCCCGGTGGTCTGGCTGCTGCTCGATGAGGTGGCGCAACGATTCGCCGGCGCCACCGTCGACGGCGCGACCACGGGTGTGAAGCGCCTGTTGCGCAGGTTCCGACGTGGCCGTCGACGGCATACCGCCCTTCCCGTGTTGACCGCGGAGCAGCGCGACGAGGTCCGCCAAGAGGTGCTCGCCCTCCTCACACGCAAGGAGATCGACCCGGCCACGGCCGTCAAAGTCGCCGACGCCGTGGCGCGGAGCCTGGTGTCGCACACCGGCGACGACCCGACACCGGGGGCCGACGCCGCACGCGCGGTGCGGTGAACACGCACGGCTCGCCGTCCCGGGTGGACGAACGAGCGCTGAGCGCCGGCACGACCGTACGGTTCGTCCTGCTGGTCGCCCTGTTGGTGATGAGCAGCAGTCTGATGGTGCTCCACGTCGCCCTCGCGTTGTCGGCGTATGACGGTTTCGGCTGCTCGCTGGCCGCCGGTGTCGCCCCGGGGATCGACTCGGCGGCGGACGTGATCGCCCGGCGTGGACTGCAATGGGAGGCCTATCGCGCGTGCAGCATCCGCTACGCGCCCCCGCCGCCGTGGTGGGTGTTGCCCGGCTGGTGGGCGGTGCTGGCGCTGCTCACCGCGCTGGTGTTCTGGGCGCTGTCCCGGTGGAAGGCCCGCCGCGGTCGTGCCGTGCCGCTGGCGGCGGTCGACCATGACGGCGCCGTCGCACGGGTGGTCGCCGAGCTCGCCGAGGCCGCCGGACTTCGCCGACCGCCGCGCGTGGTGATCGACGTGAGCGCGTCCTCGGCGGGCGCGGTGGTCTTCGGTCGAACCGGCCGCGCCACGGTGCGTCTGCACGGTGGCCTGTTGGCCCTGCGCGCCGTGGACCCGCTCCGGTTCCGGGCCGTGCTGTCGCACGAGTTCGCCCACATCGCCAACGGCGACGTCACCATCACCTACCTGACCGTGGCGTTATGGCGGGTCTACCTCGGGGTGGCCCTGCCCCCGTTCCTGCTGTGGTGCGTGCTGATGTTCCAGCGGGCGCCGAACTCGCCGGTGTGGAGCAGCGAGGCGCCGATCGTCACCCGAGGCCTGCTGCTGACCGCCCTGTTGACGATGCTGGTCTACCTCGCCCGCGCCGACGTGCTGCGCAGCCGCGAGGTGTACGCCGACCTCACGGCGGTGCGCCGGGGTGCCGACCCTACGGGCTGGTCGAGGCTCGACGCCGACGACGTCGGCACCCGACGTCGCCTGCTGCGCGCGTTCCTGGAGCTGTGGCGGACGCATCCGCGCTGGGAGGTGCGGCGCAGGGCGTTGACCGACCCGGCCGTGTTGTTCGGGGTGTACGCGCTTCCGCTGTTCCTGACCGGTGCGGCCGCCACGATCACGCACTCCCACACCATGTTCGCGCTCACGCAGTACGCACAGCTCAGTTCCTGGGCACAGCACGGGGCCGCCCTGGCGGCGGCGGCACTGGTGGCGGGAGTGGTCGGGGTCGCCCTCTGGCGTGCCGTGGTGTTCAGCGCCCTCATCGGCGTTCCCGGGCCGTCGAGCATCCGGGCGGGCCTGTGGCTCGGCCTGGGCATGATGCTCGGCGGGCTCGCCGCGGGACAGGGCACGATCAACGAGTGGCTGCCCGCCCGGCCGTGGGTGTTCCTGCTGCTCCCCGTGATCGCGGTGGCGTTCACCTCGTGGTCGACGCACTGCGCACGCCTGTGGGTGGTCGCGTGGCGTGGCCGTTCGCTGCGCGGCGTCATGCTGCTGAGCGTGGCCGCCGCGTCCTCGGCGTTGTCGGTGTGGTTCGTCTGGTGGCAGACCCAGGGCGTCGCGGCAGGCGCGGGATGGTGGTTCGACGTCGCGGGCGTCCGCGACGACCTGGTGACCTACCTGCTCGGCACGGCGCCGGACGACGCGCCGGTGACGTGGGTCGACACCGCGTTCGTCACGATCATGAACACGACGACCAACGTGCTCGCCCTGCCGTTCGCGATCGCCGCGCTCATCGGACTGTGGGTCGTTCCGATGCTCGCATGGTGGTCGCGGCCCGGTATCGACCCGCCCCGGTGGGCGCTCGCCGCGCTCGCCGGTGACCGGATCAGACCCGGACCGCCGCTGCCCGCCTTCCGCCGAGTGCTGCTGCCCGGCGTCTGCGGGGGCGTCCTCGGCGCGGCGATCGTCGTCGCCCCCGTCGGGACCTGGTTCGGTGTGGACGTCGATGCGTCGCCGACCGCCTTCGTGACGGCCGAACTGTTCGGAATGCAGCTCGCCTTCCTGGTCGCCGCTGCGGCGGCCGCCGCCGTTGCCCGCCGGACCGTACCCGAGCACCGGTTGGCGGCCGCCCTCATCGCCGCGGGCACCGCCACACTGCTGTGCTTCGGGGCGTTGCTCCTGTCGCGTGTCTCCGACGGCTGTATCCCGCCGTTCGCCCTCGCCGACGGCGCCTGTTCGTCGGAGACCGGTGTGGCCCGGCGGCTGTTCGACCTGATCCTGCTGCCCGCCCTGCCGTTCGTCCTGTTGACGGCGGGACTGGTGGGCGCGCCCCGATCCGTGAGCGCACGGCGGGCGGTTCGACCTCGGACGATCGGGCCGGCCCGCGCCGGTGTGCTCGTGCTCCTGGTCGGCGCGCTGGCCGTGTCGACCGTCGCGTTCGTTCAGCGCGCCCCGGTGGCGGGCCGGGTGCCCACCCCGGCGGAGGTGCAGCAGGCCTCCCGTCAGGCGATGGACGCCCCGCCGGACGGGCCGGTGCCCGCGTCCACGCGAGCGATGCAGGTCGAGGCCTGGTTCGGCTACGGCGGCGACGATCTGCTGGACGACTTCTCCGTCCACCGACGCGATCTGTTCGCGGCCGTCACCGCGGGAGTCGAGGCCGGTGCGACCATCGCGGAACTCCACCACGTCCGCCCCCACTGCACGGAGATCGTCGCCTTCGCGGAGGAGGGCGTCCGATACTTCCGCGTTCCCGATCCCTCGGCGAACGAACTGTGGGAGTCGTTCCTCGTGCTCGCCTGGCAGGCGGGCCGGGAGTGCGAGATCGCCTTGGACGCCGACCAGGCCGAGGACTTCGACGCCGCCATGCAGGACCTCGTCACCGCCCAGAACACCGGTGACCGGGTGCTTCGCGCCTCGACGAGAGGCCGCGACCGGCACCGGCTCGTCCGCGTCGGTCGGAAGCGACGAGCCACCACAGCGGCTGGCACACCGCCGAAGCCCGTCTCGACCCCGGTGCCGTCCACCGACCCGCCCCGGAACCCGAACTCGGTCGGCCTCCTTGCCGGGGTGCCCGTCACAGCCCGTGTCTGCGCCGGTATCTCCGCAGTCCCGGCTGCGCCAGGCGTTCGAGCAGGGGGCGGAGGCGCGGCAGCAGGCCCGGGGTCAGACCGACGGTCTTGAGCAGCCACCCGTCGTAGCGGGGCAGGAAGGTCTCCAACCGGGGCCGGTCGAGGTTGGCCACGACGGCGGCGGCGACGGTGTCCGCGCTCATCGGGTCTCCGAGGAAGTTGAGCGCGGACCCGCCGTCGGTGACCTCGTGACGCAGCATGGGGGTGTCCACCGAGGCGGGATGCACCATGCCGACGCGCACCCCGGTCTCGCGTTCGAGCATCGCCAGGGCGAGCATGAAGGCTCGCAGCCCGGCCTTCGAGGCGCTGTAACCCGCGCTCTCCGCCAGCGGCAGCAGCGCGCCCATCGACACGACGGACACGAGGTGACCTCGCGCGGCACGTAACGCGGGGTACAACGCGCGGCTGAGCTGCATGGGCGCCTGGAGGTTCACCGACTGCTCGCGACGGCTCTCCGCGACGGTGACCTCCTCGAACGGTCTGGTGACCACGAGTCCCGCGTTGTTGACGAGCAGGTCGCACCGTGCGCCCCGTGCCTCGACCTCGGCGACGACGACCAGCGGGAAGTCAGGTGCCGTGAGGTCGATCGGCAGCCTGGTCACCGGCTCCGGAAGTCGGTCCAGGCCTTCGTGATCGAGGTCCACGGCGATGACGTGGAAGCCGCGAAGGTTCAGTCTCGTGCAGACGGCGGTGCCGATGGCGCCTGCCGCTCCGGTGACGACCGCCGTCTTCATGCCCGCACCCCCCGCGGCGCCGTCGGGCGGGCGAACATGCCCGGAGTCAGGTCCGTCCAGCCGACGCGGTCGCGCACCCGGGCCAGCTGTCGGCGGTAGGCGTGCGCGTCCACATAGGAGCGATGTCGTGGCGAGTTCACGAAACGGATTCCGCCGCTGAGATCGGGGCGGTCGGAGGCGATCATCCTGTCGAACCGCGCGGCGCCGTCGGGCGAGTGGACCTGGTCGTGCAGATACTGCGCGATGAGGTTGCTGACATGATCGAAGACGGCGTAGGCACTGGAGTTGATCTCGATGTAGCCGAGTCCGAACAGGTTGTGGTGTCGCCGGTTGAACGCCGTCAGGTAGAGGTCCGGCCTGCCGTCCCGCCAGTCGAAGTACTTCTCCGCGTACGGGATGCTCCAGTCGTAGCCGGTGGCACACAGCACGAGGTCGACCTCCTCGGTGCTGCCGTCGACGAACCGGACATGGGAGTCCGCCAGGCGGGCGACGTCGGGACGGATCGCGACGTCGCCGTGTTGCAGGTGGTGGACGAGCTGACTGTTGAGCAGCGGATGCGTCTCGAACAGTCTGTGATCCGGTGTGGGCAGCCCATACCTGGTGAGATCGCCTTGCAGCAGTCGCAGCAGCGCCCGGAACAGCGGCTGTTCGAGGCGGGACGGCAGCGTCGGTCCGCGTTCGCTGAACTCGTCGCTGGGGATGCCGAAGACATGCTTCGGGATCACGTGGTATCCCCGCCGGACGCTCACCAGGGCGGTGTCGGCGTGAGCCGCCGCATCGCAGGCGATGTCGGCGCCGGAGTTGCCCAGGCCGACCACCAGGACGCGCCTGCCCCGGAACTCCAGTGGCGAGCGATACGTCGAGGAATGCCGGATCTCGCCTGCGAAGTCGCCCGACAGGGCCGGCATGCGCGGCGCCCACGTGGTGCCCGTCGCGCACACCACCGCCCCATACTCGTGGCGGGTGCCGTCATCGAGGGTCACCACCCAGCCGTCGTCGACGCGCTCGACTCCGTCGACGGCCGTGCGGAATCGGATCGACTCGCGTAGACGATAGGCGGTCGCGAAGTCCCGCGTGTAGCGGAGGATCAGCCGGTTGCTCGGGTAGTCGGGAAAGGAGTCGGGCATCGGAAAGTCGAAGAAGCCGGAGGTCTTCCGGGAGGAGATGAAGTGCGCGGACTCGTACATCGGCGTTCCCGGATTGTCCAGATCCCAGATGCCCCCGACGTCGGAATGCCGTTCATACTGGTCGTAGGGAATACCGAGTCGCCGAAAAGCTCTCGCCGCCGACAATCCGGCGGGCCCGGCGCCGATGACGCACACCCGCTCACGACCTGCCGTCATGATCCCTCCCGTCGTTCGACGTGCCGCCACTTCAGTGAAGCGGTCTCGGTGACCATGTCGACAGGGTGAGGTCGGCTAGCATGGGGGGCAGACCGGACCGGGAGGTGCGGGGTGGCCGAACGAGGCGTTCCGAGACTGACGGAAGCCGTCATCCCGCCGTCGGTGTTGTCGGGCGCCGTCGCGGTCGGCAGGCGCGAGGGTCATCCTGTCGGTCACTGGTTCTCCGGCACCGGACTGGATCCGACCGACCTCGCCACCTCGGGCTCGATGCGGGTGTCCTACCGCCAGGCCGCCGTCGTGCTGCGCCGCGCGGTGCGCATGATGCCGGATGGACCGCTCGGCCTTCGGGTCGGCTGTCGGGACACGCTGTTGTCGTTCGGCATGCTCGGCGTCGCGATGAGATCATGTGCCACCGCCGCCGACGCTCTGGCGGTCGCCCGGGAACTGCATCAGGCCGCGGGCAGCCTGCTGGACCTGGACGTCGAGACGTTCGGCGGCGAGACGGCACTGCGACTGCATGAGCTACGGCCCGACTCGGAGCTGATCGTGTTCCTCTGCGAGGAGGCGCTGAGCAGCACCCTGATGTTCATTCGCGCGATGCTCGGTGCGGCCTGGTCGCCCGTCCGAGTCGAACTCGCCTATCCGGCCCCGCGATACGTCCAGGAGTATCACCGCCTCTTCCGCTGCCCGCTGCGGTTCGACGCCGGGGCCAACAGACTGGTCTTCCCCACCGCGGTGTTGACACGCCCGCTTCCCACCCACCACGAGCCGACCAGGGCGGTCGCCGTGGAGACCTGTCGCAGGCTGCTCGACGCCGACGAGGGCCGCCCCGACCTCGTCGCCTCGGTGGAGACCATGATCGGCCGCGATCTCCGGGCCCGCATCACCATGGCCGAGACCGCGCGGCGGCTGCGGATCACCGAGCGGACCCTGCGTCGTCGACTCACCGCCGCGGGCGAGCGGTACAGCGCCATCCGCGACCGCGTGCGCAGGCGGCGGGCGGTCGCCCTGCTCCGTGATCCGATGCTCACGATCGAGGCCGTCGCACATCGGATCGGTTTCAGCGACGCCCGCGAATTCCGTCGCGCCTACCTGCGCTGGACCGGAGAACCGCCCAGCATGATCCGCCGCCGACCGGACCGCCGTGGCGTCGAGTTCGACGAGCCGCGCCACGAGGGGGCGGCGCCGGTGTCGGAACCGCGTACTCCGGCGGGCGAGAGTTCCAGCACCACGGCAATCCTCGCGAGAGGACGCGAGAGCGGTTCCTGAAGGCGGGACCCGGCCTCGGTCGCGGTGGGGTCGGCAGATGGGCGTCGTCACCGCAGGCCGCCCAGCCGTGTGTCGAGACGCCCGGGCGGGCTCGGCCGGTCCGCACCGCCTGCGGAGCCGATCAGACGCGCGCGGTGCCGGGTCGGCGGCACCGCGTCTCGTCGGTGAGCGCACCACGCTTCAGGCGGCGCGGCGCGGAGACGCTCGTACTCGTCCGACGAACCCGGGCAGGCGGTGCGGGGCAGGCGACATCGGGGCGTGAGCCTCGGACTCCCGCGGTGCTCCCGCGGTCTCACGGGCCGCCGATCCGTCGCCTTCGGTCGTCGCTCCCCCGGTGCGCGGCCGGCGTCCACCGCGGACACACACTTGCGCATGAGAATCATTGTCAGTAATGTGCCACCGCGTGCCATCAGCTCCCCCTGCGACCTCGTCGGCAGGCTCGGAACGCTCCGCGGTCCACATCGCCCGGCGTCGACGAGCGGCGCGCACCTGGCTGCTCGGCGTCGGTCTCGCGTTCGCCGTGTGCGCGCTGGTCGTCGTCTCCGGCGCCACCGGCTCGGTTCCGGTCAGCACGGTGCAGGCCGCGAAGATCGTCGTCGGACACCTGCTGCCGGGCATGCCGTGGATGTCGGACGGGTCCTTGACGCCCCTGCAGGACCAGGCCGTCTGGCAGTTCCGGCTGCCGAGAACCCTGCTGGCAGGCATCGCCGGAGCGGGTCTCGCACTCGCGGGGGCGTTGATGCAGGTCACGGTCCGCAATCCACTCGCGGAGCCGTACATCCTCGGGGTGTCGTCCGGGGCGAGCGTCGGCGCGGTGCTGGTGATCGTGTTCGGCTCCGCCGCGCTGGGCGGGTTGTCCCTGAACGTGGCGGCGTTCGTCGGCGCCTCGGCGGCCTGCCTGTGCGTCGCCGCGCTCGCCCGCAAAGACGGGACGATCTCCCCGACGCGGATGATCCTGGCCGGGGTGGCGTTAGGCACGCTGTTCAGCGCGATCACGAGTTACCTGACGATCTCCACGAGCGCGCAGAACGTGGTGAGCGTGCTGTTCTTCCTGCTGGGCAGCGTGTCGGCGGCCACCATGTCCAGCCTGCTCGGGCCCGCGATCGCGCTCGTGGTGGGCGCCGTGGTGGCGCTGACACTGGCTCGATCGCTGAACGCGCTGATGACCGGGGACGAGTCGGCGATGTCGCTGGGGGTCGACGCCACTCGCCTGCGGGGACTGCTGTTGGTGACGGCGTCGCTGGTGACCGGCACGGTCGTGGCGGTCGCGGGCGGGATCGGATTCGTCGGGCTGGTCATCCCGCACATCGCGCGCATCCTGGTCGGCGCCGACCATCGGCGGATGCTGCCGATCACGATGCTGGGCGGGGCGGTGTTCCTGATGGGGGCCGACCTGCTGGCGCGGACGGTGGCGACGCCTACGGAGATTCCGTTGGGGATCCTCACCGCCTTCGTCGGGGCGCCGTTCTTCCTATGGCTGATGCGCCGCGGCGGCGCGGAACGTGCGGGGTTCGGTCGATGAGAGTGCGATTCGAGGACGTCACGGTCGCTCTCGGGGGACGGGACGTGGTGCGTGAGGCGTCCCTGGTCGTCGAGCCCGGCACCGTCGTGGGCCTGGTCGGTCCGAACGGCAGCGGCAAGTCCTCCCTGCTGCGCACGCTCTATCGAGCGGTCCGACCGCGACGCGGGGCCGTGTACGTCGACGGGCAGGACGTCCAGCGGTTGAGCGGGCGACAGGCGGCGCGGGCGGTGGCGGTGATGCTGCAGGACCCGTCGACGGACTTCGACCTGAGCGTGGAGGAGACGGTCATGCTCGGTCGAGTCCCCCACCATGCCTCGTTCGGACGGGACACCGCGGCGGACGAGGACGTCGTGGCGGACGCGATGCGTCGCGCCGGGATCACCGAACTGGCGGATCGAATGGTGGCGACCCTCTCCGGCGGGCAACGGCAGCGGGTGATGCTCGCGCGCGCGCTGGCCCAGCAGAGCCCGGTGATGGTGCTGGACGAGCCGAGCAACCACCTCGACATCAGTCACCAGCATGAACTGTTGAGCACCGTGCGCGGCCTCGGACGCACGACGATCGCCGCGCTGCACGATCTGAACCTCGCCGCGCGGTACTGCGATCACGTCGTCGTGCTCCAGGCCGGGTGCGTCATCGCCGCCGGACCACCGCGGCAGGTGTTCACGCCGGAGCTGATCCGCGCGACGTTCCGAGTCGACGTTCGCGTGCTGGGCGACGCCCACGATCCCGTGTTCGCCTTCCGAAGGCTCGACACCGCCGACCCGTCTCCCGTGCCCTCGTCCACCGACGACCGAGCAGAAAGCAGCACCCCGTCATGAAGATCCTCCTTCCCGCCCACAGACGTGTCACCGGCGTCGTCGCGTCGGTCGCCGTCGGCACCCTGCTGCTCACCGCCTGCGGATCGTCGGTGACCGCGCAGCAGAGTCCAGACGACGCGGCCGATGCGACGATCCTGGAGAACTGCGATCGCGAGGTGGTCGTCGACGGCGTCCCCGAGGCAGCGGTGGGGATGCATCCGGCGCAGACCGAGCTGCTGCTGCGCTTAGGCCTGGCAGACCGGCTCGCGGGTCAGGCGCAGGCCGCCGCGCAGGCGCTGCCCGAGGACGTCGCCGCCTCGGCCGAGGCCGTCCCGGTGATCGGCGGGATCGAGCCGCCCAGCCGGGAGGACCTGCTGGCGGTGCGACCGGACTTCGTCTACTCGCCCACCACCTACGAGTTCACCGCGGAGCAGGGTTTCGCGAGCATCGATCAACTCCAGCAGGGCGGCGCGGCCGTGTACGTCGCCACCGGCGGGTGCTTCGAGCGACGCATGACCGGCGAGGTCACCGACCTGTTCGCGGACCTGGAGAACCTCGGCAGGATCTTCGATGTCCCCGATGAGGCCGCCGACCTCATCGCACGGAGCCGGACGGAGCTCGACGAGGTCGCCGCGGCGATCGCCGACGTCGAGCCGCTTCGGGTCGCCCAGGTGTATGTCGAGGGCACCACGTTGCAGGCCATCGGGGCCGGCATCGAGTACGACATCCTTCGGCTGGCCGGGGCGGACAACGTCTACGGTCCCGAGCAGGAGGCGTTCTCGGAGTTCTTCGCCGCGACGATCACACCGGAGTCCCTGGCCGCGGAGCAGCCCGACGCGCTGGTGTTCTCGGCGTACGATGAGGATCACAAGGCCGCGACGCGGGAGTACCTGACGACCACGTTCCCCGACCTGCCCGCGGTGCGTGAGGACAGACTGATCGCCGTGTCCAGCGCCGATGTCTTCCCCGGCACGCTCGGCAACATCTCGGTCGTCCGCGACATCGCCGAACGCCTCTATCCCGACGTCTTCTGATTCGGTGATCCATCGCAGGCTCCTTCAGCTCGCCGGCGCCGTGCCAGGTGCGATCCTCGCCCTGGCCGGTGTCGGGCTGGCGCTGTCCGCCCTGAACATCGTGTTCGCCATCGCCGCCGGTTCGGTGATCGCGGCGCTCGTGCGCGGCGATCACGACCTGGTCGACTCGGTGACCGTGCTGGCCGCGATCACCGTCGTCCGGGGTCTGGTGATCTGGGCACGGGAACCGATGGCGGCCCGCGTGGGCGCGTCGGTGCGCATCCGACTGCGCAGGCGACTGTTGACGCGGCTGGCCGCGATCCCCACCGCCGAACGCGACTCCGGGACCGCCGCGGCGACGGTCATCGATGGCGTGGACGGGCTGGACGCCTACTACACGCGCTATCTGCCGCAGCTGATCGTCGTGATCCTCGTGCCCGCGGCGACCGTGCTGCTCGCGGCGACGCACTCGAGCGGTGCCGGGGCCGTCCTCGCGGTGGCCGCCGCGGTCGCGGTGATCGCCCCGCGGGCCTGGGACGCTCGACTGCTGCGCAACGGACGCGACCGCTGGGGCCGCTTCACCCGACTGTCGTCGGACTACGTCGAGGCACTGCAGCAGACGCCCCTGCTGCGGTCGTTCGGCGCCTCCGGACGGGTCTCCGCCCAGCTGAGCACCAGGGCCGAGGACCTGCGTCGATCGACCATGGCCCAGCTGCGGGTCTCGGTCGCCGAGACCTTCGTCAGCTCACTGGCCCTGCACCTGGGCACGGTCCTGGCCGTGGTCGCCGCCGTCACCGCCGTGATCTCGGGCAGCACCGGGGCGACGGCCGCGGTGACCGTGCTGCTGTTGGCCCGCGAGTGCTTCCGCCCGGTACAGGACCTCGGCACCCACTGGCACGCCGGATACCTCGGGCTGACCGCGGTGGACGGATTGGATCGACTGCTGTCCACTCCGCCGTCGATCCGGGAGACCGGAGTCCACGCCGACCCGGCGGTCGAAGGTCTGGTGGAGATCGTCGACCTCACCTACCGGTACCCCGGCACCGACACCGGGGTCGCCGGCCTGAGACTCCGGATCGCACCCGGTGAGACGGTGGCCGTAGTCGGACCCTCCGGGTCGGGCAAGAGCACCCTCGCGCGCCTGCTGGAACGTGAGATCGACCCCGACGGCGGACGGGTGCGCATCGACGACGTCGACCTGCGCGAGTACACGCCTCGGGCACGCGGCCGCAGCGTGGTGGTCGTCGCACAGGACCCCGCGCTGTTCGCCTGGACCGTGCGCGAGAACCTGCGTCTGTACCGGCCCGATGCCACCGACGCCGAGATCGAGCAGGCGGCCCGTGTCGCCGACGTCCACGAGGTGGTGTGCGCGCTGTCCGCCGGATACGACACCGTGCTGGCCGAGAACGGCGAACAGCTCTCCGGCGGACAACGACAACGACTGGCCATCGCCAGGGCACTCCTGTCGCCCGCCCCCGTGCTGGTCCTGGACGAGATCACCTCCGCCCTCGACGCCGAGACCGAACGGCGTGTCATGGACGCGATCGCCGCCGCGCCCGCGCGCACGACGATCGTCATCGCCCACCGCGAGAGTGCCTGCTCCCACGCGAGCCGGTGGATCGAGCTGCGGAACGGACGCATCACCGCGGCAGGCGAGGGCCCGCCCGCACCACGCGCCACCGCCGAGCGCGCCCGATGAGGGTCGTGCTGCGGCTGCTGCCGCTGATCGCCGCCCACCGCGGCCGTTTCGCCGAGACGGTTCTGTGGAGCGTCGTCCTCCAGACGTCCGTGTTCGCGATCGCCCTCGGATCGGCACTCGTCGTCGGGCGCGTCGCCGCGGGCGAGGCACCGGCGTCGCATGTCCCGGCTCTCCTCCTGTGCGCGGTGGCGATCGCCGCCGCGTCGGCGGCGTGGCGCGAGTCCTGGGTGTCTCACGATCTGGCCTATCGGATCATCGGACTCCTGCGCGGCCGGGTCTTCGACGCGCTTCACCGCGCGCTGCCCGCCCGCACCCGTCACCGACGGACCGGCGACCTCCTCACCACGGTCGTCTCCGACATCGAGACCCTCGAATGGCTCTACGCCCACACCGCCGCGCAGACCCTGAGCGCCCTGCTCATCCTCTCGATCAGCACCGCCGTGTCCCTGTCCATCGCCCCGCTGCTGCTGCTCGTCTGGGTGCCGCTCCTGCTGATCGGCATCGCCGTGCCCCTGGCCACCGCCCGTCGAGCGCGACGCGACGGCGACGCCCTCGCCGCAGGGGCCGCGACGGTGCGATCCGAGCTGATCGACACCGTCCGAGGTCTCCGGGAGCTCACCGGGGCCCACGCCCTTCATACGCAGCTGGACCGCATCACCGACGACACCCGCGCGCTCGCACGCATCCAGAGTCGCGAAGCCGCCCGGCTGGGGTTCGAACGCGGCATCGCCGACATCACCCTCGCCCTGGCCGCCCTCGGCGCCATCGGGATCGTCCTGATCAGCGGCGACGCGATCGCGCCCGCCGACATCCCGCCCGCGGTCACGGTGGCCGTAGCCGGGCTCGGTCCGGCCGCTCAGATCGCCGACCTGCTGCGCAACGCGGGAACCCTGCGGGCGTCCGCGCGCCGCATCACCGACGTGCTCGCCATGCCGCCCGCCGTCCCCGACCGCACCGGGCGCCGCATACCGGGCGCCCCGGCGCGGGTCCCAGGAGAGCGGGGTCTCGTCTTCGACCACGTCACCTTCGGCTACGGCCAGGGCGGACGCGTTCTCGACGACGTCAGCCTGCACGTCCGCCCCGGCGAGACGGTGGCGCTGGTCGGCCCGTCCGGGACCGGCAAGACCACCGCCGCTCGGCTCGCCCTGCGCATGTGGGACCCGGACGCGGGAGCCGTTCGCGTCGACGGCGTCGACCTGCGAGACCTGTCCGACGACGAGCTGCGCGGTCTCGTCGCCGTCGTCCCCCAGAGCTCCCCGCTGCTGCGCGGCACCATTCGCGGCAACATCGTCCTCGGCGACCCGGACGCCACCGAGGCGCGCATCGCCGACGCCGCGCGGGCGGCCGGACTCCTCGCCCCGGAGGCCGGGCTCCCGGGCGGGCTGGACACCCCCGTCGGGGAGTACGGCACCGGCCTGTCCGGTGGACAGCGCGCCCGCGTCGCGATCGCCCGTGCCCTCCTGCGGGAGCCGCGTGTCCTGATCCTCGACGAGCCCACCGCGTCGCTCGATCCCGACGCCGACGCCGCCGTCATGGAACTGCTCAATCAGTCGGCGGATCGCGCCGTGCTGCTGATCGCGCACCGACCCGCCACGATCGCCACCGCCGACCGTCGGGTCGGCCTGCGGTGACGTGGTGCGGGTCGACGTCCCGCCATGAGACGTGACCGCCGGCTGCCGACGCGCGCCTCCACACGCCGGATCGCCTCCCGACGGCGAGCCGCCCGCCGTGGCCACGACTCTCGGGGGCCTCATCGTGCCGAGGAGAGCCGCCACCCCTTCGCCCTGCTTCTGCTTCGCCAGAACTCCTGGTAGGGCCCCGGCACGTCGACGAGTTCATGATGGCCGCCCTGCTGGACGATCCGACCCTCGTCGAGCACCAGTATCCGGTCCGCGCTGGTCACCGTGTTCAGTCGGTGTGCGATGACGAGAAGCGCCTTGTCCTTCGCCAACGTCGAGATCGCCGCCTGGATGATCGCGTCGTTCTCCGGATCCAACGACGCGGTCGCCTCGTCGAGCACCACGATCGGTGAGTCCTTCACCAGGGCGCGGGCGATCGAGACCCGTTGTCGCTGTCCCCCGGAGAGCCTGGTGCCGCCCTCCCCCACCGTGGTCTCCCAGCCCTCGGGAAGCTCGGCGACCACCTCGTCGAGGCCGGCGAGCGTGGCGGCGGCACGCAGCTCGTCCTCGCTCGCGTCCGGCCGTCCGAGCAGGACGTTGTCCCGGACGGTTCCGTCGAAGAGATACACGTCCTGGAACACGGTGGAGACGAGCGGGGTCAGCCCTTCCGTGCCGATGTCGGTCACCGGGATCCCGCCGATCCGAACCGCGCCCGCGTCGACGTCCCAGAAGCGTGCGAGGAGCCTCGCGATCGTCGTCTTCCCCGAGCCGGACGGGCCGACCAGCGCGGTGAGCCCTCGGGCGGGCATGCGGAAGGACACGTCGCGCAGCACCGCGGCTTCGCCGTAGCCGAATCCGACGCCGTCGAACTCGACCTCGGTGCTCGCCGGCAGCCTCGGTGTCACCGGTTCGGGGAGGGTCGGCTCCTGGATCACCCGGTTCACCTCGTTCAGGGCGTTGGACGAGAGCCGTAGCGCCGCGGAGAGGTCGGCGGCCACCGTCATCGGCTCGAGGAACCGCGCGACGAGCACGGTCACGGCGAGCATGGTCGGCACGTCGAGTGTGTCGTCCATGACGAACGCCACCCCGAGCACGAGCATGACGGCGAAGCCGACCCGCACCATGAAGCCGAAGCCGGTGAGGCCGGGAAGGCTCCGCCAGATCATCGAGCGATCGACGTCGCGTCGAGTGCGCAACGCCTCGTCGAGCAGCCTGCGACCGCGCCCTTCCTGTCCGAACGCACGCAGGACGGGCTGATTCCTGGTGAACTCCACCACGCGGTTCGCCGACTCGACCATCGCCTCGTCCCGGGCCGAGTCAGACCGCTGGACGATATCCGAGGCCCGCTTCGCGACGAGGGCCAGGACCGGCGCGAAGAGCGTCATCACCAGAGCGAGCCGCCAGTCGAAGAGATACATCGCGGCGATCGCCGCGGCCGGGCTGACGACTCCGTTGCACAGTGGACGCAGCAGATGCGCGGGCACGGTCATCACGGCCATCACCCGCTGATTGCTCGTCCGGGCGAGTTCGCCGACCCGCGCGGGGTTGAACCATCCCAGTGGCAGTCGCGCGATGGCGTCGCCCAGGCGGTGGTGCAGGCGTCGGGCGACAGCCGAGCCGACGCGGAATCCCTGGCGCTGTGCGATGAACTGAGCGACCACGGCGACCGACGCCGCCACGACCATGCCTCCGAGCGGTGCCCAGGCCGATGCGGGGTCCGGGCTCAGCAGGGCGCGTACCAGCGGGACCAGCGTCGCGAAGGCGATGCCCTGTGACAGCGCGGCGGCGATCAGCAGCGCCGACAGCCTGCGCAGCGCCGGGGTGTGGGCGGGTCCCAGCACCGCGAACAGTTGACGAATCACGTCGAGAGCTCCTCATCTGCCTGCGCCGAGCCCGGGGCCGCCACCCGAATCGGGTCCGGCACCGAGGCCGGGCGCTGCTGTGCCTGCCACATCCGCGCGTACCGGCCGCGCGCGGCGAGCAGATCGTCGTGGCGGCCTCGCTCGACGACACGGCCCTCGTCGAGCACGAGGATCTGATCCGCCCGGGTGATCGTGGAGAGCCGATGCGCGATCACGAGCAGCGTCCGATGCGCGGTGAGCGCGGACAGCGCGTCCTGGATCTGAGCCTCCGCATGCGGGTCCGCCAGTGCGGTGGCCTCGTCCAGGATGAGCAGCGGCGTGTCCGCGAGCAGTGCGCGGGCGATGGAGAGGCGCTGTGCCTCGCCACCGGAGAGGCGCAGCTCGGTGCCGATCACGGAGTCGTATCCGCGAGGCGCGGCGAGGATCCGCTCGTGGATCCGCGCCGCCTCCGCCGCCGCACGCACCTCGGCCTCGGTCGCCTCTGGTCGGCCCAGTCGGATGTTCTCCAGCACCGAGGTGCGCAGCAGCGCCACGTCCTGGAAGACGAAGCCGATGTTGCGGTACAGCGTCGTGGTGTCGAGATCTCGGACGTCGGTGCCGCCCAGGGTGATCGAGCCCGCGGTGACGTCGTGGAAGCGCGCCACCAGCATCGCCAGCGTCGACTTGCCCGCCCCGGAGGGGCCGACGAGCGCGGTGACCGTGCCGGGGCGCAGGTCCAGGCTCACGCCGCGCAGCACGTCGTCGGCGTCCGCTCGGTAGGCGAAGCTCACCTCCTTGACCCGGACCTCCGTTCCCTCGATCCGCCCCGGCCCCGAGGGGGCCGGGAGAACGGGCTCGTTCAGGAGCTCGGTCACGGCCCGTGCCGCCGACATTCCGCCCCGCAGGTTCTGCAGTCGCGTTCCGATCGTCGCCATCGGGGCCGCCAGAGGCGGCGCCAGCAAGGCGAAGGGCACGATCGCGGCGGCGGGCATCCAGCCGGCGATGATCATCACGGCTCCGGCGCACATCACGAGGATGAGCACCGCGGGCGCGGAGACCACCGACTGCGACGCGGCCGTGATCGTCGTGGTCCGTCCCGCCCACGTGCTGAAGAAGTCGTGGAAGGCATCGGCGGCGGCGAGGAAGCGTCGGTGCGCGCGGCGGTGCGCGCCGAAGGTCTTCACCACGGCGATGCCGTCGACGAACTCCGACACCCCCGCGTTGATCTCCTGCTGCGCACGGGCGTAGTCGGCGAACTGGTCCGCGGATCCGCTCATCGCCCGCGCGAAGAGGACGACGCCGAGAAGCAGCGGGATCATGCTGATCAGCGCCAGCCGCCAGTCGATCAGGAGGAGATAGACCAGGGCGGTCAGCGGCGTGACCACCAGGGACACGATGTCGAGCAGTGCGTGTGCGACCAGGTGGTGCAGGCTGTGCACGTCATCGTGCAGGACCTTGCCGAACCGCGTGGGCCCGTCGGCCAGCAGACGTCCGAGCGGCACCCGACTCAATCGCTCGGCCATCCCGCCGCGGAGGTGGTGTTGGAGTCTGTTGTCCGCGAGGTGACTCATGAGGTTGGCGGCGGCGGACAGGAGCAGGGCCGCGATCGTCGCCGCCACGCCGACGGCCACCGACGGCCACACGGTCGTGTCGGAGCTCCGGTCGAGCAGCACCATGCCGATCTCGGACACCATGATGAGCGGAATCACCGTGAGCGCGGCGGCCAGTGCCTGCAGCACCACCGCGACGGCGAGCGTGCCGCGCACCGGTCTCAGCAGCGTCATCGGTTCGTCTCCGCATTCCCGCGTCCGACGCGGTCGCGACGACGACCGCTCCCGCGTGGGCCGGCCGCGCCGCCTGTGAGTCCTCCGTCATCGATCCATGCCGGATCGCCGGCGGCCGTCCGATCCGGACGCCTCCCACCCCGCTCCGGCCTCGTCATCGCCTCGGGCCCTGCCATCCGCATCCCTTCACCAGATCTCGTGATCGTCTTCCGGCCCGGACGTCGAGCGGAGTCGGGCCGCCCGGGCCGGTGACCGGCGGGGCCGACCGAGCTGGCTACCACGGGTCGCCGAGCATCGCGCCCGCGTCCGTCGCGATTCGACTTCGAACGGCCGGACAACGGGCGCCCCGCGACCGAGTCCCGGTCGTCCGGTGCAGGCGCGCCGCCCGCCGCCGGACCAGGACGTCGACATCCTCCGACCAGACATCAAGCGGTCATGATAATCATCTTCACTAAGATGGTCGCATCTCCGCTTCCGTCGACGACGCGAGGGGTCGGCGTCCGGTACTCCGGCGAACCGACGCGACAGGTCGCCGACGGAGGCGGACCGCGAGGCCTCCCGATCGAATCCACCCCGTGAGGTCTCATACCGAGCCGTGCGCCGCCCGCGCGGCCAGACCCTGCCGATCCGCGCCGCCGAACCGGTGGGCAGCAGACACCGTCGCCATGCAGCACGCGGAACGCCAGGCACGGGGCCATGCCGAGAGGTGACCGAACCGGGCGCCGGCGATCTGGTGAGCGACCTGTCGTGTCCATCTCGACGGGCATGCCCGACCGAGCAGCGGAATCCTCGAGACTGCCGCAACCGCACCCGGCACACCCCGCCGCAGGGCCGTCCGGCCATCCGAACCGTGCCCGCCCCGCGGCGCACGCCCGGGCACGGCAGGATCGACGGGCGGGCGGCGTCATCGTCCCCCGGAGCGCCCGACCGGCAGGTCATCCACCGTGTCCGGCGCCGTCGTGCCTCAGCCGGAGTCCTCGTGCTCGTGCGGATCGGCGTGATCGTGCACCTCACCCCCGTGCTCGGGTCGCAGCCGACCGCCGTCCAACCCGGTCACGGCCACCACGATCAGCAGCACGGCGATGACGGCCACCAGTATTCGCCCGGCCAGCCGCGACCAGGCGGGCAGCAGACCCTGCCGCTCCGCCGCCATGTCGAGCCGCTCCCCGCGCCGGGCAGGTCTGATCAGCCGCCAGAGCAGGAGCAGAGCGATCGGGACCTGGAGCAGCCAGAGCACCGTGCGCGGCCAGCCCTCGTACCAGACATTGGTGCTGTAGAGCAGTGTGTGCCACACGCTGAGGGCGTAGACGACGATGATGAACCGGTGCAGGACCCGCCAGGCCCTGGCCCCGATCCGCCTGCGGAAGTAGTACGCCAGGCCGAGCGGGATCGCGAGGTAGAACGCGGCCTGCCCGATCGGCATCGCGATCCAGCCGGTGCTGCCGTCATGTCCACCAGGCACGAAGGCTCGGACGAAGGCGGCGAGGATGCGTTCACCCCACGCGGCGGGCGCCCTGTCGCGGACCACCTGCACGGCGTACAGCAACGCATGGGCCGCCGTCAGGCTGAGCACGCTGAGGCTGGTGGTGCGATGCAGGCGTTCGATCCTGGCGGGCTGCCAGCGCAGCCACCCCGGCCGGGGACCTGAGACCAGGAGTCCCAGGACGACGGCGAGATAGGCCCAGAGCAGCGCGGACCAGCCGAAGGCCTGACTGAGGAAGTAGACCCAGTACCGGTCGGCGTCGGCCATGTAGGGGATCACGGACACGGTGTCCGAGTGGCCCGCGCGTACGCGAAGGTAGAGGAACACGAACACCGACGCGGTGATGAGCAGGGCGATGCCGAGGTCGAGGGCGGAGCCTCGCAGGTCGGCGGCGAATCCGGACGGCGCACGGCCGGAGCGCCCGCGCCCCTCGCCTGTGGACACGCTCGGATCAGTGGTCGTCTCGTTCGGTCTTCTCCTCGGTTCGGGTCTGGTCGGCATCGTCTCTCCTTTGAGATCAGCGCTCCCCGCTGCGGTGCATCACGTCGCTGATGACCTTCGCCAGAAGCAGGGGTGGAACCGAGAGCGGAAGGAGTTCATCCGGCACCCGCCGGGGGCGACCCGGCCTCCGACTCGATCGACTCGCCCGCACGATGCCGACAGCCGTCGAGCAGTGCGTCCAGACCGCTCTCGAAGACGGTGTCCATGCCGAGCGTGAAGAAGCGGTCGCCGACGCGGGCGGCGGCCGGATATCGAGCGGGGTCGACGGTGGACAGTCCGGACACGAATGCGCGCGCCCGGTCCGGCATGGCCTGCCGCGCACGGGCATCCGCCGCGTCCTCGACGCTGACGCGGGAGAAGACCCAGCTCATGATCAGGGCGCAGGTCCGGGCAGCCGTCTCGTCGTCGAACCGGGCTCGCACCATGCCTTCCGCGAGGTCGTCGAGCAGTCGGTAGGCCTGTTCACCAGCAGGGCCGTTCGCCGTCAACCACGCCGCCAACCCGGGGAACCGGCGGAGGCCGCTCCGCTGCGCGTGGGCCCAGGCGCGCGCATTGCGATGCCAGGGAGCGGCCGGGTCGAGACGCGGTCGGATGAGCTTCCCCGCCTCGTCGGCCACGAGCCGATTGAGCGCCTCCCGGTTCTCGACATAGCGGTAGATCGCCATCGGCGTCACCGCGAGCCGCTCGGCGAGCACCCGCATGGACATCGAGGCGAAGCCCCCCTCGGCCGCGATGTCCAGCGCCGCCCGGACGACGGCGGCCCGGTCCAGGCCGGCAGCAGGCATGTGGCTCACCCCTCAATTGACAATCATTTTCGTCAGTGCCTAGTCTACGGCGTATAGTACGCGCGGTCCGGCTCCTCCCGAGCCCGTCGTGCCGCGCGCCGGACAGGTAAGGGCACCTCTCGTGGTTGAACTCGATCGTCGTCGCTTTCTCGGGCTGGGCGCCTTCACGGCCGCCGTCCTCGCATCCGGGCTCGCCGGATGCGGCACGGCCGCACCCGCACCGACCACTGGCCGGCTACGCGCGGCGTTCCCCGGCGGAGGCGCGGGCGAGACACTGAACTATCTGGTCGGGCCCACGGCGCTGGACTTCGTCCGCGCCCGGCTGGTCCACGCCGCCCTCGGGATGATCGACGTCACCGAGGCGGACGGGGTGCGGTACGGTGCGCTGGAGTCCATCGACATCAGCGACGACCTGATGACGTACACGCTGCGCGTGCGTCCGAACATCACCTTCACCGACGGCTCACCCCTGACCTCCGACGACATCCTCTACTCGCTGCGCGCCCCGGCGCTGCTCCAAGGGCTGCCGTTCACCCAGATCGTCGGGCGCGACTTCGACCTCGACGCCGCCGCGATCGAAGACGACCACACGCTGATCCTTCCCACCCGGCACCCCGTCGCGGACGGCAGGCTGCTGCTGTGTCAGAGCATGTTGGCGATCAAGGCGGGCACCACGGAGTTCACGATCGACACCCCCTCGTGCGGACCGTTCGTGATCTCGGCCTTCCAGGCAGGACAGGAGACCCTGCTGACCCGCAACCCCGACTACTTCGGAGCGGTCATCGGCGACGAACCGACACTCGACGAGATCCAGCTCCTCTCGATCGCCGACGACGACGCCAGGGCCGCGGCGCTCACCGGAGGGCAGGCCGACTTCATCAGCGGCATCACTCCCGCGCTGGCGCGCAACCTCGACGGCACCGAGGGTGTGCACGTGACGACCGGCGAACTGCCCTACGCCTCCTACCTGCGATTCACGATGAACCCGAACTTCGAGCCGTTCGCTGACGTCCGGGTCCGGCAGGCCTTCAAACTCGCCGTCGACCGGCAGGCCATCGTGGACAACGTCTACTACGGCCGGGCGTACGTCGGAAACGACGTCCCCGCCCTGGGATTCCCCACCTACCACTCGGCGCTCGAACAACGGGCCTACGACCCGGACGCGGCACGGGACCTGGTGGAACAGGCCGGTCACAGCGGCATGAGCGTCGAGCTGACCGTCGGCCCCGAACTACCCGGAATGGTCGAGACCGCGACGCTGATCGTCGAGAACCTCAGATCCATCGGGGTCGACGCCGTTCTCGTCGAGCTGCCCGCGGGACAGCTGTTCGCCGACTACGAGGCCTATACGGCGCTGCCCTTCGCCGCGGGGTACAACCCGGCCGCGCTCTTCGAGCCGAATCACACGCCGGGAGTGCTGCCCGAGGTCGACGCCCTGGTGATCACCGCGCGTGGCGGAGCGACGGCGGAGGAACGGCTGACGGCCTCGCACCAGGCACAACAGCTGCTGTGGGCGGACGGGAACCAGATCGGACCGGTGTTCGTCCCGGGCATCGACGCCGCCGTCGACGCGGTGAGCGGCGTACGAGACCAGCAGTTCCCCGACTTGACGATCGCACGCCTGACGGCATGAGGACCACCGACGGCGTGCTCGCGTTCGTCGTGTCCCGCCTCCTCGTCGCGGTCGTCACGCTGGGGGTGCTCTCGGTCGTCGTGTTCTGGGCCACCGAGGTCCTGCCCGGCGATGCCGTCGGCGTCCTCTCGGGCAGTGACGCGACCGAGGCCGAGCGCGCCGCCGTGCGCGATGCGCTCGGCCTCGACCGGCCGGCTCCCGAGCGTTACCTGGACTGGATCGGCGGCGCGCTGCGCGGCGACCTCGGCGTCTCCATGGTCTCCGGCCGACCGGTGGACGAGATCCTGCTCCCCAGGCTCGTCAACACGCTCGTGCTCGTGGGCACAGCGGTGGTGCTGATCGCCGTGGTGTCGGTGACGATCGGGCTGCTCGCAGGCATGCGGGCGAACCGCGCGCTCGACCGCGTGCTCAGTTCGGCCACGATGGGGCTGATCGCGACGCCCGACTTCCTGCTCGCGACCCTGCTGCTCACCGTCTTCGCCACGATGCTGGGCGTGCTCCCCGCCGTGTCGCTCGTCCCGCTGGGCGACTTCGCCTGGCAGCATGTCGAACTCCTCGTCCTGCCCACCGCGGCATTGGTGCTCGGCGGCCTCGGCGGCACCACGCGACTCGTCCGATCCAGCGTGATCAGCGTCGTGCGCAGTCCCTACATCGAGAACGCCCGGCTGAACGGCGCCCGCGGCCTGCACCTGGCGCTGGCGCACGTCCTGCCCAACGCCCTCGGGCCGGGGGTGCAGGCGCTCGCGATCATGGCGGCCGGGCTGCTCGGCGGCGGGATCGTCGTCGAGACGCTGTTCAACTACCCCGGCATCGGCTTCGAACTCACCCAGGCGGTGGCGACTCGCGACGTGCCGGTCGTGGCGGGTCTGAGTCTGGCGTTGAGTGCCTGCACACTGGTGATCCTGCTGCTGGGAGACCTGACCGCCCGCCTGCTCGGTGGACGCGCACGTCGGGGAGACGGCGAGTGAGGGCCGTCCGCCACATCGTCGGCGTCGTCCTGTTCGCGGTGCTGCTGTTCGGTCTCCTCGGGCCGTTCCTCCCCCTGGGTTCCACGACGGCGGTCCAGGGAGCGCCCTTCGCCTCGGCGTCCGTCGCGCATCCGCTGGGAACCGACTTCCTCGGCCGTGACACGCTGGCTCGGGTGGCCGCGGGCGGGCAGACGTTGATCCTGCAGGCGCTCGCCGCCACCGCCGCCGTGAGCGTCGTCGGCATCCTGCTGGGCGCGGCGACGGGTATGGCCGCCGGACGTCGGGCAGCCGTGCCGCTGCGAGTCCTCGACGGCCTCTCGGCGCTGCCTCCGCTGTTCGTCCTCGTGCTGCTGGCCTCGGGCTCTCCCGGCGACGATCTCCTGGTGGTGGCCGCGATCGCGACCGTCACCACGCCCTTCTCCGTCCGGGTCATCCGCGAGGCGACGCACCAGATCCGCGACACCGCGTTCGCCAGGACGGCCTGGGCCAGGGGCGACGGCGTCCTGCATCGCCTCCGCCACGACGTGCTCCCCGGGATCGCCGAGGCGGTCTGGGCCGACGCGGGCGTCCGCTTCGTCGCGGCCGTCCAGCTCGCGGCGACAGCGGGCTTCCTCGGGCTCACCGCGGGCGCACCGACGGCGAACTGGGGCCGGATGGTCCGAGAGAACCTCGTGGGAGCGACGATCAACCCGCTGCCCGTCCTGGTGCCCTCGATTCTGATCATCGCGCTGGCACTCGGCTTCACCCTGCTCACCGATCGTCTCTCCGCGCGTACGGGCGCCGACATCAGCGGGGCGGCGGTCGTGTGAACACCGTGACGATCGACGAACTCAGTGTTCACGCGGGCGATCGGCCCATCGTGGACTCCGTCTCCCTCCACGTCACCCCGGGAGAGATCGTCGGGCTGGGCGGGCGATCAGGGGCGGGGAAGACGACGCTGCTGCACACCATGATCGGCAGGCTGGGCGCCGGGCTGCGACAGACCGCCGGTGACATCCGCGTCTGCGGCGAGGACCCGTCGTGCCCCGAAGGCCGACGGAGACTGCGCGGGACTCAGGTCACCTTCCTCCCGCAGGATGCGGCGGGCGCGCTCAATCCGGCCCGGCGAGTGCACTGGCACCTGGACCAGATGCTGCGCCGCACGCGCCCGGCACTGTCACGGGCACAGCGCGCGGCGGAGATCGCCGAGATCCTCGACACGGTACGGTTGTCGCCAGGGCTGCTGCGCTCCTACCCGACGGAACTCTCCGGTGGTCAGGCGCAGCGGGTCGCCCTCGCCGCGGCGCTGCTGCCCCGACCGAGGCTGCTGCTGCTCGACGAGCCCACCAGTAATGTCAGCGCGGCGACCGCACGCGAGTTGGCAGCCGTACTCGGTCAGGCAGCCGTACTCGGTCAGGCGTCTGAGATCGGTCAGGCGGCCGGGCCGATGTCGATCGTCATGGTCAGCCACGACCGGGACCTCCTCGCCGGTCTCGCGCACCGGGTTCACCACGTCGCTGACGGCCGCATCGTGCCGACGCCCCGTCAGGACCGTCGGCCGCAGGCTCCCCCGCCGGAACGCCGCGATTCCCGCCCGGTGCTCGCCGCCACCGGCGTCACCATCTCGTACGGTCCGCACGATGTCCTCCTCGACGGCGATCTCACCGTGTACCGCGGCGAGTGCGTCGCCGTTCGCGGCGAGTCGGGAGCGGGGAAGAGCAGTCTCGCCCGGTGTCTCGCCGGTCTCCAGTCGCCTCGTGCCGGTTCGCTGACTCTCGAGGGAAGTCCCGTGCCCTGGTCCGCCGGAGCGCGGCGGGGAACCGCTCGAATCGGCGTGGCCTACGTCGAGCAGGATTCACAGGCCGCGCTCGCGCCGTGGGAGACGGTCGCGCGAACCCTGCATCGGGCACGGGCAGCCGCGCGCCGTCACGGCCTGTCACCCCTGGACGAGTCGACGCTCCTGGCCGCCGCGGGTCTGTCGCCGAGCATCGTCGAACGCACACCACGACAACTCAGCGGGGGACAGCGACAGCGCGTCAACCTGATCCGGGCTCTCACGTGCCGACCGGAGGTGCTGATCTGCGACGAGGTGACGGCCTCCCTCGACGAGGACTCCGAAGCGCGAGTGCTGGACGTTCTCGACGAGCTACGCGCCCGTCTCGGCCTGGCCGTCGTACTCATCACCCACAACGACCGCGTCGCCGCCCGGGCGTCCCGTTCGCTGCTCCTCGCCGAGAGCCGGCTGCGGTGAGGTGACGCCTCGCGGCGGACGCCCCGGCCGGTGTGGCGATGCGTGTCGGAGCTCCCTCGCCGTGTGGTCCGGCCTGACTGCGGCCTCGCGACGAGCAGCAGGCCGATCACCATCCGTGTGCATCGACGTCGCCGCCCGGGCCGGGAATGCGGTACAGCTCACGAACCCGTTGACCGACCTCGCCACCACGGGCTTGACTCCATTAAAGGATAACGATTATCACTACAAGCAAGTGCGGGCGCGTTCCGGCCCGCCAGGTGAGCCCGTTGGTGAACACTCCGCTGCCCTCCCCTCCCGTGCCGCCGCCCAGGCGTGCGTCGCGCTCCTTCGTCGTCCTCGGCTCCCTGACACTGCTCCTGATCAGCGTCGTGATCGTGGCCGTGTCGTCCGGACCGGTTCGGATTCCATTCCTCGACACCGTCGTCGTCCTGCTCGACCAGCTCACTCCCGGGTCCGCAGGCGGCGGTCGACACGCACTCGTCGTGGAGACGATCCGGCTGCCGCGCGTCCTGGTCGCCCTGCTCGTCGGGATGGCGTTGGCCGTGGCGGGCACGATCATGCAGGCCCTGTTCCGCAACCCGCTCGCCGATCCGGGGGTCACGGGCGTCTCCAGCGGCGCCGCGGCGGGGTCCGTGCTGGTGCTGGCGAGCGGCGTCACCGTCGCGGGCCGCTGGGTCCTGCCCGCCGCCGCGTTCGCGGGGGCGCTCGCCGCGCTGATCCTGGTCCATCTGATCGCCGCGATACGCCGGGATCGGTCCGCGGCGACGCTGCTGCTGATCGGCATCGCCCTGAACGCGCTGCTCGGCGCCGTGATCAGCGCGGTGATCGCGAACGTGCCCGACGACCGAGACGTGCGCGGCATCGTCTTCTGGCTCAACGGCGACCTCGTCGCACGCACCTGGGAGCACGTCGGGACGGCGGTGCTTCCGGTGCTCCTCGGGGTGGCGGCGGCCCTGTTCTTCACGCGTGACCTCAACATGCTGCTGCTCGGCGAGCAGGCGGCGCAGGCCGGCGGGGTGGACGTGGTCCGCACCCGGCGCGTCCTGCTGGCTCTCGCCGCGCTGATCACGGGGGCCTCCGTGGCCGTGGCGGGCGCCATCGGCTTCGTGGGTCTGGTCGTGCCGCATCTGGTCCGGCTGGTGATCGGCCCGGACCACCGGTTGCTGCTGCCCGCCTCTGCCCTGCTCGGCGGCTCCTTCCTCGTCCTGGCCGATCTCGGGGCCCGAATGCTGTTCAGCCCGGTGATCCTCCAGACGGGCACGGTCACCGCGCTGATCGGCGCCCCGGTGTTCCTGCTGCTGGTGCTCCGACGCGGACGGAGGGCGACGCCGTGACCGATCGCGACAGTGTCCGAGTCGACATGCGACCCCGGCTCGTCGCCGAGAGCGTCGGCGTGCTCCTCGACGGGCGCCCGGTCCTCGACGACGTCGATCTGGCGGTGTGCCCCGGCGAGGTGCTGGCCTTGGTGGGCGCCAACGGCGCGGGCAAGAGCACCCTGTTGTCGACGCTGGCGGGGCTGCGTCGACCCGACCGTGGAGCGGTGCGACTGAACGGGACGCCGCTGCGCAGCCTGCGGCCGCGCGCCGTGGCAGGCCGCATCGCCCATGTTCCGCAGGACACGAGGCTCGACTTCGACTTCACCGCTCGGCAGGTGGTCCTGATGGGCAGGCACCCGCATCTGGGCCGGTTCGCCCCGCTTCGGGCCGAGGACGAGCGGATCGCCGACGAAGCGCTCCGCACCGCCGGGGTGCTGAGGTGGGCAGACCAGGAGGTCACCACCCTCTCCGGCGGCGAACGGCAGCTCGTGCACATCGCCAAGGCACTCGCGCAGCAGCCCGAGGTGCTGCTGCTCGACGAACCGGTCGCCGCACTGGATCTGCGCCACCAGCTCCTCGTCCTCCAGCTGTTACGGCGCCTCGCGGCGACGGGGACGGCGCTGGTCGTCGTCCTGCACGACCTCGATCAGGCGGCGCGCTTCTGCGATCGAGTGGCGCTGCTCCACGAAGGTCGGGTGCTCGCCGACGGCACAGCGGACGAGGTGCTGACCGAACAGAACATCGCGCTCGCATACCGGGTGCGCAGCGTCGTCCGGCGAGATCCCGACACCCGCTGCCCGCGGGTCGTCCCGCTGGACGTCATCGACACGAGATCAGGAGACCAGGCATGACCATCCTCCGACGGCCCGCGGTACTGGCGGGCGCGGCACTGCTGGCGGTACTGCTGCCCGCGGCCTGCGGCGTCCCCGCCGAGCCTGCACCGGAATCGGACGGCGGCGCGGCTCAGGCCGGCTATCCGCGGCTCGTCGAGAGGGACGGGGCCGAAGCCGTCACCATCGAGTCCGAGCCCCGGCGCATCGCCGCGTTGTCCCCGGACGCGGCCGAGGCGACGCTGGAACTCGTCGGCCCGGACCGGCTCGTGGCCGTGCCCCGAAACCTCACCTCGCCGAGCCTGGGCAACCACGTCGAGGACGCCGCCGCCGTACCAGAGCAGCTGCCGCCCGGAAACGAGCCCGACCCCGACCATGTGCTGTCCCTCGAACCGGACCTCATCCTGGTCACGCCCCGCCATGGGGGCGAGCAGGACGCGCTGGCCGTGCTCGGCGAAACCGGCGTCCCGGTGTTGGCGTTGGAACAGTGGGACGGCCTCGACGACATCGCCGCCAATCTGCTGCTGCTGGGAGAGGTGCTCGACGCCGAGGACCGGGCCGCGAGTCTCGTCGCGGAGATGGCGGAGCGACGTGAGGCCGTCGCCGACGCGGTCGCCGGCCGGGACCGCCCCTCGGTGCTGGGTCTCAGCAATCAGGCGGGCACCCCGTTCGTCATCGGCCCCGACGCCTTCACCTCCGGGCTGATCGAACTCGCGGGCGGCGACGCCGCGGCCGAGACCGCCGGGGTACGCGCCACCGGGCCCGCCGACCCGGAGACGATCGTCGCCGCCGACCCCGACGCGATCCTGCTCGTCGACGTCACGGGCGGCGGTCGGGGCTCCTTCGACTCCGTGCTGTCCAACCCCGCCGTCGCCGACCTCCCGGCGGCGGCCGAGGACCGCGTGCTGCTCCTGCCTGCCGCGTCCGCGTTCCCGACGGGCGTCACCCATACTCTCGACGGTCTTGAGGCACTGGCAGGCTGGCTGCATCCCGAAGCGGTCGACCACGGCTGAGGGGTACGCGCAGCGACGAGGGGTCTCGCCGGACAGACTCCGCCGCTCGGCCGACACGGTGGTCGATTCCTCGATCACCGTGTCGGCGCGGGGTCATCCGGTGAACTCCCCACGGTCGCGGCCCTGCCGCCATACGGCGTGCTCGCCGCTGTGGGCGGCCACGGTTCCCGATCGGCCGTCCGCCGGGTCTCTCGCTGCCGACTCCGTGGTGCAGTCGTGAAGCCGGGCGGCTCGCCCCGGATCGGGTCAGCGCGTGCGGCGGCCCCGCGATGACGACTGCGACCCGCTCCCACGACACGGCCGCGGATTTCCGTGCGGCGCCGACTCGTGGCGACCGGCGACGGCGACCTGCCTGGGGCTCGGCGGCGGCCGCACGACGCGCCGGCGTCGGGTGGGAGGCGGGCCGGATCGTGGGAGGCGCGGGGCTCGGCGTCCGGCCGGTGCGGCCGGGTTCCCTCGGCCTCAGGTCCGCGGAGACGCGAGACGGACAGCCGGCGGGCCCGCTCATCGGGTGTCCGCCGGGCCGGTCGACATGGGACCGGCCCGGACGGCTCAGCCGCTCATGCCTGACGTGACTTGAACCGGGGGTTCCTCTTGTTGATCACGAAGATCTTGCCCCGGCGTCGGACGACCTGCGAGCCGGGTTTGGTCTTCATCGAGCGAAGCGAGCTGCGTACCTTCATGGGCTTCCTTCCGTGTGGTGACTAGGCGACTCGGCGTGCATCCACTCCAGGACGTGCTCGGTGAACGACGTCCGGAGTGCCAACGGGTCCTCCCACCGCTGCCAGGCGACCGGCCCGATCGTGAGCTCCCGATCGGTCAGCACGCACTCGTCGAGAAGTTCCTGGATCTCGTACCGAGAGATCTCCTCCCCGGTGAACGCCAGGACCGTCCCGCGATCCCCGTACTCCCTGTCCCACTCCAGCGACGAGTTCACGAACAGGTCGTCCGGTGTGGCCGCAGGCCGGTCCGCGGTCCAGAGCCCGCCGTCCTCCAGCCCGACCTGCGGGCCGACGCCATGCCAGATCACGCGGCAGCGCGGAACGGACGCGATCCACGATCGACCTCGTGACCACACGCAGCCCTGCGCGATCGCATGCATCCGCTCGGCCAGCCGTCGAGGGTGCAACGGTCGCCGCGCCCGACAGATCACGGTGGAGATGCCGTCCGTCTCCGCGACCACCGGTGTCACGACGGCTCCCGGAACCAGTCTGCTTCGCGCCTCACGCGGATCGAACCGCGCGGAACGCAGCGTGGGCGGCGGCAGGAGCCTGCCCGCCGGGACCGGCGATCCGCCCGGGACGCGGGTCAGCCACGCCTGCGGACAGAGGTGACCGATCAGCAGTTCGCCCCGCGTGGCGTTGCCCGCCGAGGGGACGAGCACACAGCTGTCGGCACAGGAGAGCTCGCCGACGACGAACTCGCCGAGGACACGATGGTCGTCCGGCATCGCCGAGATGTCGGACTCCTCGAGTGTCGTCGACGACCAGAGGAGGTCCTCGATCGTCACGGGGTCCACGGCGGTCATCACGGAGTCGATGGTGAGCGGGTGGTCGAGCGCGGTCACGACGTCGACGGCGATGCTCGCGTCCACGCCTTCGGGCAGTCCGAGCACCAGATCACCGACGGGACCGACCTCGGCGAGGATCTCCCGCAGGGCCGCGTCCAGGTCAGCCGTGACCGCGTACGCCGCCTCGCCCCGCCCCATGCACAGCTCGCGGGCACCGCGGACACCCGAGGACGTACTGATCCGGCGCGCGAGACGACGCGGGCCGAGTCGGGTGTACTCCAGCAGCACGACGCCGTCCGCGTTCAGGAGACGACGGCAGGCGACGCGGCGACACTCGGACTCGAGGGCGGAGACGATGGTCAGTCGGGAGGACACCAACACAGCCTAGATGAAAACGGTTATCATTATCAATGCGTGGCTCGTCCTCGGCCGACCCGACCCGACCCGACCCGACCCGACCCGACCCGACCCGACCCGACCCGACCCGACCCGACCCGACCCGACCCGACCCGACCCAACCCGACCCGACCCCGCTCGCGCCACCGGCGCGGGCCTGCCGGCTGGTCCCGAGCGGATCTCGGCCTGACACGCGCAACGGCGACGAAGACGACGGACCGCGTTCGGCGGGGCCCGGGGCGACCGTGTCGGGTCCGCCGCGACGGTGACCGAGAATCGGCGCTCGCACTACGGAGCGAGCCCCCGCACGCCGCGCCGCCGACGGAGGCCCGCGCTCTCACAGCCCTCGTGGCCAGTCCAGCACCCGATGTCAGGGGCAGCGCTCCTGGTACCGGAGCTTCACCGGGCCGGTCTGGGTCACCGTGCCGTCGTCGGCCCACACCTCGGCGTGGTAGACGCCCACGGGGGCGGGTGCGAGCGAGAGCTCGGCGAAGTACCGGATTCCCGGTCCGTGGTGCGAACCCGGCGCGATGGTCCCCTCGGGACTGACCGAACCGGCAGGCATGTTCCGCACCCCGATGGCGATCGGCGTGGACCACTCGCCGAAGATCGGCGCCCAGACGTAGGTGTCACGCCATCCTCGGTCGGCCTGGACGCACAACCGCTGTTCGCCGTCCTGCATGTACCACGTCGCCGCCTCCGCACCACCGGGGGTCGCGGCGGCGGGCGTCCCCGCGACGAACATCCCGACCAGGGCGACCGCCATACCCGTGATCTTGAGTCGTGCCCTCATCGCGCATCTCCCAGGCTCGAACGGCGTCGCCGCGGACGACGCTACGAATCGGCGAAACCGGTGTCAGCCCCGCACGAGCCTGGTTCACCTTCTCGGCGCGTTGACGGCTTGTCGCTCGCCGACGATCTGACAACCGCCGCGATCGCGCGTCGCACGGCGACCGTCGAGGCGCCCCGGCGAGTCCCGCCCGCCGCACAGCCGGAGTGCGGATGCCGAGGAGCGGACCCGCGGGGCGACGGCGTTCGCCTGCCCGCAGGCGGCGGGCTGCGGCGGCCCTCTCGCCCGATGCCGGTTCGCTCCCGAACCGCTCGGCGAGCGATCGCTCGTGCGGTCCTCCTCGGCATCCGCCACCCCGGCCGACTCGACCGGGGCCGCCGACGTCGGAGGACCGCGGCCGACGTCGTCCGCCGAACGGCTCGGCGGGACCTCCGACACCGCAAGGCCGATCGGCGGGGGTGGCAGGCCCCTGCGCGGCGCGTCGTGAACCGTGCCGAGGTCGACGGCGTCCCGCCGGGCCGCAGCCGACGCGGCTCCAGGACCGAAGCCGCCCTACGACCGCGCATCGCGAGGGCCGCCGCAGCCACCCCGATCGGCCCGTCGACGCGGAGGCCGCGTACACCGGTGCCCACCGGGGCGCCTCGGCTCTCGACGACACTCGGCCGAGGGGGCCAGGGCGGGAGTCTCGGCGGCTCACCGCGATGCCGCAGGCCCGCCCGGCCTGCTCCGAGGGCGGCTGTGCCTGCGCGGCGTCGGTCCGCTCCGCGACACCGGCCAGACTTACTGGACGGACCAACCCGCACCCGGAGGTATCGACTCTCGTGGCACCGGCGCACGACTTCCTGCCCGATCTCACCGACCGCACCATCGTCATCACCGGTACGACGTCCGGCCTGGGTCTCGCGCTCTCCGCCGCGCTGGCCGGGGCGGGCGCCCGCGTGCTGATGACCGTTCGCGACGCCGACCGCGGCGCGGCGGCCGTCGCACGGGTGCGGGCCGGGCTCGACGGCCGCGGTTCGGCCGAGGCCGTCCTGCTCGATCTGGCCGATCTCGCCTCGGTCCGCACCGCCGCCGACGACGTCCGGGAACGCACGGAGGACCGGGTCGACGTGCTGATCAACAACGCCGCCGTGTCGTTGGGTCCTCGGGAGCAGACCCGCGACGGCTTCGAGTTGCAGATCGGGACCAACCACCTCGGCCCGGCGGCGCTGACCTGGCTGCTGATGCCCGCGCTACGGGCGGCAGGTCGCGCCGAGTCGCCCGCTCGGGTCGTGACGACCTCGAGCCTCGGACACCGCACCGGTCGGCTCGACCTCGCCGACCTGCACTGGGAACGTCGGCGCTACTCGCCCACCCTCGCCTACGGGGCGTCGAAGCTCGCGAATCTGTTGTTCGCCGCCGAACTCGACCGACGATCACGGCGGGCCGGGGACCCGGTGCTCTCGGTCGCCGCTCACCCCGGGCTGACGACGTCGGAGCTGCTGAACAACGGGCTGGCTCGCGGCGGCGGCCTGCGAGCCCGCCTGTACGTGATCCCGGACCGGCTGCTCTCCCAGCCGGTCGCCGTCGGAATCCGACCCCAGCTCCTCGCGGCGGTCGGACGGGTGCGCGGCGGCGATTACGTGGGGCCCACCAGGCTGTTCGAGACGCGGGGCCCGGCCGGCCTTGCCCGACGCTCGGCGGCCGCACGGGACTCGGTGCTCGCGGACGGGTTGTGGGAGTCCACGGCCGCCCTCACCGGCGTCACCCCCGACCCGGGCTGACCATCCGCGTGGGGCAGCGGAGGCCGGACGGGCGCTCCGCGGCGGTCCGGTCCGTGATCGCCTCCGGCGACAGGCCGCACCCGGGCGAGCACGGGGAGGCCGACGGCTGAGCGAACGCCTCCCGCCGGCCTCGGCGTATCGGTGGGGCTCTGACGAACGCCGAGCGACGGCCTGCCGCAGGCTCGTCGGCCGACGGCGGGCCCGTCGACGTCACCGAGGCCGGACGGCGACACCGCGGCGGGCAGGGACCGCGATCGGCGGCATGAGCCTGCGCTCGGATCGTCCAGGCGAGGCGCCGGCCTGGCTGTCGCGACCGATGATCATGTCGGCGGAGGGACCAGTCCCGTCCCCGCGGTTCACCGATCCGCGGTGGCCTGTCGGCGTGGACGGTCCGCCAGGCGTCCCGCCGCGACGCGGGAGGCCGCGGTGCGACGACGCCGAGGCAGGCCGAGGCGGGGCTCGCCATGGACTACGCCGACGTCATCCCACCGAAGACCGCGCGCAGCAGGTCGGGAACCGGGCTCGGTGCCCCCGTGTCCGGGGTGGCGGACCTGGTACGGGCCGCCACCCCGTCGAGAGGACACCGAGCCGATCTCAGATCACCCCGCGGCCGCCGGTCCCGGCGCGCCCGCGCCCTCGACCGGTCGGGACGCCTCGCGCGGCATGATGCGACGCAGGATGTCCGTGACGGTGATCACTCCGATCACCTCGCCATCCCGTGCGACGAGCGCGAGCTGCTCGCTGCGAGCACGCATCTGCGCGAGCGCCTCGTAGACGGCGGTGGCGGCATCGAGCGTCAGAACCGGCCGGGCGATGCCGTCGACAGGCCGATCCGGCGGCTCCAGCAGGCAGTCGCGGACATGGACCAGCCTGGACGGCGTGCCCTGCTCGTCGGTCACGAGGATGCGCAGGTGACCCGACTTCGCGGCCACGTGCCGGACGTCGTCCACCGAGGCGTCCGGGGCGACACAGGCGAGCAGACCCTGTCCCTTGACCAGATCGCCGACGGTGAAGCGCTCCAGATCGAGCACGTCCGACAGCTGCCTGCGGAAGGGGGCTTCCAGCGTTCCCACCGACGACGAGTGCTCGACCAGCGCGCGAATGGTGTCGATGTCCTGCCCGCCGACCGCCGCCCGATCCACGGGAGTGATCCCGCTCGCGGCGACGAGCCGATTCGCCACGGCGTTGACCCACAGCAGCAGGGGCCGGAACAGCCAGGCGAACGCCCGCGAGGGCACGCCGATGATCTTCGCCGCCGTCTCGGGATGGGCGATCGCCCACGACTTCGGAGCCATCTCACCCACCACGAGATGCAGGAACGTGACGAAGATCAACGACAGTGCGAACGCGCCGCCGTCGGCGAACCAGGCGGGCAGTCCCCAGGAGAAGAACAGCGGGGACAGCGCGTAGTCGACGGCGGGCTTGGTGACGGCGCCGAGGGCGAAGGTGCACGCTGTGATCCCCAGCTGGGCCACGGCCAGCATGATGGTGAGCTCGTGAGCGCCGCGCAGGGCCGCACGGGCGGACCGGCTCGTCGTGGCCTCGGCCTCCAGCCGGTGCCTGCGGGCACCGAGCAGCGCGAATTCGATGACCACGAAGAACGCGCTCAGGACGATGAGCAAGACCGTGATCACGGTGACGGAGAGTGCGTCGCTCATCGTCCGTTCCCCTCTTCGTCGCCGTCTTCTCGCGTGACCTGGTCTCCGCGCTCCTCGACGAGGCGCGCGCGCAGCTCGCCGGGCACATGCCCGGACAGCTCGACGACCTCGATGTGGAGCATCCTGCGCACCGGCTCGTCGTCCACCAGGTCGCTCGGCTCCTCGGGCAATGCCACCTCGATCGCCTCGCCCACCGCGGGGAGCGCGCCGTGGTAGGCGATGAACAGACCCGCGAAGGTCTCGTAGTCGCCCTGCGGCAGTTCGTGTCCGATGGCGCGCTCGACCTCGTCGATGTGCACCTCGCCGCCGACTCGCCAGGCGTCGGGTGTCTCGGCGACCACGCCGGGCTCGACGGCCGTGTCGTGCTCGTCGGTGATCTCTCCGACCAGCTCCTCCGCGAGGTCTTCGACGGTGAGGATGCCCGCGAACCCGCCGTACTCGTCGATCGCGCACGCCATCTGACGCCGCGCCCGCGTGAGCTGCTCCAGCGCGTTCGGCAGCGGCATGAGGGTGGAGACGATCACCGGTGCGTGCATGATCGTCGTCACCGACGCGCCGTCGGGGGCGTCGCTGCGCAGCAGATCGACGAGTTGCACGGTTCCGACGGGCTGCTCCTCGTCGTCCAGCACGGGATAGCGGGTGTGGGCACCCGCCATCAGACGCCGCAGTTCGCCGATGGTCGTGGAGGCGGTCACCACCCCGACCTGCGAACGTGGCACCATCGCGTGCTCCACGTCCTGGTCGGGGAAGTCCAGCACTCGATCGATCAGCATCGACAGCTCCGGCGGCAGATCGCCGCTGGCTCGCGAGTCGGCGACGGCACGCTTGAGGTCCTCGGCATTCATCGTGATGTCGACGTCGTGCACCGGCTCCACGCGGACGATGCGCAGCAGCAGGTTCGCGGCGTGATCGAAGAGCGTGATCAGCCACCCGAACACCGCCAGATAGACCAGCGTGGACCGCGACAGGCCCCGCGCCAGCCGTTCGGGGGCGGCGATCGCGAGGTTCTTCGGGTACAGCTCCCCGAAGATCATCTGTACCAGCGACGCCACCACGAGCGCACCGACGGTGCCGATGGAGACGGCCACCACGGGAGACATGCCCGTGTCGCCGAGCAGCACGGCCACCGAATCGCCGATCAACGGCTCGGCGACGTAACCGATCAGCAGGCCGGTCACCGTGATGCCCAGCTGTGCGCCCGAGAGCATGAACGAGGTGCGCCGGGTGACCCGCAGCGCACGGCGCGCCGCCGCGTCGCCCTCGTTCGCCCGGGCGCGCAGCCTTGCGCGGTCGACGGACATGTAGGCGAATTCCTGGGCGACGAAATAGCCGTTCGCGGCGATGATGACGAGGATGACGACGATCCCGAGCAAGAGCGTCAACGCGGCGGTGATCATGACATCACCTCGACGCGGGGATCGTGACAGACGCGGGCGCCCGTCAGACGACGGGGCAGGGGACTATGACTGGGGTCGTCGGCAGACGACCCTGGGCTCGCGGACGAGTCCATAGAAGGGTTCACTCTCCAGTGATGACAGGGCCGCGCGGAGCGGCCTGGTGACCGAGGGTTCGACCGCTGGTGATGATACGGGCGCCGCGATGTCGTGACCTGCGAGGCCGCTCGACGACCACCACCGCATGACGCTCGACATGTACTTGCGCGAATCGGGCGTCGAGGTCGTGACCGCCACGAGTCGGGCGGCGGCGCCTGCGCGGTACGCCGCGCTCGGTATGGGGAAGGCCGGATGCCGGTCCTCCCCCGACGTCGGACCGCACGCCGCGCCGGGCGGGCCCCCGCGTCGCGGTCCCCGGCGGGACGTGATGCCACGGACGATCCGGGGCAGACGTCGCATCGCACGGCGGATCTGGCCTGGCGCGGGGGTTCGAGGGCGCGTGGCGGATCGTCAGCGCCGACTCCTCGACGTCCACAAGACGGCGGTCGACAGCTGAACCGCGGTGGGCGCCGGGCCTCGCCGACGGGCCGGGTCTCGGATACCGCCGTTTCGCCGATCGGGCGATCCCCCCGACGACTACGCCGAGCGCGACGACGACGGGAGTCTGGTGGGAGATCGAGGCGTCACGGGAGACGAGCGCCCATGCCAGAACAGGACCATCGTCTCCACGGGCCGACGGATCACCGCATCGGCGCATCGGCGCATGGAGGGATCGCCTCGCCCTCCCGTCCGCCGCGGACCACGTCGGAAGGTGAGTGCCTCGTCCCGGCTGCCCGCGTCCGCCGACGAGGCGGTTCGCCCTCCGCAAGCCGGAGCGTCGGCGGGCCAGGGCGTCGGCAGACTGTCACGCCGCACGCCGCACGCCGCACGAACCGACCTCGATGACGACACGAGACACGACGTCGCTGCAGGCCCGGCCGCGCCACCGTCTCACGCCGGCAGGTGCGCATCGCACGGTTCCCTCGGAGCGCCTCGGGCACCGCGGTCCGGACGCCGAGCGGACCGCGTCCCCCCACCGTCCCGACCGGCGGTTCCCGCCGTCGCCCGCCTGCGGAGCCGATGCGGCCCGGCCCACCCGATGCCCACCGCCCGGCACGCGACCCGCCCCGACCGGGCGGGCACGATCGCCGGGACGCCGATCGCCGTCTCGCTCAGTCTCGGCCCAGCGAGCGGCGGATCTCGTCGAGCTTCGCCCGGCCGGCCTCCTCGCGCTTCGCCCACTGCTCGTCGAGCGACTTCACATCGGGTCCCGCGCCGCCGATCCCGGCGAGCTCGATCGAGCCGACGGCCGTGTTCGACCGATTCTCGATCTTGTCTCGCACGTAGTCGAAGCTCGGAACGCCCTGAGCCGTGTAGTCCGACGGGGGCACCGCGACGGGCGGCACCGGCGCGGCCGTCTCGGGTCCCCCGACGATCTCGGCGTCCACCACGTTCGGGTCGTTGTGCTGGGGCCCGCTCATCAACTGCCTCCTCCATCGAGTGTCGCTCTCCCGACACTACTGGGGGTCTGAAGCCCCTGGCACCCGATCGCAGGCAGGCCGTCGCGCGGCGCGTCGACGCCGCGACGGCGGTCGGACGCGACGGCGACGCGGGCGTCGCTCACGGCCCGGAGTGGATGTAGGCGGCCCAGATCGTCGGGTCACGGGGAGCGGAGTCCCGCAGGGCGCGCACCACGCCGTGCAGGACTCGGGCGGTGTCATCCAGACGCAGGCCTGCCTGCTCGCGCAGTGCGGCGTACAGCGTCGCGGCCACCTCGGGTGCGGTGCGGTCGGGGATGTTCCACAGTGTCGCGATCACCTGGCGGTACCCCGCGAGTTGCAGCGCCGCCGCCAGGTGGATCGCCTCGTCCGGCAGCGTCGTACCGCCGGTCGCGGTGCTGCAGGCCGACAAGAAGGCGAACTCGGCGTGTTCGAGCCGTAGTTCGGCGACGTCGAGGACCGTCAGCGGCTCGTCCCACAGGTGCAGCGCGCCGGTCGACGGATCGCGGGGGTCGTGACCGCCGTGGCAGGCGAAGTGGACGTAGGCATGCGTCCGCAGATCCGCGGTGATCGCGGCGCGGGTCGCGGCGTGCGCGGTGCGCAGCGTGTGGCTCTCGGGGAAGGCGGCGCGCAGGAGATCCGCCTCCGCCCTGGCGCCCGGCAGCTCGCCGAGAGGCCGCCTGTCCGGCCGCGGCGGGGTCTCCGGCAGGCTGACGACGAGGATGCGGCGATCGGCCTCGCGGGCGGCACCGGCCGCGGCGGCCCGGGCGAGGGCGCGCAGGGTCGGCGTGTACGACGAGACGACGCGATCGAGCACCGTGCACCCCGCGAGACCGTCAGCCGGATCGTGGTAGCCCGCGGCGTGCAGGGGCAGCAGGGTCAGCAGGCCGGTGGGGCACCACCAGAGTCGCGGCGGCGAGCCGTCGGCGTCGCCCGGTTCCAGTCTGTCGAGCACCGGTTCGGCGATCGCGTCCCACAGCCATTCCAACGTGGCGTGCAGCGTCTGGCGGGCGCCGATGGCCGTCAGCCCGCCGGAGCCGCCGGAACGCTCCCACGATCGCAGTGCCCGCCAGTAGGCGCGAGCCCGGCCCGCCACCTCCGCCTGGGACAGCGCGGGCAGCGGAACGTGCTCGACGTCGCGATCCCGGTACACGATCAGCGCGTCGCAGCGGGCGCGGTCGACGTTGACCAGGACGACCGGGCCGTCGGAGGGCAGTCCGGCCCGCAGCGTCGCCGTCGGGGGGACACGCAGCAGATACTCCAGTCCGGGCAGCGCACGGGCCTCCGCGAGCAGCCGATCCCAGTCCTGAGCGAGCCGAATGCGGTCGAAGCGTTCCTGGTGGCCGCGATCGCCCCACGGCTCGGGCGCGCCGCCGCCGTCGGGCATGTCGACGTCCGCCGCGGCCGTGAGCCTCGTGGCCGCGGCGCGCAGCCGATCATGCAACACGGGATCGCGCTCCTGAAGCACGGAGAAGTCGTCCCTGGTCTGCAACGTCTGGGACCACAGCACCGAGCGTCCCTGCTCGAGAAGCTCGACCGCGCGATCGGCGTCGCCCGCCGACAGCGCCGCGGCGGCGGCCTCGGTGGCCAGGCCTTCCCAGATCCGCAGCCTGCGTTCCCGCGCGCCGCGTTCGATGCCGTGCCAGGCCACCTGCGGCAGTTGCGCGACGGTGGCGGTGAACGCCTCCATCGCGTCCGACCAGTTCCGCAGCCGCACGGCCGTCTCCGCCCAGGACCGCGCGGCCACGGCTCGGATCAGCGGCGGGGCCGCGGGAGACTCGACCGCCGCGCGGTAGGCACGGGCGGCGGACTCGGGGTCGTCGCCCTGTTCATGGAGCGACCCGAGTATCCACCGGGTGACGGCGCACCGGGGGTCGCCGTCGTCGAGCCCGCCGATCGCCCGTCGCACCGACTGGACGGCCGCGATCAGGTCTTCGGGTCGGTGGTCGCGCACGTGGCGTTCCCGGAAGGTCATCGCCAGGAGGAACTCGGCCTGCGGGACGAGCGGGTGCTCGGCATCGATGATGGTGAGCGTCTCGCGGAGCAGCACGAGCGCCCGGTCGAGGTCGTCCGAATCCGACGTCCGACGACGACGGCCGCGCAGCAGGCCTGCCAGGTTGATCAGGATGCGCGCCCGCCCGGACGGTTCCGGACCACTGCGTTCCAGGGCCCGCGACATGGCGACCACGGCCGCCTCGTGATCCCCGGAGTCGCGGTTCTCCTGGGCGCGCACGGCGAGGGCGGTTCCGAGGTTCATCAGACACAGCGCCGCCGACGGATGTCCGTCCGACACGGCGTCGACGGCGGCCCGCCCTGTCTCGACGGCGGCGTCGAGGTCCGCGGCGGAACCGAGGAGCCCCGCTCGAGTCCGCAGGGCGTTGGAGAGATTCGTCAGCAGCACGGGCCGCATGGTGTGGCCGGCATGCGCGGTCCGCGCCGCCGTGCGCAGCACCTCGATGGCCTCGTGGAGGTCGGTGGTGTTCCCGACCCGGTCATACCGGCCCGAGAGCGCGGCGCCGAGGGTGGCCAGGGTGAGCACCGCGCTGACACGCGCGTCAGGCGTTCCGACGGCGACGCGGCAGTGGTCGACGGCCGAGTTCAGGGCGTCGAGGTCGCCGGTGCGCAGGAACCTGGCGTACAGGGCGGAGGCGAGCGCCGTGCGGTGCGCGGCGTGCTCGCCGGGCCCGGACGCGGCCAGGGCGACTCCCCGTTCGGCGACGGCGATCGCCTCGTCCGGGTCGCCGATCTCGGGCAGGACGTCCTGTCGAGCACGTAGGGCGTTGGCCAGTTCGGCCAAGGCGGACGCCTCCGTCGTGCGCGTCCACGCGGCGGCCGCGGCGCGCTGGAGCACCTCGACCGCCTCGGTGATGGTGCCGCCGTCGCCGGTCCGTTCGAACGACTGCTTCAACAGGCCGCCCAGCAGGATCAGCGCGTGGGTGTGGTCGCGGTCGCCGGACGGAACGACGTCGAGGACCTCCCGGGCGATCCGAGTCGCCTCGGTGAGCAGCGCGGGATCGCCGGAGTCCAGGTAGCGCAGATGCAGGGCGTTCGCGGCGATGATCTCGGCCGTCGCCCGCAGCGAATCCGCCGCCTGCGACCCGTCGGCCACGGCCTGTGCCAGTTCGCGGGCCTCGACGAGGGCGTCCTGATCGTCGGACCAGCGTCCCCACGACAGCAGCGCGTCCGCCAGCATCAGCCGACCGGGCGTGGTCTCGCCGAACCGCTCCGCCTCGACGAGACAGGCCCGCAACACCTCGATCGACTCCTCCAGGTCGGCGACCCGCGCCGTACCTCGGAAACGGGCCAGCAGGGCACTGCCGAGATAGAGACGGAACGTCCAGGAGGCAGGCGCGTCCGCCGCGGCCCGGAGGACGGATCGCAACGTGTCGATCGCCTCGGTGATGTCGGCCGGGTCCCTGGTCGCCTCGTACCGATCGCTGCGAGCCGCCGCGACGTGCGCCGCCAGCATCGCCGTCTCCAGCGAACCCGCCACCGTGCTTGCGAGGACGGACACACCCGACTCGATCGCCTCGGTCAGATCCCGGACGTCCCCGCCGCGCCCGAAGCGACTCCGCAGCGCCAGGATGAGGCTGGTCGCGGCCCCGAATCGACTCGGCTCGGCCGGGTCGGCGGCGGCGAGGCGCAGCGCGGCCAGCGCCCCCGCGAGATCCGCGGTGTCCCCCGTGACCTCGGCGCGGACCGCCAGCGCGCGACCCAGGGTGACGGCGACGATGCCAGGGACGGGGCGTCCCTCGGGCGTCGCGGCCCGACATACGTCGACGAGCTCGTCCAACGCGGCGACGTCGCGTGCGGGCACGGCGACGGCGGCGAGGACCACGGCGAGGATGCTCAGCATCCCGTGCCAGTGCTCGTGCGCGGGTCCGGCGGTGATCGCGCGCCGGGCCAGTGCCGTCGCCCGCTCCAGACAGTCCCGGCCGCCCCGGGCCTCGAACTCGTGCAGCAGGGCCAGCGCCGCGTCGGCCTGGAATCCGGGTAACGCCGGGTGGTCCTCGGGAGGCAGCTCCGCGAGGCGACAGCGGATCGCCACGTACTCGTCGAGATCGGCCGGTGCCCACGCCCGGCTGTATCGCAGGCGCAGCGCATCGGCCAGCGTGGACAGGCACTCGTACGACGTGGCCTCGTCCGGTGCCAAGGGTGCGGCCGTACGCAGGACCACGATCCGCTCGTCCAGGTCCTCGCCCCGCCCCGTGCGGGCGAAGCGCATCGCCAGCAGTTCCGCCAACTGCCAGAGCTGCCCGCCGCGGATCGCCTCGACCGGCAGGTCCTCGACGACGGCGCGCGTCGTCTCGACGGCCTCGTCGAGCAGCGGTGCGGCGGCGTCGCCGACGTCGAGCCGCCGCAGCGCGGTGTACAGCGTCATCGACAGGGCGGTCAGCGTGGGCGTTCGGCCGAGGGGCCCCTCCCCGCCCGTGTCGGTGTTCGCCGCCGCGCGCAGCAGCTCCACCGCCTCCCACAGCAGTGCCTCCTCGCCGGTGCGCTGGTGCGCGGCGCGCAGCGCGTTGCCGAGGGAGAACAATGCCGAGCCCCGATACGGCGAGTCCGGGGGCAGGTCCGCGAGCACCGTCCGCGCCGCCTGGACGGCGCCGTCGGGATCGGCGTCCGACATGGACAGCACGGCTGCGGACAAGGCGTCGACCGCCGACCGCCTCGGATGGTCTCTCGGGACGTCCGTGTCCAGCCGCCGAGCGAGCGCCAGTGCCTCCGCGTGGTCCGCCGGGTCCGCGCCGCCTGCCAGACCGTGTGTCCTGGCGAGGGCGAACCGGGCGGCGAGCGCGCGAGTGAGAGTGAGCCGCGCGGACACGACGGACTCGTGGCCGTCGGGGAGCCGCTCCACGGCGGCGCGGGCGCACCGGACGCTCTCCTCGACGTCGGCGCGGTCGCCTCCTCGGACGAAGCGGGCACGCAGCGCGTCGCTGCGCAACGCGAGCGCCTCCGCGCGCGCCGACTCGTCGAGTCCGTCGATCGTGAGGAGATCCCCGGTCACGCTGACGTACTCCGCGACGAGCTCGGCGGAACCGCCGAGTTCACAGCAGATCTGCAGCGCGACGGCCAGCTGCCCGAGGCAGCCCGCGTGCTCCGGATGATCCGGCGGAATCAGTCGCACCGCCTCCCGCAGCAGCGCCGTCCCGTCGGACAGGTTCCGCCTGCGGCCGCGGAGGCCGAACCGGGTGATCAAAGCGGCCCCGAGGTGCAGGCGGACCGCCGCCGAGGCCTCGGGGGCGGTCCCGGTCTCCCCCACGGCGTCCAATGCCGCCATGCCCGCGGCGATCCCCGCGTCCAGATCGAACTCCACGCCCGTCATCTCGAATCGTCGGCAGGAGAGGATCAGGAGATTGAACCGGTGCGCGAACCGGTCACCCGGCATGTTCACGCTGATCGCGGCGCGGCAGGAGTCGATCGCCAATCCCAGCAGGATCGGATTCGACGTCATCGATGCGACATTCGACACCACGGTCGCGTAGAAGGAGCCGCTCCCGGCAGGAGGGCTCTGCACGGGCGGGTTCTCCCGAAACCATGCCAGTACCGGCGGGGGCAGCGCGTCGGGAAAGGCGGCCGCGAGCGGCGCGAACAACTCCAGACAGATCTCGAGATCCGGACCGTCGTCTACGCCGAGTGCGTGATAGCGCCACCAGTGCAGGCAGGCGACCTCCCGAAGCACGTGAGGGGTCGGTGCGCCGTCGATGGCGGGCAGCATCAGGCGGGCCGCCTCGACCAGCGCATCCTCGGCGAGGATTCCCGTGAAGTCACCGTGCTCCGCCGCACGGATTCGATCGAAGAGTGAGATGACGAATCTCCTCCCGCCTCGGATCGCTCGTTCCTCCGAAGGACACCGCGGACTACGGTTTCGCGTGGAGAATCAGCATGGCACGAGGGAGACGATGCGATGACGGAATTCGACGAGGGCGACGCACTCGTCTTATGGTGTGCACTGCTGCCGGATCTGCGTCGCGCGGCGGCGGCGGGTCGTTGGACCGATCGGCTGGAACGCGCGGCGGCGCGGGTGCGCGACGGCGGCACGGCATTGGACGCCTGCCGACAGTTCGATCTCCTCGACGCCGCCGATAGGGCGGAGCCGACGCGGAGCACGGACGGGCTGGGTGCCGCCGTCTATCCCACGCCACGCACCCCGCTGCCACCCAGAACCGGCCGAGGCGAGTACCGCTGCCCACGGGGGCGGTGCGCGCGCCGTGATCGCCGGAACGACGCGGGACATCCGCCGGTGTGCGCCCTCTTCGATGATGAGCCGATGCTGCCGACAGGCGTCACGCCGTGAACCAGTTCCTCTCCTCCCTCGGTGGCAAGCTGGCGGAGCGATGGGTGACGACCCTGGTGCTGCCCGGGGCGTTGTTCCTGGCGGCGGTGGCGTGCGCCGTCCGACTCGGACACCGGGACGCGCTCGACGTCGTGTCGGCGGCCGAGTGGCTCGTCCAGGCGGCGGACCGGGTCCCTGCGGCGCTCGCGGCCGCCGCCGTGCTGCTGGGCGCGGCGGCGGCCGCGACGGCCGCTCGGTCGCTCGGCGGGGTGGTCGAGGCGGTCTGGACCCGGCCGTGGCGCGGTCCGGCGGGGCTGCTGGCGCGACCGTTGGTGGCCTTGCGCGCATGGCGGTTCGACCGGGCGGCGACACGGGCCGGGGTGGACCCGGTCGCCGCCTACCGGCCTCGGCATCCCACGTGGATCGGGGAGCGGTTCCGGCTGCTCGACGCGCGCATCGCCGCGCAGTACCACGGTCTGCGACTCGGTCCGCTGTGGCCGCGTCTCTGGCTGGTGATACCGGAGACCGTGCGGCTGCCGGTGCAGGCGGCCGAGGCGCGGCTCGTGGCGGCGCGCACGCTCGTCGGCTGGGGCGTGCTCTATCTCGGTGTCGGCGTCTGGTGGTATCCGGCGGCGGTCCTGGGTCTGGGGGCCGTCGTGCTCGGCTGGGCACGGACCCGGTCGGCCGCCGTCGCGCTCACGATGTGGATCGAGGCCACGGTGGACACCCACCTCGGCCTGGTCGGTGAGGCGTTCGGCCGTTCCGTGCCCGCCACCGGTGTCACCGCGGAACTCGCCGGGCTGATCAACGACCGGCTGGCGAAGGGCGACTGAGGGACGGGAATCTCCTGTCGTCGCCGCTGGCACGAGTCACGCGGAGCCCGACGGACGCCGTCTCGGCGGCGATTCACGTCGCCGCGGGGTCATCACCTCGCGCCCGTGCTCGTCGCCACCCGCGCCCCGACGGCGGCCCCGCAGCCGAGGAGTCCCACACCACGCCGCCGATCCGGGGGCGGGTCCGCGCATCGGCCTCGCCTCGGCGAGCCCCTTCACACAGAACGCGGGGACCACCGTGGGGCGGCGCGTCGCGGCGCCGGCCTGACGCGCCGGGCCGACGTCGACATCGGCGTGCTTCCGGCCGGCGTGCGCGCGACGCGCGGCGGCCGTGACCAGGGCCGGGCTCCGGCGACCGGGCCGGTCGATCCCGAGCTGTCCACGCTCGATACGAGCGCGCGGGCGTCGTCGCGTCGGTGGCGGTGCACTTCGCGGTCAACCTGACGATGGTGCTGCTCCACGTCCAGGCCCCCGTCGCCCTGGCCGTGATCATGGGAGTCCAGGTGGTCGTCGTCGCGACCCTGCTGTGGCTGCCGAGCCGGTCGCCCGCGCCGAGCACCCCGGTGAACGGCGGCGAGTCGAAGGTCGCCGAGAAGGTTGATCCCGGTCTCCCGGTCCCCTGCCGTGGCGGCTGCCCGCGACGTGGCCGGGGGCGCGGGTCACCGGTTCCGCGCGGGAGGGCCGTCGTGCGCACGCCGCGCGGGTGCCAGGAGACGGTGCCCGGTCAGATATGCGATGTCCTGTTCATAGACCGCGACGTCGCCTCGGTCGAGCACCCGCCGCTGAGCCGGATCGCCCGCACGTGCCCGCTCCACGATGAACTCCACGAGTTCGCGCAGTCTCGGGACGGCCATCGCGAGGACATCGGCCGCCGTGATCCCGTCGTCCCCGTAGGACTCGACGAACAGCTCCAGTCGGCGACGCTGCTCCGCTGCGCCCGGATACGGCGCGTCCGGGTTCGCGGCATCGGTCAACGGCACGAAGCGGTACGCGGTGTATGCCAGGTCCCACGTCCTCGGACCGGGAGAGACGGTGTCGAAATCGACGACTCCGGTCGGGACGCCGTCCTCGAACATGAGGTTGTACGGGGCGAAGTCGTTGTGACACAGCACCTCGGCCGGCTCGTGCGCGGGCAGTTGCCAGCGGGCGTCGACCGGCGGGACGAAGTCCACGGTGGCGTCGTGATACGCCCGCAGCATCCGAGCGGCCGTGCTCAACGTCTCGTCGGTCCAGGCGTGGTCCGGCAGCGGGTAGTGCGCCGCCGAGCCGGGCAGCAGGCTGATCACCTCCCGGCCTCGGTCGTCGAACCCCAGCGGCCGGGGCGCGCCGGGGAATCCTCGGTTCGCGAGGTGGCGGAGCAGCGCGTGCACCGCGGGCGTCCACGGGCCCGCGGAGCGATGCACCGTGTCGCCGATCCTGACGACGTCGGTCATGTTCCCACCCGGAAGGACGATCTCCTCCATCCCCGAACCCTATCGACGTCGAGCCGACCGCCTCGGCCGGCAGCCGACCGCCGCACGGCGCCCGAACCGAAGGGCGGCGATGCGCAGGGCGCACGAACGCCGCATGTCATGGGATCGCGGCGGCAGGCGACGTCAGGCCGCGGACATCGACTCGACACCCGCACCGCCGGACGCGCGATCGGCGGCGTCTCGCGCCGCGTGGCCGACGACGACCGTCCGCGAGACAGAACGGGACGGGGCAGGGCGGGCGGACCGCCCGAGCGACGTGGCCGGTGGAAAGTCCTCGCCGGGACTGTCGATCGGACGTCGGCTCACGCGGAGCCCGCCGGCCCGGTACCGAATCCCGGCGGCCTGACCGATCGACCCGCGCGGAACGCCGCCCGGCCTCGGTGATGCGGATCACCGGGCCGATCGCCGCCGTTCTTGTACTTTTGTACTAGTACATCAGTACCAGTTCTGGGAGTGACGACATGCAGAGCCCGGCCGCCGAGCAGCCCGTGGGAGCAGCACGCTCATGACCGCCCGCAGGAACCCGGAGGCACGGCGGCAGGCCATCATCGACGCCGCCGTGCAGGAGATGCTCGCCAACGGCTCCTCCGCCCTGACACACCGCCGGGTGGCCGAGGCCGCCGGGGTGCCGCTGGGCGCCACCACCTACTACTTCGACTCCCTGGACGATCTGCGCACCGCCGCGCTGCGGACCATCGCCGAACAGGCCGAGGAGGAACTGCGAGAGCTCGCCGAGGCCGTCCACGGCTGCGGCGGGAGTCCGGCGGGCATCGCCGAGCTGTTCGCCGACTATCTGCGCGATCGCGACCGGCTCCAGGCCGAGAGCCTGCTCTACTTCGCAGGCGTGTACGACCCGGGTTTCCGCCCGATGGCTCGGCAGTGGGTGGCCGGCCTCACCGAGATCCTCTCGGCCTATACCTCGAGTGAGGCGGCCAAGGCCGTCGCCGTCTACCTGGACGGCGTCTTCCTGCACGCGCTGCTCGACGACCGCCCCGTCGAGGCGGCGCCGCTCCGCCTGGCCGTCACCGCCCTGATGAACGCCGCACCGAAGGAGCAGTCGTGACCACGCCCCGCACTCCGGACGCCCCGGGCTCCACGGCGGGACACCTCTCCACCGGACGACGCTGGGCCGCCCTGGCCGTCCTGGCCGCGAGCCTGCTGGCCGTGGTCATGGACATGACCATCCTCAACGTCGCCCTGCCCGAGATCGCCGCCACGCTGTCCCCGACCGCCGCGCAGCAGCTGTGGATCGTCGACGTCTATTCGCTGGTCCTGGCCGGCCTGCTGGTCACCATGAGCACGCTGGGTGATCGCTGGGGCCGCAAGCGGATGCTCCTGACCGGGTTCGCCGTCTTCGGCGCGGGCTCACTGCTCATCATGGCGGCCGAGACGGCGCCCCTGGTGATCGCCGTGCGCGCGCTGCTGGGCGTGGGCGGAGCGATGATCATGCCGGCGACGCTGTCGATGATCCGCAGTCTGTTCACCGACCCCGGCGAGCGGGCCAGGGCACTGGGTGTCTGGGCGGCCGTGGCCTCGTTGGGCGCCGCGATCGGGCCGATCGTGGGCGGCCTGCTGCTCGAGCACTTCTCCTGGCGCGCGGCGTTCCTGGTGAACGTGCCGTGGATGGCCGCCGCGATCATCGTGAGCCTGTTCCTGCTGCCCGAGGCACGCGATCCGGCTCCGGGACGTTGGGACGCGGGGGCGACCGTGCTCTCGATCGCGGGCATGGTCGCCCTGATCTGGGGCATCAAGCGCGTCGCCAAGGAGGGGCCCGCCGACGTCCTGGCCGTGGCCGCCCTGGCGGCGGGCCTGGCCCTGCTCGGCTGGTTCGTGGTGCGCTGCCTGCGCAGCGACTCCCCGCTGCTGCGGGTCCGCCTGTTCGCCGTCCCCTCGTTCACCGCGGGAACGGTGGCGGCCCTGTTCACCATGCTGGCCATGGGATCGGCGCTGCTGCTGATCGCGCAGTGGTTCCAGCTCGTGGAGGGGGCGTCTCCGCTCCAGGCGGGCATCGGGCTGCTGCCGATGGCCGTCGCCTCGGCGGTGGTCTCGCCGTTGGCTCCGTGGCTGGCTCAACGGATCGGCGCCCGCACCGTCCTGATAGGCGGGCTGGCGGCGTCGGGGCTCGGCTTCGCCGTTCTGGCGCTGGCTCCCACCCCGTTGACCTCCGCGCCGGTGACCGTCGCGTTGATCCTCGCGGGCGCCGGGATGGGCTCCCTGGCGATCGCCTCGGCCATCATCATGTCGGGCACGCCCGTCGAGCACGCGGGCAGTGCCGCCGCGATCGAGGAGACCTCGTACGAACTGGGCGCGGTACTCGGCGTCGCCGTGTTGGGCAGTGCATCCGCCGCGCTCTACCGAAACGCGCTGCCTGCCGAGGACCTTCTCGCCGCCGGGCTGGCACCGGAGACGGTGGGGACGGCTCAGGAGTCGCTCGGCGGCGCGCTGCACGTCCTGGCTGGGCTGGGACCGGCAGGGGCGTCGGCCGCCGACCAGGCCAGGGATGCCTTCACCCACGGCCTCACACTGGTGGGTGCCATGGGCGCCGCGATCATGCTCGTCTCGGTGATCGTGGTGTTCGCCCTGACACCACGGGGATTGGACGTGACCAAGGGCCACTGAGCCGCTGGCGGCGGGCCCGTGCCGTGTCCTCGAGCGTCGGCGGGTGGTCTCCGCCGACGGCGCGGGCCGTGCCCGAGGCACGGCGACGCCACCAGCCGCCCGCATGCCACGCACCGCGTCGCGAGCCCGTCTCCGGGGGGCGGTCAGAGGGCCGTGTCCCTCTCCGCCGGGGCGCGCCCCGGCCGCGAGCGAGGCAGCCGGCCCCGAGCAAGGACTCGCCCGGTTCGCGGCGTGCCCGGCGGAAGCTTGGTCGATCAGGGCCGGATCACTCCGGCCCTGATCGACAAGGCCGCCCGCCCCCGAGACCCGACGTCGCACGACGTCCGACTCCGATCGCGGCGAGGCGGGACGAGATCACGCCCGGTCGCGATAGTTTCGCAGCAGGAGGTTGAACTTCTGCAGCTTCGCCACGGCGTCCTCGGGCACCGGGTCGGAGTGGAAGTGCATGATCTTGTTGCGCAGGACCCGGATCTCGTCCAGGCGGGCGATGAACGCGGAGCGGTCCAACGGCCAGCCCAATCGCTGCCACATCTCCCTGTTCTCCAGGATGCGCTGATAGTCCCCGATGGTGAGTCGGTCGAAGCCGGTGAGCTGCCTGCCGCACACCGATCCGACCTCCTCGATGTCGAAGACGCGACTCAGGACCCAGCGCAGCGTCTGATCCAGTTCACCGAGGTGGAAGAACGGGGTCGCCATCTCGCCGTACCGATGCGCCACGTCCGCCGTCGTGACGATGCCCTTGACGGCCTTGGTCTCGTCCAGGACGAAGACGAAATAGCGCTGTTGCAGGCGCGGCAGGATCTCGAACAGGTCCCGGTCGTAGGGAACGGCCTCCACGTCCGGCTCCAGCGCGTCGGCGACGATCGCGTCGGGCTCCTGCTGCAACGCGAGCGCGACCGAACGCCAGGTCACGGCGCCCCGCAGGTTACGCGCGCCGCTGAGGACCGCGAGCTGGGAATAGTCGTCCACCAGCATCTTCGTGATCGCCTCGGTCAGGCGACTGTCGGGACTGACCGACACCACGCCGCTCAGCGGCGACAGGTTCCCCACGGTGAGCCGGACGTTGAGGTCGTCCTCGCCCTCGTCGTCGGCGACGTGCTCGGCGACGAGCCCGACGTCGCCCGCCGTCCTGTCCTCCTCGTCGACGGGCGGCGTGGTCAGCAGGACCATCGTGTCGAGCGTGACCGCCCGAAAGCTCGGGGAGGTCACCAGTCCGTGGTTGGCCAGGTCCGCCTCGATCTGGCTCACCTGGTCACCACGGTCCGCGGCCCCCCAGAAGGTGAGGAGCTCCCGAACCGAGACCCGCTCCGGGTCGTCCTTCTCGGCTCGCTCCCGCGCCTGCCGCAGCCGGTCGTGCACGCTCTGTCGCGCGGAGTCCTGGGACGGCTGTCGCCGAGAGCCGTCCGCCGCCTGATCGAGGAGTTCCTGACGCACCGCGTCCAGAAGCCGGTCCTGGCCGACCACCGTCCACGCCCGCCAGCCGTCCACCGCACGCATCCCGGCCGCCACCATGGCCGCCCGGGACGGCGAGCGGAACTCCTCGCCGTCGGATTCGAGCCGGATGCGGCCCGTGTCGGTGATGATCGCGTCGTAGACGGCTCCGATGCGAGTGCGGGTGAATCGGAGCCGCGTTCCGGCCTGGATCAGACCGGCCTGCAACAGGTCCGAGACCGTGACCCGGCGCCCGTCGATCAGATACTGCGTCCGCGGGGTGTCCTCGCCCCTGGTACCCGACTCAGCGGCCACCGGCGCTCACCACTTCCGCAGCCCGGCGAACTTGCGTCGAGCGCCGATCGCCTGCTTGAGCACGCGCCTCCGCAGCTCCGGCCTGCTCAGACGCGCCACCCGAGTGAGCCGCAACTCGGCGGCGACGGCGAGCAGGCCGTCCCGATCCAGGTCTTGGGCCTCGAGATAGGCGGCGCCCTCCTCCTCCGTCTCGGTCTGGCGGAGCCGTGCGGCGACGGCCGCCGCGTCGGCGGATCGGGACGTGTCCGACGGTCGGGACGTGTCCGATGTCGGGGTCATGGACGACCGCGATCCCTTCTCGGCGGTCGCCCCGCCCGCGTCGGCTGCGGCCGGTCGACCGAGGCCGGTGGCGGCCGGGGTTGGTTCCGCACCGCCACGGGCGAGGAACTCCAGCAGCTCAGGTCGAGGAAGCCTGCTGTAGCCGCGCAGGCCGCACCGCTTCGCCACCGTGCGCAGGTCCGGCACCGAGAACCCGAGCGCGGCCAGATACCCCCGACGGTCTTCCACCGAGTCCGCCGTCTGGAGAGTGTGCACGGCCGTCTGTAGCGGATCGAGGAGGCGCGGCGTGGGCGGGGCCGGATCGGGATCGACGGCGGCGGCTGCGCGTGGCGTGTCGGCGTCGGCGTCGTCACCGGGCACGATCGCGAGGCGCGCGGTACCCCCGACGAGCGCGGCCAGGGTGGCATCGTCCTGTCGTTCCAGGAACTCGTACCAACGGGCGTGGAGCGTGATGAGCTTCCGTAGATCGTTCACCGCGCACCACCCTGGATGAGTCCGAGCGCGCCCAGCACCTCGTCGGCCAGCGCGTCGAACTCCTTGACGACGTCGTCCGTGCGCGCCGCGCTCAGCATCGCGGGCACGCCGCCGTCTCCCGACGAACCGAAATGTCGGGGACTGTGGCGGATCGTGCTCTTCAGCACGGGCACCGTGGAGTTGACCTGCACCTCGTCGATGTACCTCTGTTGAGAGAGGATCACCTGCTGCGAGTACATCTGCACCATGGTGAACACCGCGCCCAGGGTGACCGGCTCGATCGTGCCGTGCCCGCCCGCCCCACCGAAAGCGACGAACTCATTGTACTGGCCGACGAGCTTCACGCAGTTCTCGACGAGGTAGTCCAATCCCAATGTGGACAGGTAGTCCGCCTTGGCCGGTACGAGAATGTGATCGCTGGCGACGATCGCCGTCTTCGTCACGAGGCCGAAGTTCGGCGCGCAGTCGATGAGCACCAGGTCGTACTCGCTGAAGTGCTCGTCCCGTAGCGCGCGCCGCAGGCAGCCGTGCAGCTCCAGGAAGCGCCGCTTCGAACCCTCCAGAGTCGTGCTCCCACCGAGGAGTGCGGCAAGCTTCAGATCGATGTCGATCAGCGCCAGATGGGAGGAGATGATGTCGAGGCCGCCCTGAGTGTCGCCCATCGCCTCGTTGACCGGGTCCGGAGTGAGAATCAACTCTGTGAGCGGAAAGTCTCGCCCCGGCATGTCGCCCTCATACCACTGCTTGATCGTGCGTTCGTCACTGATGTCGCCATGCCACTCGTCGACCGAGTAGAACGAGAAGGTCAGATTCGTCTGCGGATCGAGATCGATGAGCAGTACCCGTAAACCTCGACTCGCGGCGATCGCACCGAGATTGGCGGTGAGGGTCGTCTTCCCCACCCCGCCCTTGTAGTTCATGACGGCCACGGTCTGCATCGGTTCCCCAGGCTCCCCACGCTCGGCGGGTACGGCGGACGACGCCGGAGAACCCGCACCGAATCGGCGCGATGACTTTCGCAGAGATCGACCGTTGAGGGCAACTGGCTTACGTTCGTCTCGACCCGAAAGTACGCCTGCCGATAGTCCGTTCGCCGTAGCCGCGTCGTCGTGACGATTCCCGCCGATGGCGACACGCCGTCGACATCATTGCTTGACCGAACAATGAACAAAGGTGTCGTGTCGTGCCGAAGCACGCAGGCGGCGAATCCAGGACGGCGAAAAACGGAGGGAAGGTCGTGTGACTGGTGGACCAGGTACGCAGGTTTCGACGTCCAATGGTCGAATCCGGATCGAAGGGCGGGACGCCCGTCACTGGCCCGACGACCGGCCCCGACGTGGGCCCGGCTCCGATCCGACCCGGCCGAAGGGCGATCGCCGCCGCGCTACGTTGGCCGCTGTGATCTCTCCGACCATCACCGGTGATCTCCGTCTCGGCCACGTACTCGCCGCGGCGGATGTCGACCCGGACGCCGCCGTCGCGCTGCGACACACCTACCAGGCCGACGGACTCCGGTCAGCGGCCGACCTCACCCCGGACAAGGTGCTCGCCTATACGCGCGCTCAGAAGCTGAAGCCGCGGTCGAAGGCCCTCTCAAGCCGGTACTGGCTGGTCTTCATGGCGGACCGCAACAGGCGCTCCCGGCTGATCGCGGTCTATGAGAATCACGGGGAGGTGCTCGCCGAGCGCACCGACGACCACCTGTACTTCGATCTCCGTCCCGTCGAGTCGTTGCGGTCGCTCGTCGGCAGGCTCGTCGTGGAGTGGTCGAAGGTCACGCTGAACTGGGCCAAGCGCGGGGCTGACGCGGCGGAGTTCCCCGTGATCGAGATCGTCGATCCGGAGGCCGTGCCCTTCCCCGGATTCGACCGCGTGCTGCTCGACTTCGACGAGTTAGAACAGGTGGTGACGGATTCACGCTATACGGCATGGCGTACCGCGCTCGGCTCCGTCGCCGGCGTCTACCTCATCGCGGACATCGACAGCGGCAGGCTGTACGTGGGGAAGGCGGACGGCGGCGAACGGATCCTCGGCCGTTGGCGGGCCTATGTCAGAGACGGTCACGGCGGGAACGTGGCACTGCGACGACTTCTCCACAGCGATCCGACCCATACACGGCATTACCGGTTCAGCATCCTGCGGGTCTTCGGCCCGAGCACTCCGACCGCCGAGGTGGATGAGACCGAAGCACACTTCAAGCGTGCGCTGCTGTCCCGCGAGCACGGCCTGAACCGGAACTGACGAACCGAAGCCACAGGTCGCCCAGGGAGCCGCCGAGAGAGTCAGTCGACCGCACGTCCCGGCTCGCCTTCCGGATCCGAGTGTCCACCGCGTCCGCCGAAGACCCCGCCGAGTCGTCGATTCTCCGGCCTCGGCGAGTGTCCGACGGCGGGTCCACGTAGGAACAGCCCCGTCACGAGCGCGCCGATCAAGGTCACCGACGCCCCGACGAACAGGCCTGCCCGGATACCGGCGGCGGAGCTGGTCGCCGCCGTGCCGGTGGCGCCGACCGTCGTCGACGCGACGACGGCGGCCAGCATCGCGACGCCGACCGCGCTGCCGACATGCTGAGCGGTCTGTGCGAGACCACCGACGAGTCCCTGATCCGCGGCCGACACTCCCGAGGTCATGATGCCGAGGAACGACACCACCGCGAGAACATGTCCGAAGCCCAGCGCCGACGTCGTGAGCAGTAGCAGGGTCAGGTCGCCTTCCTCCGGCAGCAACAGCATCGCCGAGGTGCCGAACCCCTGCACGAGCAGACCGATGAGCAGGATCCGTGGACCGCCGAGCGCGGCGATGAACCTCGGGGCCAGGATGGCGGCCAGGATGGCGGCGACGCCTTCGGCGAGGAAGCCGACCCCGGTCGCCAGGGGACTCCAGAGCAGCACGTCCTGCAGGTAGAGGCTCAACAGGACCGTGGTTCCGCCGCACATCCCGAAGGTGACGAGGCCGGCCAGGCCGCCCCAGGTCACCGACCGCCGTCGCAGGATCGACGGCGGCACGAGGGGCGCCTCCCGCCTGCCCTCGACGTAGCGGAACGTGCTCAGCAGGATCGCGGCGGCCAGCAGCAGAGACACGGCGAACGGGTTCGTCCAGCCCGTGCTGCCCACGGTCGAGATCCCGTAGACCAGGGCGAGCATGCCGCCGGTGACCAGCAGCGCTCCGGGAACGTCAAGCCGGGCGGGGCGTCGTTCCTCCTGTCGTGGCAGCAGGGAGACCGCACCGAGGAGCACGAGGACTCCCATGAAGACGAGAATGATCATCGTCCACCGCCAACTCAGCCCCTCGGTGATGACTCCGCCGCCGATGGTGCCCACGACGAATCCCGACGAGAGCACCGCACCGCTGATACCGAGGGCCTTGTCCCGGCGCGGGCCCTCGGGGAACAGCGCGGTGAGCAGCGCGAGCGCGGTGGCACCGACCATCGCGGAGCCGACGCCCTGCCCCGCCCGGGCCGTGATGAGCGTCCACGGCATCGTGGCAAGCCCCGCCATCAGCGAGAAGGTCGTCACGATGACCATGCCTGCGAGGAACAGTCTCCGGCGACCGACCAGATCCGAGAGTCTGCCGAACAACAGCAGGAATCCCGCGGTGGGGAGGATGAAGGCGGTCACGACCCACTGCAGTTCGTCGGGCCCGCCGAAGTTCAGGCCGCTGCCGATGGCGGGCAGCGCCACCGTGACGATCGAGAAGTCCATCGCGATCATGAACTGGGCGGCGCACACGGTGATCAACGTGAGCAGCGCTCGAACGCCGAGGCCGTGCTGGGTCGCATTCCCCGAGGAGTCGGTGCCGGAGATCGTTCTGTCCGTCATGCCCGTCGTCGCCCTCTCCACAGCCGTCTTCGTGTTCGCACAGTGATCCTGATCGGCCAGGAGCGAGTCGACGAGCCCTCTGCTCAGGGCATGATTCCGACTGGTGCCACGGAGAGTGGCAGGCTCCGCCGCGGCGCGGGAGATCGTCCCGACGTTCCGTCGCCGTGGTCCACCAGGTCCGCGGAGCGCAACCGGGCCACGTCCTCGCCCGACGTCATGCGGCGGCAGGCCGCGCACCGGCCCGCACCCCGACCCGCCTGAGCGCGGGCACGGCGGCGCGACGGTCGTCCGGCCTGGCCGCATCGAGACGGTTCTCGTCTGGCGATGACTATCACTGTCAGTGGCAGGCACGGCGCCACGGAGACGTGCATGCTGAGGTCCATGGCGGAGCGTTCGGAGTTCGGGGACTTCCTCCGGTCGAGGCGAGCGAGGGTCAGCCCCGAGAACGCGGGCATTCCCCGGCACGGTCGTCGTCGGGTCCGGGGCCTTCGCCGGGAGGAGCTGGCGCAGCTCGCCGGGATCAGCGTCAGCTACTACATCCGGCTGGAGCAGGGACATGACGGCAGTGCGTCCGACTCGGTGCTGGACGCGCTGGCACGGGCCTTGCGTCTCAGCCCGGCCGAGCGCTCCCACCTGTACAGCCTCACCCGGAGTCGACGCCGCACGCGCCCCACTGCCGAACCGGAGCGGGTACGCGACGGCATCGAACTCCTCGTCGACTCGTTGGATCGACTGCCCGCGCTGGTCCTCGGCAGGTACGGCGACGTACTCGTCTGGAATCGGCTCGCCCATGCACTCCTGGCAGGGCATCTGCCCTACGAGGCGGCGCGCGGCGGAGGCGGCAGGCCGAACTGGACGCGAATGTTCTTCCTCGATCCTCGCTTCCGCGCACTGTTCCTCGACTGGGAGGAGAAGGCCCGTGACACCGTGGCGGATCTCCGGATGATCGCGGGTGGACACCCCGCCGACCAGCGGATCGCCGAGATCGTCGGTGAACTGTCGAGGAGGAGCACCGAGTTCGCCGCGCTCTGGTCGGCGCATGCCGTGTGGCGGTGCGTCTCACACGATCGCCGCCTCCGGCACCCGGTCGTCGGTGAGCTGACGTTGGCCGACGAACTGATGACGCTGCCCGATGACGACGGCCAACGCCTCGTGATCTTCCGCGCCGTGCCGCGTACGTCGTCGGCGGCCGCGCTGACCCTGCTGGCGGAACTCTCCACCGGGGACACCGGGCGGGCGACACCGCACCCCGACGCCCTGGTGGCCGACGACGTCGCCTCTCGCGGCGCCAACGGCCGAGCATGACCGGTCCGACATCATCCGAGTAGGGAGTTCAGCGCCGATGAGACGGTCCCTGCGATGGTTTCCCGGAGGGACCGACGCTCGGCGCACCGCGGTACGGCCTGGTCAGCGATGCCGGGACGCGCTTCGCCGGGAACGCGGGCATGATCTCCTTCCGGTCCTCGGTGGCGCAGGCGGAGCGGAAGAGGCACCGTTCGACCAGCGGACTCGGCCACACCCGCCTCGAGGGAGCGGTTCGCCGCCTCCTTGGCCATCGCGACCGCGGGCGCCGACATCGCGGGCGATCGTGCTCGCGACGGCGACGGTCTCTTCGAGGGGCCACGCCGCGGGAGCGACGCACGGGACCAGGCCGGACCGTTGGCATCCGCGGCATCCGCGGTGCCCGTGAGACACAGGCCCTCCTCGGTCGTCCCGACGGCGCGGGCGAGGCACTGTGATCAGCCCATGTCGCGCAGCTCGAGTCAGACGACGGGGTCATCGGTCCGCTCCCCTTCGCTCGTCGTCGCCGAGGTCGGCGAAGTAGGAGTCGACGATCGCGTCGTCGACCTCGGCCAGGGTCGCGGGCGACCAGCGGGGCGCGCGGTCCTTGTCGACGATCCGCGCCCGGACGCCCTCGACGAGATCCGGCGAGGCCAGCGCCCGGCAGGAGATCCGATACTCCTGGTCCAGGACGGCCGCCAGATCCGGAAGCGCGGCGGCCGAGCGCAGGGCACGCAGGGTGACCTTGAGCGCGGTCGGCGAACCGCCGTCGATCTGCTTCGCCGCAGCCACCGCCGCGTCACCGCCGTCGCGGAGCCGATCGAGGATCTCCTCCACCGTGTCGGCCGCGTAGCAGTGGTCGATCCACTCGGCCTCGGCCGCCAGCGGGCTCGGCGGTGGCGGGCCGGCCACCATCGCCGCGGCCGCGTCCGGGGTGTGGTCCGCCAGCGCGTCGATCAGGTCCGGGAGTCGGGACGCGGCGACGTAGTGGTCGGCGAGACCGCAGTGGATCGCGTCGGCCGCCGTCAGCCGCGCGGCGGTGAGCACGACATGGGTGCCGAGCTCGCCGGGCGCGCGCGAGAGGAGGTAGGTGCCGCCGACGTCGGGGACGAAGCCGATGCCGACCTCCGGCATGGCGACGCGGGAGCGGTCGGTGACGATCCGGTGGCTGCCGTGCGCGGAGACGCCCACCCCGCCGCCCATGACGATGCCGTCCATGAGCGCCACGTAGGGCTTGGGATAGCCCGCGATCGCGGCGTTGAGCCGATATTCGTCGGCCCAGAAGGCGGGCGACGCGGTGCCGCCCGCGCGGGCGTCGTCGTAGATGGAGCGGATGTCGCCGCCCGCGCAGAGCCCTCGGTCGCCCGCGCCGTCGATGACGACCGCCCGGACACCGGTGTCGACCCGCCAGTGTTCGAGCCGGGCGGCGATCGCGCGGACCATGTCGTGGTTCAGGGCGTTGAGCACGCCGGGCCGGTTCAGCGTGATCCGACCCAGTCCGTCGTGGACGGAGAATTCGACGTCGCTCATGGGGCCTCCTGCATCCGGCGCGAGATGGTCACCCGCATGATCTCGTTGATCCTCTCAAGGGTCTGGTGGACCTGCGGAGGCCGGACGGCCTTCTCGATGCCGTGATCGGCGAGGCAGCCGTGACACCGTGCGGCTGGGGCGGTCCGATTCGCGACCGCGAAGCCCGCCCCGGCGCGGAAGCGCTCGGCCATGGCGACGAGCCGGGTGGCCGTGTCCTCCCGCACGCGTCGACCTGGTCCGTGCGCGGACGCAGGCAGCCGGGCCAGGTCGTCCTCGTCGGCACGGACCAGGACGACGAAGCGCATCAGCACCCTGGCGCGACGCCGCGGATTCCACTGCACCGGCCAGGTCTCATCGGGCGGCGGCGACCTCGACGGCGGCGAACCGGCCCGAGGCGCCAGGAGCGACGTTCCCGCCGATGAAGTGGTGGCGTGTGCAGGGCCTCGCCTGTCCGCTCCGCAGGAATGGCGGAGTACGGCACGCCGCCGATCAACCGGCCGCGATCAGGGGTGTGTTCCGGTGCCGTGGCCGCGACTCTCCGCCAGACACGGACCGGGGATCCGGTCGGGGTCCTGCGGGCGGGAATCCGGTGGGCGTCTTCTTCGCAGGGTCTCGGCCTCGTCCGCGGTGCGATGCTCGACCCCGAGCGGACCGCACTCCGGATCCGCACCCGGCCGAGGCCGCGTCGAAGGCCGATCGGCGGTGTGGCCGTGCCGTGTCAGGGGCGGCGGCCCGCGTCGCGCCCGGGCGGTCCCGACGACGGCACGCACCCTTGAGAGACTGGGCGGGTGAGCCTGAGCCGGAGATGCCCGTGCGGGCACGGGGAGCCCTTCGCCGACTGCTGTGCGCCGCTGCACGCGGGCACTCGCCGAGCGGCCACGGCCGAGCAGCTCATGCGTTCGCGGTTCTCGGCCTTCGCCGTCGGTGACGTCCCTTACCTGCTGCGGACCTGGCATCCCTCGCGGCGGCCCGCGAAGCTCGACCTGGATCCCGCACAGAGCTGGTCCCGTCTGGACATCCTCGAGCAGACCGGCGGCGGGCCGTTCGACAGTGACGGGACGGTGCGCTTCCAGGCGCATTACCGACTGCACGGCCGGTCGGGCACGCTCACCGAGCACAGTCGCTTCCGGCGCACCGACGGCTCCTGGTTCTACGTCGACGGCGATCACGACTGACGCGCCGGCAGGCCCGCCACGGTTCGCCCCGCCACAGCCCACTCCTCCCCGCCACGGCTCGCCCCGGTTCGGCTCCGGGTCGGCGGCACCGAGGCGCGTCGTCCGCCCGCCACCGAGATCCCCGCCCATGTTCGTCAGCCGCCCCGCCGGGCGCCCTCCTCGGACGTTCTCGCCGGGGATCCTTGCCGAGGTGTCCTTGCTGTGGCGTCCTTGCTGTGGCGTCCTTGCCGGGCACGACGACGCCGTTCGCCCCCTCCGCAGGCCATGCACGGCCGAGATCGCATAGGTCCGGCGTGTCGGCGGATCGATCCTCTCCGCGGCCTCCTACTTCCTGAAGGCCCCGCCCGAGCAGTACGCGGACTCGGTGAGACCGGTAGCGGGTCGAAGTCTCCTTCAAGGCGATGTGGTCCTGCGGTTGTTCCCCGGATGCCCCAGACAATGATTTTGATCAACGCTGAAGCGACAGTCATCGTAAATCAATAATCGGCTCCATCCCGGGCAGGGGCGACGGCAGGCATCGTCGCCCGCCCCGCGCCTCCGTCCGGAAGCCGAACGCCGCTGTGGCTCCGAGCGGAGAGCGGCCGGTGACGGGTCGAGGGAACACGGATCACAGATCAGCAGGCCTCGCAGCACGGTGCGGACCCGGAGGCGGCGGGCGACGACGCGGACGCGCCGGGCACGGCCGGGCGCGGCGCCACGACACCGGGCAGTGCCGCGATGCGGGCCGCGCGGACGGCGTTGAGGATGACGAGGACCTCGGCCAGTTCGTGGATGAACACGACACTGGCCAGACCGAGGACGCCGAAGGCGCCCAGCGGCACGAGCACGGCGATGATCGCCAGTGAGAAGCCGACGTTCTGGAGCATGATGGTCCGGGCGTGGCGGGCGTGGACCAGTGTCTGAGGCAGGTGTCCGAGGTCTTCGCCCATCAGCGCGACGTCCGCGGTCTCGATGGCGACGTCGGTGCCCATGGCGCCCATGGCGATGCCGACGTCGGCGGTGGCCAGCGCAGGTGCGTCGTTGACGCCGTCGCCGACCATGGCCGTCCGGCCGTTCCGTCGCAGTTCCTCCAGCAGTGCTGCCTTGTCCTCGGGACGCAGCTCGGCGTGGACGGTGCGGATGCCCGCCTGGGCGGCCAGCGCGGCCGCGGTCCGGGTGTTGTCGCCGGTGAGCATCGCGACGTCGATGTTCATGCCGCGAAGGCGGTCGACGACCTCCGCGGCCTCCGGACGCAGTTCGTCGCGGACGCCGATCGCCCCGAGGAGCGTGTGGTCGTGCTCGACGAGCACGACGGTGGTCCCGGCGGCCTGGAGTCGCTCGACGTCCTCGGTCAGCGGTCCGGCGTCGATCCAGCCGGGTCTGCCCAGCCGTGACGTCACGCCGTCCCGGCTGCCCCGCAGACCGTGACCCGGGACGGCGGTGACGTCGTCGGCGGCGCGGACGTCCTCGGCGGCGTCGAGGATCGCGCAGGCCAGCGGATGCTCGCTTCGGCTCTCCAGCGCGGCCGCCGCGGCGAGGATGTCGGCCCGGCCGATGTCGGTCGAGGCCGAGAGCACGGCGACGACCTGGGGTGCGTTGCGGGTGAGGGTGCCGGTCTTGTCCAGCGCCACGGCGTCGACCCGGCCCAGCTCCTCCAGCGCCAGGCCGCCCTTGATCAGCACGCCGTGGCGTCCCGCCGCGCCGACGGCGGCGACCACGGTGAGCGGAACGGAGATCGCCAGGGCGCAGGGCGACGCCGCGACGAGCAGGACCAGGGCTCGTTCCAGCCAGAGCAGCGGGTCGCCCAGCATCGATCCCACTCCGGCGACGAGCAGCGCCGCGACCATGATCGCCGGGACGAGCGGCCGGGCGATACGGTCGGCGAGGCGCTGTCCCGGGCCCTTGCGGTCCTGGGCCTCCTCGACGATCCGCACGATGCGCGCCAGGGAGGAGTCCGACGCCCGCGCGGTCACGTCGACCTCGATCGCGCCGCCGCCGTTGATCGCGCCCGCGTGCACGACCGCGCCCGGACCCGCCTCGATCGGCATCGACTCGCCGGTGATCGCGGAGAGGTTCAGCGTGGTGCGGCCGAGGCGGATCACACCGTCGGTGGCGGCGCGCTCGCCGGGGCGCAACAGCAGCCGATCTCCGACCCGGAGGTCTTCGGGAGACACCGGCGTCTCCACGCCGTCTCGAAGCGTCGAGGCCGTCTTGGGGACCAGCCCTAGCAGGGCGCGCAGGCTGCGGCGGGTACGCGCGATCGCATAATGCTCGAGCCCTTCGGCGACGGAGAAGAGCACGCCGAGCATCGCGGCCTCATGGATCTGGCCGAGGGCGACCGCGCCGACGGCGGCGATGGACATCAGTGTGCCGACCCCGACTCGGCGACGCCGCAGGCCGCGCAGCGCCCCGGGCACGAACGTCGCGGCCCCGACGAAGACGGAGGCCAGGGCGAGGCCGGTACCGATCGTCTCGGCGCCCGTCGTGTCGATCAGCAGCCCGGCCGCGAGCAGCATGGCGGCCACCGCCGCATAGCGCAGCTCGCGCGTCCGCCATAGCCGTTCCGGGCCCTGCCGTCGGTCCGGCCCCTCTTGGCCGGCGGTGGTCCCGCGTTCCTGTTCGGCACCGCAGCAGGCGTCACTCACGTCGGCCGCCGGCAGCCGTCGTCTCAGCCGTTCCGGCCGCGCCGACGGCCGGAGTGACGTGCTCTCCCAGCACCGCGGCGAGCAGGGCACGGCCGCGGTCGGTCAGGGAGTACATCACCAGCCGGCCGTCCCGCCGGGAGGTCACCAGGGCCGCGGTCTTGAGCTGGCGCAGGTGATGCGAGACCAGGTTCTGCGCATGTCCCGCCACCCAGGCCAGGTCGCAGACGCACAGTTCCCCGCCCGCGGCCAGGGCGGCAGCGAGGCCCAGTCGGGTCGGGTCGCCCAGGGCCCGTGCCGCCGCGGCGGCGGGCTCCGCCACCGACAGCGGCGGCAGTCCGGTGCGGATGCGCTCCGCGTGCGGCAGATCCAGGCACAACAGGTCGCAGGAGTCGTCACGGTCCATCGCCATATCGACAATCTAACACTCGTTGATTCATTGAGATGTCGGCACGGCGATCCTTGCGGCGTGCCCGACGCCGAGGCGCCGTGAACAGCGGCGACACGGAAGAGCGCGGCAGCGGACACACCGTCGCGCACCGCGGGCAGGCCCGCCCGTGCCGGCGCCACGCCCGGGCCCGACGGTGCGACGGCGGACACCGGCCCTCCATCGACTTCGAGGGTTTCGGAGACACGACCAGGACGGATCGACGATGACGCTCCACCGATGCTTCAACGATACGGTCGAACATCATGACGCCGACCGCGGACGACGCGACGATCGACCTGACCACGACGGAACTGCGCGCGGTCACCGGCTATGCCGTGGCCTGCGCCCGCCCCGCCCTCGCGATCTTCGAGGCGAGCAGGCAGGCGGATCGGCGGCCGCGCGCCGCACTCGAGGCGGCACAGGCCTTCGCGGCGGGCGGCAGCCGCACCAAGGCCCTCCGGGATGTGGCCTGGGCGGCGCAACGGGCGTACGGGGCCGCCCGCGACGCCGGCCAGGAGGCCGAGGGCGAGGCGGCCCGCGCCGCCGTCGCCGCGGCGGGTGCGGCATTCCTGCACCCGCTGGCGAAGGCGACCCAGGTCTGGCATCTCCTCGGATCAGCCGCGCACGCGGCCCGGGCGTTCGAGTGCGCGGCCGGGGACGAACGGACGGTCGGCGCGGAGCACGTGGCGCGTGCGCTCGATCTCGCGGGCCCCGTCGTGGTCGACGTGCTGTCGCGATACCCGGCCGCGCCGTCCGGCCGCGGTCGGACGGGCGAGCTGCTGCGGAGCCTGGACACCGCGCTGCGCCGAGGCGCGACGGCGGGCTGACGGCACGGCCGACCGGGCGGCACCCGGCCGCGCCGGGCCACCCGCCGACCGCGACGGCGCCGCGCCCGGCGGCGGGGTCGGATCGATCCACGCCGAGCCGGGCTCGAGGTCGGCCCGCCCGCACGACGCGTCTCCGATCGCGACGCCGAGACGGTCGAATCGGGGGTTCTCGCGACTGGAGGGAGGCCACGCCGTCCGGGTCCGCCGTCCGGCATTCCGAGTGCTTTCCAGCGGAACCCGTCAAGGCGAGGAACCGTGGCGCACGGCCGAATCCACGCCCGAGGACGCTAGTCGGATGTCAGTCGACGACCTCTCTCCACGGTGTCGGCGATCCGGCGACGAACTGCTGACCGATCCGCATCGGTACTCGAGAGGCGCGCCGAGAGCCCGCGACCCATGCGTAGTGGTCGAGGAGTCCCGTATGGCCGAGATCGAGGACGCGGAACTCTCCCCTCGGCTGGTCGACGACCTGACGGTTCTGGCCGACTACGTACGCGGCCGGACGTCCTGACCTCGAGCGGTGCCGAGCCGACCCGGCACGAGTCGCTCGCGAACCGCGTACGAGTCGCGAGTGATCCGCGCGGCGCGGCGACGAACGGGACGGCGGCACGATGGGCGCCCCCTGGCAACGCGCTCACCGCGGCGGCCGGCGCCGCCCGTCCGGTCAGTCGCCGTGCGGCCGAGACGTGTCGGTCCCGTCGCGGGGCACCACGATCTCCACCGCGGTCGCGTCCGTGCTCTCCGCCGCCCCGGCCACCTGATCGAGCACGGCGGTCATCCAGTCCACGAGGTTGCGTCGGGAGCGACTGGCCGCCGCCTCCCATGCCTGGTGTCTGCGGTCGTCGATGCGCATCTCGACGTGTGTCATGCGCGGTCCGGTCACCTCCCGGGCCGCGTTGCGGGCGGCGCGGGCCCGGTTCCGCAACTCGTTACGAGACCAGGAGTGACGTTGGGCGCGGGAAAGCCAGCGGTCCTGCTCGTCGGGCGGCAGGGCCGCCACCTCGGCATGGTGTTGGAAGCTCAGACCCGGATGCCGCCGGGCGGGCGGGAACTTGCCCGCCACCCACGCATAATTGCGCAAGGTCTGGTAATCCAGATTCGTCTCGTTGATCGCCCGCTGGTAGCGGTCCGGGTATCGGGCCTGCCCGAACAGCAGCCAGTCGCCGAGCCACCAGACGGAGGACTCGGATATCGCGGCGATCTGTCGGCCGATCTGCTTCCACTCGTCGATCAAGAGCGTGTCCGCCAGCACGAGGGAATTCCGTCGAGATCGGATCTTCTTCATCGCGACCGGCACCGAGCGGTTCTCTGTCGCCACGGTGGTCGCCTGTCCGGAATCCTGCGGTAGCGTCATTCTTCGCGCCGTCCGTTCGTCACGTGATCTCACCCGTCGACATCGTCATCGTCCGTGTCCGGCGATCGTGAACGGACGAAGGGGAACACACCAGGTCAGCGGAATGATGAGACGGCGCGGGCGGCCAGACGATCGAGCGACCGGACATCGACCCGACGACACCGGGGCGGGCCGACGAGCGAGTCCGGCCGTCAGCGCCGTTCCGCCTGACGGAGTCCCGGCCGACACCACCGAGGAGAACGGATCGCCGTCACCACAAAGGCGCGCGGGGAGCTCTCGACTGTCGGCTCGACGACCTCGAACAGGACTCGACCATGATGGTCTGGAGTCGGTTCCTACCGACCACCATCCGGTATCCGAGTGTCATTCGAGAAGGCGATGACCGACGAGAACACAATCATTCGCCAACGACGATCGCGGTTCGCCGACCCGAAGTACATGACGACGAAATTATCTGCCCGCCGATGACGGCCCTACCGCCGATCGAGTGAACGTCGTCCGCCGTGGCGAAACGACGAGCAGCGACTGGATGACGGGAGATCGACACGAGTCGGCGCGCCCGAGGACGCGACGGATCGCGGGGACCGCACAGCCCACGGTCTGAGGACCGTGCCCGCGGCGGAGGAAGCGCCGACCAGCAGGCGATGTTCCGGCGCTCGAGTCGGTCGAGCCGCCGGGCGGGCGAGCGGGCGAGCGGGCGCGACGTCCAAGGATCGAGCGCCACGGATCGGCGCGGCCTCGCCGGGTGCGCCGCCGGCCTCCGGGCGGGCGCGGCGACGCCTGGTCGGCTCGGAGGCCGCGCCCGTCCCCCCGTTCAGTCCGCCGGGGCACGGGAGGCGACGGGGGCGGCCGACACGATGCCCTCCACCACACGGAGGATGCGCCCGAGTGCCTCGTCCGGATCGGGACAGCCGACGTCGAGCCAGCAGAGCACGGCCTCGACGACCGTGCTGGTGGCCAGCCGAGCCGTCCAGCGCCCCCAGGGCCCCGTCTGGTCCCCGGTATGCGGCAGGACGGCCGCGGTCATGGCATCGAGCAGTGCGTCGACCTGAGTCCGGCACGCGGGTTCGCGCACGGCGTGGTGGAACAGCAGGCGGAATGCCGCGGGTTCGCCGTGCGCCCAGCGCAGCATGCCTCCGATACTGTCGTCTCGCAGTTCGCCGTCGGTGGTCGTCGCCGCGTGCAGGTCCGTTGCCGCCCGGTCGACGGCCGCCCGGAGGAGATCGTCCTTCGAGTCGAAATGCCGGTAGAGGATCGCGCGCGTCACTCCGGAGGCCTGGGCGACGTCCTCCAACGACGTCGCGGCGAAGCCGCCCCGCGCGACGAGGACGGCCGTCGCCGCCCGCAGGATCTGCACGCGCCGTTCGACTCTGGACAGTCGCATTCTGCCTGACTCCTCGCAGCGGATCGCGCCCGTCGGCGCTGGTCGGACATGCCGGCTGTGCCGATCGGACGATCGAAGCACTCACCTGACCCTATGCCGCCGCCGCGACGCGCGGTTGTCGCCCGACGGAAGTAAGTATACGTTCTTGTGTACACGGCAACGCATACACAAAGGATCGTCGATGACCGACCCCTCCGAGACCGCCCCTCCCCTGCCGCTGGAGCAGCCGGAACCGCTGACACACGATCCCCGGCTGCTCGCCCTGCGGGAGCAGGCGTGTCCGGTGATCCCGGTGCGCGTGGCCCACGACGCCGCCGCCTGGCTGCTCACCGAGCACTCCGCGATCCGCGCCATGTATCAGGATCCGCACCTGGGCAGGACCCATCCGCACCCGTCCGCGGCCGCACGACTCGGCGACAACCCGGTGCTGCACGGCCCCAGCGAGCTGTACACCCACGCCGACGAGCACGCCGAGCACCTGGAGGCGCGGCGGCTGCTGTCGGGCTTCTTCTCGGCACGCCGTATCGCGGCGCTCACACCAGGCATCACGAGCACCGTGACGGAACTGCTGGCGGAGATGGAGACGGCCCCACGTCCCGTCGACCTCCACGAGGCGTTCTCCTATCCCCTGCCGCTGCGCGTGTTATGCGAGGTGCTCGGAGTCCCCTTCACGGAACGTCGACGGTTCACGGCGATGGTCCGACGAATGGACGGACGGGACGCCTCGGGCGCCGTCCGCGCCCATCACGACCTGGTCGGCCACCTCCGCGAGGTGACCGCGTTCCTACGCGGCCGGGGCGACGACGGCAGCGTGATCGCCGGGCTCTGCGCGCAGGGACTCGAGGACGAGCAGGTGGCAGGCTTCGCCTCCCTGCTGCTGTTCGCGGGCCACGAGAGCACCGCGTTCCACATCGACCTCGGCGTTCTGCTGCTCACCCGAGATCGGACGCTGCTCCGGCGGCTCGCGGACGACCCGGATCTCGTCGCGGGCGCCGTGGAGGAGATCCTGCGGCTCGGGGATCGAACGGCCACCGGGTTCCCCCGCTACGCGCGGACGGACCTGCGCCTGGCGGACCGGGCGGTCGCGCGTGGCGACGCGGTCGTGCCGTCGCTGGCGCTGGCCAACGTGGACCCGCGCGTCTTCGAGAACCCGTTCGTCTTCGACGTCGAACGGCGACCCAACCCCCACCTGACCTTCGGGCACGGCGCGTGGCACTGCCTGGGCGCCCCGCTGGCCCGCGTCGTGCTCCGAGCCGCCGTCACCGGCCTGGCGACACGGTTTCCGGACCTCCGGCCGGCGGTTCCGGTCGAGCGGCTCGCCCGAGGGGACTCGGGAGTCGCTCCCCTGCCCGTGCGATGGTGACCGGCGGCCTCAGCCGCCTGGCACGGGTCGCGTCGGGTCGCCGGATCCCGCGCGGCCCGTGGGACGCCGCGGCCCCGAACCGAGACCGATCGAAGACAGGCCCGCCGAATTCGCGACCGAGAGGCCTGGTCTCGGGGCACGTCGCGCCGTCCTCGTCGACGGCCGACGTGCCCTGCCCCGCCGCGCCCCCGCCGGCCGGGCACCCGGAACCGACCGCCCTACAGGCGGCGTCCCGGATCGAGGCCTCGGTCAGAACGAGAATCCGGCCGGGAACGGGTCCGTCGGATCGAGCAGGTACTGCCCCATCCCCGTCACCCACGCCCGTCCGGTGATCGTCGGAACCACGGCGGGAACGCCTGCCACCTCCGTCTCCCGCACCAGTCTGCCCACGAAACGACTGCCGATGAACGACTCGTTCACGAAATCCGTGTCCAGCGCAAGCTCGCCCCGCTGCCACAGCTCCGCCATCCGGGCGCTGGTTCCCGTGCCGCAGGGCGACCGGTCGAACCAGCCGGGATGGATGGCCATGGCGTGCCGCGACAGCCTCGCGTCCGAACCGGGCGCGATGAACTCGACGTGATGGCAGTGGTTCACCCCGTCGATGCTCGGGTGTCGCGGCGGTGCCGTGGCGTTGACGGCGGCCATGATGTCCAGCCCCGCCCGCAGGACGTCGTCGGCGCGGGATCGGTCGAAGGGCAGACCGACCGCGTCGAGCTCGACCATGGCGTAGTAGTTGCCGCCGAAGGCCAGGCTGTAGGGCACGTCCCCGAGTCCCGGCACGGTCACGACCGCGTCGAGCCGGTCCACGAAGCTCGGGACGTTCTCGATCGTCACCGACTCGGCATGCCCGTCGGAGACGGCCACCCGTGCGACCACCACGCCGGCAGGCGTGTCCAGCCGGATGACGGTCTCCGGCTCGCGCACCTCGACCATGCCCGTCTCCACGAGCACCGACGCGACCCCGATGGTGCCGTGGCCGCACATGGGCAGGAAACCGGAGACCTCGATGAACAGCACGCCCCAGTCGCAGTCCGGGCGGGTGCTCGGCTGAAGGATCGCCCCGCTCATCGCGGCATGCCCCCTCGGCTCGGTCACCAGGAAGGTGCGCAGTTCATCGAGATGCTCGATGGCGTGCAGTCGGCGCTCGTTCATGGTCTCGCCGGGGATGACGCCGACGCCGCCGGTCACGACGCGCGTCGGCATCCCCTCGGTGTGCGAGTCGACCGCGCTGACGGTCCGAATGGATCGCACGGGTGTCGCCCTCCTGATCGCCGGGACTCAGCGGTTCCTCGTGTAGGCCAGCGCCCGCTCGGTGTCCCGACGGACGGCCGCCGCGGCCTCCTCGGAGAGCGGGCGGCGCGGCGGACGGGTCACACCGCCGTAGCTCTCGCCGACCACGTCGATCGACAGCTTGATCGCCTGGACGAACTCGGTCTTGGAGTCCCAGGTGAACACCGGCACCATGTTCTGGTACAGCTCGCGTGCCTCGAACACCTTGCCCGCCATGACGAGCCGGTACAACTCGACGGCCTCCCGGGGGAAGGCGTTCGGGTAGCCCGCGAACCAGCCGGTCGCCCCCGCCACCAGCGATTCGAACAGCAGATCGTCGGCGCCCGCGATGACCTGGAGGCTCGTCTTGTCCAGGATCTCCATGACGCGCCGGACGTCCCCGGAGAACTCCTTGATCGCGACGACGTTCTCCAGCCCGTCGATCTTGGCGAGCAGGTCGGGGGTGAGATCGACCTTCGTGTCGAAGGGGTTGTTGTAGGCCATGATCGGCAGGCCCACCTCGTTCACCTTCTCGTAGTGCTCGATGATCTCGCCCTCGTTGGCGCGGAAGATCGTCGGTGGCAGCAGTAACACCCCTGCCGCGCCGTCCTCGGCGGCCAGTTCGGCCCAGTGCTTGGCCTGGTGCCAGCCCACGCCGTGCACTCCCGCGACGACGAGCCCTCGGTCGCCGACGGTCTCCACCGCGACCTGGATCACCTTGCGGCGCTCCTCGTCGGTGAGCGAGGAGTACTCGCCGAGCGACCCGTTCGGGCCGACGCCTCGGCAGCCGTTGTTCATCAGCCAGTCGCAGTGCGCGGCGAAGCGGTCGAAGTCGACGGCGAGGCCTGCGGGGGCGTTCGGGTCCTCCTTGAAGGGGAGTGTGGTGGCGACGATGACGCCGCCGAGGTCGAACTGCGTGCCGGTCATGGGATGTGCCCTTCCTGTGCAGTCGGGGCGGCCGGGAGCGCCGCCAGTTCCGCGAGACTGATCGGCGCCGCGAGCGGCCGCCGGTCGGTGGAGGTGTCGGCGATGGCGCCGTCGGGCACGGTCTGCCCGAGGACCTCCTCGACGTTCCTGCCGCACATCCGGGCCTGGCAGATGCCGAGCCCGGCGCGGCTGGTGAGCTTGGTGGAGCGCAGTCCCCGCGCTCGGGTGGTGTCGACGGCGTCGACGAGTTCGCCGTGGGTGACCTCCTCGCACCGGCACAGCACGGTGTCGCGGTCCAGCCACGCGGTCCAGCCCGGTCGGATGCCGTGCGCCTGTTCGATCCGCGCGGCGAAGCGGCCCGCGCCTGCCCGTCTGCGCCGCAGCGCCGCCGTCCGGCGGTCGTCGGCGGCCCCCGCGGCGGCCCGGCCGGCCAGCACGCCCTCGGTCTCGGCCGCCTGCGCGCCGCCGATGCCGGTGATCTCACCCGCGGCGAACACGCCGTCGACGCTGGTGCGGCCGTCGGAGTCCGTGACCACGAAGCGGTCCGGGCCGATCCGGCAGCCTGCCGCGATGGCGAGTTCGAGCCTCGGCGTGAACCCGTGGCTGACGCAGACGGCGTCCACCTCGATGCGCCGTCCGGTGCCGGGCAGCGGTGCCCACGTCGGGTCCAGTCGCGCGACGGTCACGGACTCGACCCGCTCGTCGCCGTGGGCGGCGATCACCGCGGAGCCCGCGACGTAGGGGATGCGGTGGCGGAGCTGGCCGAGCACGTAGCCGCCCAGCTCGCCCGCCTTGGCGAGGCCTGCGCCCAGTTCCCACGGTCTGGCCGCCCAGTTCCGCAGCAGCGAGGACGGCCGGGCCGCCTCGTGGACGCCGACGACGCGCGCGCCGGTGTGGGTCAGGGAGGCGGCGACCGGCAGCAGGAACGGACCCGCGCCCGCGACGAGGACTCGGCCGCCCACCGCGACGCGCTCCCCCTTGGCCAACGCCTGGGCCGCGCCCGCGGAGTAGACGCCCGGCAGGTCCCAGCCGGGGAACGGAAGGGTCCGGTCGTGGGCGCCCGTGGCGAGGACGAGGGCGGTGGGCCGGAGGGTCCGCGGCGTCCGGTCCCGGCCGTCCGCCTGCCCGACGAGAACGTGCACCCGGAGACCGTCGTCCTGGCGATCGATCGCCCAGACCTGGGCCCCGGTCACGATCTCGCACCCCGCGTCGGCGGCGAGCCGGTCGCGCAGCGCGGTGAATCGCGACCAGCCGTGATGCAGGCGTCCCTGACGGCGGGCGGGTCGCTCCGGCGGCAGGTGTCGCCAGTACTGGCCGCCCAGTTCGGCGGCGTCGAGCAGGACGACGTCCGCCCCGGCCGTGCGGGCGGCGCTCGCGGCGTTCAGTCCGGCGGGGCCCGCGCCGATGATCACGACGGTCATGACCGGGCCTCCGGCAGCGTGTCCGCCTGCAGGGTCACGGTGTCGCCGTCGCGGGCGCGGCGTTGGCAGGCACGCACGTCGCGTTCGCCGTTGACGGTGACGATGCAGTCGAAGCACACGCCGATTCCGCAGAACACCCCTCGCGGTCTGCGGTCCCGGCTCGTCGTCCGCCAGGAGTCGCGGCCCGCGGCCAGCAGCACGCCCGCGAGGGTCTGGCCGCGCACGCCGGTGACGGACTCGCCGTCCACCTCGATGACGAGGTCGGCCCGGTCGACGCGCCGGACCTCGTCCGTCGCCGCCGGGATCATGGTCGGGGGCGTCCGGCGCCCGGTCTCGGGTCTCGGGCTCATGCGGCGCCTGCCTTCGGGTCGAGGCCGCCGACGGCGAGCGGTCGGCCGCCGGGGCGGAACGGCGTCGGGTCCACGGGCGCGTCGCCGCCGAGCAGCTCGGCGGCGAGCAGCTCGGCGGTGATCACGGACAGGCCGATGCCCGCGCCCTCGTGGCCCGTCGCGTGCCACAGGCCGCGCAGCCGGGGGTCCTGCCCGATGAGCGGCAGGTGATCGTCGAGGTACGGCCGGAATCCGCCGTAGGCACGCATCACCGGGGCGGTGGCGAGGAAGGGGAACAGGGCGACGGCCTTGCGGGCGATCTCGCGCAGGACCTCGACGCGGAGGCTCGCGTCGAAGCCGATCTGCTCTCGGCTCGATCCGATGAGGACGGTCCCGGCGGCGGTGGACTCGACGACGCTGGACGTCTGGAGGTCGGCCTCGGCGGACTGGGTGGCGCCGACGTAGTCGCCGTCGTAGACCTTGTGGAAGACGCGGTGGGGCATGCGCGTGGTGACCAGCACCATTCCTCGGCGGGGCCGGACGAGCACCGGCGCGCCGATCCGTTCGGACACCTCGCCGGACCAGGGGCCCGCGGCGAGGACGACGGCGTCGGCGGTGAGGTCGCCGTCGGTGGTGGTGAGGCCGACGATCCGGCCGTCGCGGACGATTCCGCCCAGCACCTCGACGCCGGGGCGGACCTCGGCGCCCGCACGGCGCGCGGAGGCGAGCAGCGCCTCGCCCGCCGCCACGGGCTGGACCTGGCAGTCCTGCGGGTAGTACACGGCGGCGGTCAGGTCACGGGTGAGGTCCGGTTCGAGCTCGTGCGCCTCCTCGGCGGACACGACGCGGGCGTCGACTCCCGCCGCCCGCTGTTCGGCGGCGAAGTCGATCAGCGGCTGCGCGCCGATCTCCGTCGTGGCGACGACCAGCCCGCCCTTCTTCTCGAACTCGATCGAGGGGAAGTCCGGGCCCAGCTCGTCGGCGAGGTCGGCGACGACGGCGGGCCATCGGGCGTTCGCGGCCAGGGCCAGCTCCAACTCCGCTCCCGGCCCCTTGTCGGAGACCAGCAGGTTCCCCTCACAGGACGCGCTGGTGCCGGTCATCGTCGGGCCGCGGTCCACGATGAGGACACGGTGGCCTCGGCGGGCCAGCTCCCTGGCGCAGGCGGCACCGACGATGCCCGCGCCGATCACGATGATCTCGGTCATCCGCCCTCCTTCCGCTAGTAATATGTCACATATCGCACTCGAATGAGAGTGGTCTGCCTCACGAATCGCCGATGTCCGCTCGAACCGCCCGACCGATGCGGCCCGCCGAGCGTCTCGTCAGTGCCCGGAGGTCTCCGACCGACCGGCCCACCACCCGCTGATGTGGCTGAGATGCTGGTGCATCAAGGCCTTGGCGCCCTCGGCGTCGCCCGCCTCGATCCGGTCCAACAACAGGTGATGCTCCGAGGCCGACTGGTCGAGCTGACGCGATTCGAGCATCGTCACCAGCCCGACCAGTCGTGTCCGCGACCGCAGATCGGCGATGAGCTGGGTCAGCAGCGGATTGGCCAGCAGATCAGTGAGCGCCAGATGGAACTCCCGATCCGCCTGGAGATAGGCGTGCAGATCACTCGTCGTGGCGCCGGCGACGATGGCGTCGGCGAGTGCGCGGAACCGCGTCATGTCGACCGGGATGCCGCTGGCGGCCAGGTCCCGCATCGCCGAGGGCTCCAGTCGCTGTCGGACGTCGAGCAGCTGACCGAGCACCTCCTCGCTCACCGTGGTGACCCGGAATCCCTTGTTGCGCACCGGCGTCACGAAGCCGCGCTTCTCCAGGTCGAGCATGGCCTCCCGCACCGGCGTCGCCGACATCTCGTACTGCGCCGCCAGCGTCGGCACCGTGAGAAGGGAGCCGGGAGCGAGCTCCCCGGACACGATGGCGGAGGAGAGCGCCTCCTCCACCTGAGCACGCAGGCTCAGCTGCCGCTGGATCTTCGAGCCGGACAGGTTCCTCATCCTCTTTCACCGTCGAGCGCCTCGACCTGCTGCCTGATCGCGGTCGTCAACCGCTCAGCGTAGGACTCCCCGCTGAACGATCGTGCGCGGCTTGGCCTCGTCCCAGAGCACGGCCGGGTCCGTGAGCGGGTCGCCGTCGAAGACGACCAGGTCACCCGAGAGCCCCTCGCTGATCGCGCCGATGTCCGGACGGCGCATGGCTCGGGCGTTGACCGTCGTGGCCGCCCGCAGCGTCTCCAGCACGCCGTCGACGCCGATCTGCAACCGGAGGCCGACGAGCTGGTCGTCCTCCAGCTCGCCCATGAGGTCGGAGCCGAAGCCGACCGGTACTCCCGCGCTCCTGGCGATCTTGATCGCCTCCAGCCCCGCCGCGAGGACCTCGCTGTTCTTGGCCTGCCCCGTCGGCGACAGCCCCACCGACACGCCCCGGCGCTCCATCGCGTCGTAGGCCACCAGGGTCGGGATCAGGTAGGCGCCGTGCTCCGCCACGACGGCGGCGGCGTGCTCGTCCATCAGGTTGCCGTGCTCGATGGTGCGCACGCCGTTCTCCACCGCGTGGATGATCGCCGCGGGCGGGTAGGCGTGCGCGGCGACGTAGCTGCCCCGGCGGGCGGCCTCGTCCGTGGCCGCGCGGACCTCGTCCGCGTGGTACTGCAGGAACTGGATCGGGTCCGTCGGCGACACCACGCCGCCCGAGGCCATGATCTTGATGGCGTGCGCGCCCGTGCGGAACCGCTCCCGCACGGCCCGGCGGACCGCGTCGGGTCCGTCGACCACCTCGGAGAGGTGCGCATGGGCGGCGCAGTGGTCCAGGTCGCCCTGACGGGGATCGCCGTGTCCGCCGGTCTGGCTCAACGCCGGTCCGGTGTAGAGGTACCGGGGGGCGGTCACGTAACCGAGGTCGATGGCCTTGGCGAGGCCCGGGTCGCCGCCCGCCACGTCGCGCACCGTGGTGAAGCCCCGGTACAGGGCCCGGCTCAGCCGGTCGGCGCCCACCAGCGAGACGTAGCTCAACGGCGACGACTCGATGGACATGACGTCGATGCTGGTCCCGTAGGCATGGAAATGGGCGTCGATGAGCCCCGGCGTGACCATCCGCCCGCCCGCGTCGAGGACCTCCCCGGCACGAGGCAGATTCCGGCCCACGGCGGTGATGACGCCGTCGACGATCGTGATCTCGTCGGCGTCGTCCCGGACGCGCTCGCCGTCGAAGATCCGGGCGCCGACGACCGTGATCGTCCCGATCGCGGTGCTCCTCGTGCTGGTCATGCGCGTTCCTCTCCCTCGTGGTCGGCGGCCCTGGCTCGGATCGCCCGTTCGATCTCGTCCTCCAGGACGGCGAGCGGCACGCTGCCCAACCCGAGCACGGCGTCGTGGAACCAGCGGATGTCGAAGGCCTGCCCCAGCGTGTCCTCCGCGAGGCGACGCAGGCGCATGATCCGCAGCTGCCCGATGAAGTAGGCGGTGGCCTGGCCCGGCCAGGCGATGTACCGGTCGATCTCGGTGACGATCTCGTGCTCCGCGATCGCGGTGTTGCTCCGCAGGAACTCCTGGGCCCGCTCCCGGCTCCAGCCGAACGCGTGCATGCCGGGGTCGACGACCAGCCGCACGGCGCGCCACATCTGGAAGCTGAGCATGCCCATCGTCTCGAAGGGGTCGCGGTACATCCCCATCTCGACGCCGAGCCGCTCGGTGTAGAGCGCCCAGCCCTCCCCGTAGGCGGAGATGTAGACGTGCCGACGGAAGGCGGGCAGGTCGGCCAGTTCGCTGGCCAGCGCGATCTGGAAGCAGTGTCCCGGCGCCGCCTCGTGCAGGGTCAGCGCCGACAGCGAGTACAGCGGCCGGGCGGGCAGGTTGTAGGTGTTCAGCGTGTAGCGGTCGATCCCGCCTCGACCGAAGGTGTAGTAGGGCGCCAGCTCGGGCGGGGGCTCGATGATGCCGAACCGCCGCATCGGCACCCGACCGAAGTACTCGTGGACGATCCCGTCGAAGCGCTTGGTGTGCCAGGCCGCCTCTTTGAGCAGGTCCTCCGCCGTGGTGGCGTAGAACCGGGAGTCGGTGCGCATGAACTCCAGCATCCGAGGCACGTCGCCGTCGAAGCCGGCCTCATGGGCGACCGCGACCATCTCCTCGCGGATGGCCGCCACGTTCTCCTCGCCGAGCGCGAAGATCTCCTCCGGGGTCAGCCGCGTCGTGTTGTACTCGGCGAGCTGCGCGAGGTAGTACTCCCGACCGCCGGGCCCCTTCGTCGCGGCGATCTCCTCGGGCAGCGCCGGAAGGTACTCCTCCTCCAGGAATCGCAGCAGGTCGGCGTGGGCGGGGATCACCGAGGAGCCGATGACCTCCAGCGCACGCGACAGCAGCGCCTCGTCGATGATCCCCGCGGCGCGGGCCTGGGTGAAGGGGGCCGCGTAGCGCGTCTTCTCGGCCGTCTCCGCCGAGGCGACGGACCGCACCGGGTCGGACCGACCCGCCATCGAGACCCGCGCGGGCCCGAAACCGCGGGCCAGTCCGGCACGCATGTTCTCGATGTGCTGGGAGAACCAGCGAGGCAGCTCGGCGAGCTGCCGCAGGAACGCCTCGGCCTCCGTGACGTCGTGCAGCGTGCCGTTCGCCCGGTCGGCGTGCGTCGTCCAGAAGGCCGTGTCGGCGTTGGCGGGCCGCTCGTACTGCCGATGCTCGACGGCCGTGACGAGCGTCTCGACCTGCTGGACGTAGACCGCGAGGTTCACCCGTGAGACGGCGTCCAGCGCGTCGACGTCCAGGGCGCTCACCTGGGCCAGGACGTCCCGCCAGTGCGCGGCGCGTCGTTCGTGCGCCTCGGGGCTCTCGTCGGGCAGGAAGTCGTCGACGCCGAGGGCGGAGCCGTAATGTTGACGGCCCAGCTCGCCCAGCCGCCACTCCCATTCCCGCTCGCTGATCGTCCGGAACGTCTCGGCGGGGGTCATGTCAGTCCTGCCCTTCTCGTGCCGTCCACTCTCGTCTCCGTCTCTCCCACTCGGGGTTGATCCTGGGCACGGCCGCCAGCAACGCCCGCGTGTACTCCTCGCGCGGGGCGTCGAACACCTGGTCCCGGCTGCCCTGCTCGACCACCCGCCCGCCGCTCATCACCGCGACGCGATCGGCGAGGCTGCGCACCACCGCCAGGTCGTGGGCGATGAAGACGTAGCTGAGGCCGAGTTCGCGTTGCAGGTCACGCAGCAGGTCGATCACCTGTGCCTGTACCGACACGTCCAGCGCGGAGACCGCCTCGTCGCAGATCACGACCTTCGGTCCCACCGCGAGCGCACGGGCGATCCCGATGCGCTGTGCCTGGCCGCCGGAGAACTGATGCGGATACCGGGTCGAGTGGTCTGGATTCAGCCCGACCCGCTCCATCAGCTCCTTGCAGAGCCGGGTCCCGTCGCCGCGCACGCCCAGGCCCTGGTAGCGCAGCGGCGCCGTGATGATCTTCTCGACGTCGTGCCGAGGGTTCAGCGAGGAGTAGGGGTCCTGGAACACCACCTGCACCGTGCGGCGGAAGGTCCGCAGCCTGGCGGGCGGCGCCGAGGTCACGTCCTCGCCGTCCAGCTCGATCACCCCCGAGGTCGGGTCGTCGAGGCGGGCCAGCAGCCGAGCCGTCGAGGACTTCCCGCTGCCCGACTCGCCGACGACGGCCAGGGTCTCCGACGCGCCGACCTCCAGGGTGACGTCGTCGACCGCTCGGAAGACCGGGCCGCGCCGGTTCCTGGTCGCGTACTCCCGGACGAGATTGCGCCCGGCGAGGATCGGCGTGCTCATGCCCCGGCCTCCTCGACGTCGTCGATGCGCGGCGTCGCGTCGAGCAGCTGCCGCGTGTAGGCGTGGCGGGGGCGGGAGAACACCTGCTCGGCGGTGCCCGCCTCCATCTGCTGCCCTCGACGCAGCACTAGCACGTCGTGGGCGACCTCGCTGACCACCGCGAGGTCGTGGGTGATGAAGAGCATCCCCACCCCGGTGTCACGCTGCAGATCGGTGAGCAGCGTCAGGATCTGTGCCTGGACGGTGACGTCGAGCGCGGTCGTCGGCTCGTCCGCGATGATGACCTCCGGCTCGCAGACCAACGCCATCGCGATCATGATCCGTTGGCGCATCCCCCCGGAGAACTGGTGGGGATAGTGGTCGAACCGCCGCTGCGGCTCCTTGATGCTGACCCGCTCCATCGCCTCGATCGCGATCTTCCTGGCCTGCGCCGCGGTCGCCCGACGGTGCGCCCGATAAGCCTCGGCGATCTGAAAGCCGACCGTGTAGTAGGGATTGAGCGAGGACAACGGATCCTGGAAGATCATCGCGATCCGCTCCCCCCGGAGCGCCCGCATCTCCCGGGCGGAGCGTTCCAGCAGCTCCTGGTCCCCGAAGCGGATGGACCCCGACGTGCGTGCGTCGGGCGGCAGCAGCCCCATGATCGCCAGGGACGTCATGGACTTGCCCGAGCCGGACTCGCCGACGACGCCGAGGGTGCGCCCGGCACGCAGCGAGAACGACAGGTCGTCGACGACCGCGTCGTCGGGATCGGGGCCGAAGGCGATGCGCAGCCCGCTGACGCGCAGCAGCTCGTCGCCCCCCGTCTGCACTGCGGCGCTCATCGGGTTCCCTTCCTCACACGCGGGTCCAGCAGGGGATAGAGGAGGTCGACGACGATGTTCATCAGCACCACCGCGGCGCCCGCCAGCAGGGTGACGCCCATGATGACCGGCTGGTCATTGGTGCCGATGGCGTCGTAGGCGAGCTTGCCGACGCCGTTGAGTCCGAACACCGTCTCCGTGATGAGCGCGCCGCCGAGCAGGGCCGCGAAGTCCATCCCGAACAGGGTGGCCACCGGGGTCAGCGACGGCCGCAGCGCATGGCGGGTCAGCAGCTGACCCTTGGGCAGGCCCTTGGCGCGTGCCGTGCGAACGTAGTTCTCCGACAGCGTGTCGAGCACGTTCGCCCTGGTCATCCGCGTGTACATCGCGGCGTACATGATGGACAGGACGATCCAGGGCATCAGGTAGGTCTGGAACCACCGGAGCGGGTCCTCCCCGAAGGCGACCACCGTCGGGAACGGCAGCACCTGCAGCTGCACGACCAGCAGCCATTGCAGGATGAGGGCGACGAAGTAGTTGGGCAGGGCGATGCCGCCCAGCGCCAGACCGGTCGCGCCCCGGTCCCACCACGTCCCGGACTTCACCGCGGCGAGCAGGCCCGCGCCGACCCCGACGAGCAGCCACAGCAGCGCGGCGCCGATCGCGATCGTGACGGTGACGTCGATGCGGTCGCCGATCATGGTCATGACCGACTGACGGGTCTGGAAGCTGTAGCCCAGACACGGCGCCTCGCAGACGATCGCGGTGACGCCCTCGCCGTAGGTGCGGCCGACGAAGATCCCGGCCAGGAAGGTCCAGAACTGGACCCAGAACGGGTCCTCCAGGCCGAGTCTGGTGCGGATGTCCTCGATGCGTTCGGGGGTGCACGTCTGCCCGCAGATGCTCAGCGCGGGGTCCGGCGTGAGCACGAAGAACACGACGAAGGTGAAGAAGACGACGGCGAGCAGGACGAGCACCGCGCTCATGAGCCGTCGGGCGATGTAGAGGGGCATCAGCGCTGCGTCCTCCTCTGCAGAGTCGCCTGAAGCGTGTCGCCGATCACCATGAACGAGAGCACGGTCAGGGTGAGGAACAGGCCGGGGATCATGAAGAACATCGGGTTGGAGGCGTACCAGGGGACGGCCGAGGAGATCATCTGTCCCCACGAGGCCGTGGGTGGTCGGACGCCGACGCCGAGGAACGACAGCCCCGCCTCGGTGGCGATGAACGTCGGCACCGACAGCGTCGCCATCACCGTGATCGTCCCCACCAGGTTCGGCAGGACCTCCTTGAACACGATGGCGATCCGGCTCGCGCCCGAGGCCCGTGCCGCCTCGACGAACTCACGCTGGGCGATCGACATGGTCTGACCCCGCACGACCCGCGCCGTCGCGGGCCAGCCGAACAACGCCAGCACCGCCACCAGCAGCGCGGGCCGGTTGCCCTGCGGGAGCGCCGAGAGGATCGCGATCATGAAGATCAGCGCCGGGAAGGCCATCAGGAAGTCCATGACCCGCGAGACGACCTGGTCGACGATGCCGCCGAAGAACCCGGCGAGCACACCGAACACGACGCCGAGCACGGTGGTGACGGCCGCCGCGCTCACCGCGATCGTCAGCGACACCTGGGCGCCGTAGACGATGCGGGCGAAGATGTCGCGACCGTTGAGCGGCTCGACGCCGAACCAGTGTTCGGCGCTCATCCCCCCGAAGGGGCCGATGGGCAGGCCCCCTCGGATGGGATCGATCTTGTCCTCGTGGAACTCGTACGGCCCGGAACCGCTGATCATCGTCAGCAGCGGCGCGAAGACCGCCATGAGGACGACGATGCCGAGGAACACGAAGGAGGCGATCACGGCGGGTCGCCGCCATCGGCTGCCGCCGCGTCGGCGCACCGCCTGCCGGGTGAGTGCCTGTGTGGTCATCGCCATGGCGACGTCACCCCTGCGGGTTCTTCAGGCCGATGGACGAGTAGTCGATGTAGCCGCTGCGGGCGGAGCTGGCGAAGGCGTTGCCGATGTTCTCGCCGACCATCTGCAGGGGCGTCTCGCGCACCAGCGGGACGACGGGGGCGAACTCCATGATCTCCCGGTCCAGCTCGCCGTAGGCGACGTTCTGCTCGTCGATGTCGGCGATCGCCTCGATCTCGTCGAACCGGTCGTTGATGGCCTGCTCGTCGAACTGGCTGATGTTCGTGTTGCCCGTGTCGGTGATGCTCTCGCCGTCGAACAACGAGGTCAGCAGGGGGTAGCCCGACATCCAGGACGAGCACCAGCCGGTGATGGCCAGGTCGTTCTGCTGGGCGGGGGTGGCGATGACCTCGTAGAAGGTCGCCGCGTCGATGACGTTCAGCTCGACCTCGATGCCCACCGCCTGGAGGGACTGCTGCACCGACTCCGCCTGTGCCTGCCACTTCGGCAGCGCCCGGACGTCCAGCGTCAGCGTCAGGTCGCCCTCGCCGAAGCCCGCCTCCTCCAGGAGTGCGATCGCCTGTTCCTGATCCGTCGGGTAGAGGTCGAACTCCTGGCGCTCGGGCACCGACGGCGTGAGCATCGTGTGCGCCGGTTCGGCCATCGCGGGGCCGCCGGTGGCGGTGACGACGCTCTCCTTGTCGACCGCGTGGTTGATGGCCTGCCGCACCCGGACGTCGGACAACGCCTCATGGGTGTTGTTCATCGCCAGGTACATCGTGCAGGTGGGCAGCGAACGGACGGTGCGCTGCTGAAGCTCCGGATTCGACATCACCTGGGCGAGCGAGGCGGGCAGCATGCCGTTGGTGCTCGACGCCATCGCGTTCGCGTCGGAACCCTGCCCCGAGAGCATCCGCTGGTCGACGGTGTTGGCGTCGATTCCGAAGAGGAACTCGTAACCGTCGGGCGACGCGGCGCGGGTCTCGTCGGTGGCGGGGTCCCACTCCTCGTTACGGACCAGCGTCAGGCGCTCACCACGCGTGTACTCCTCCACCCGGTACGGGCCGGACGACAGGGGCTGCTGGTCGAGCTGATCCACCGCGATCTCGCCCACCGGGAACGGTGTGAAGGGCTGGGTGGCGGCGACCGCGTCGAATCCGGCCAGCGGTCCGCGGAGGCGGAACACGATCGTCTTGTCGTCGGGCGTCTCGATGGAGTCCAGGCCCTCGGGCGCCTCATAGACGCCCGGGTAGTCGGTGGCACCGTCGATGATCTCGTGGTAGTCCGATCCGATCGCCAACGCCGGGTCGAGTGACCGTTCGATTCCGTACTTCACATCGGCCGAGGTGATCTCACGGCCGTCCTCGTACCGCAGACCGTCCTTGAGCGTGTACGTCCACTCCGTGGCGTCCTCGTTGTACTCGCCGGGCCCGACGGCCAGATCGCCGACGATCTCCAGCTCGCCGGTCTCCTCGTCGAAGGCGAAGTCGGTGAGCTGGCGGTAGATCAGCTCGTAGACGTTGTTGACGTTGCCGTCGTTGCCCATCGCGGGATCGAGATGGGAGAGGTCGACCGACCCCAGCACGGTGACGATGCCGCCCTGCTCGGTCTCCCCCGTGTTGAGCGCGAAGCCGCCGTCCGTGGTCGTGACGTCGTCCGCGTCGTCTCCGGAGCCGCCGCAGGCGGTGAGGGTCAGCGCGGCGACCGCGAAGACTCCGATCGCGGCGCGTGCCCTGCGATGTGTGGCCATGATTCCTTCACTCCCGGATGCGTCGGGGAACACTCGAGTGCCCCACTGGAGAAGGGGTGTGGTGGAGAACGGTCTGGTGGAGATGCGGTGCGATGAAACGGGTGTGGTGCGTGATCCGGCGGTGCGACGGTGCGGCGCCGGCACGCCGCGATGCCGGGGAAGCGATGCGGGGGGCGCCGGCCGCGCGGACCGTCGTCGCGGCGACCCCGGTGCGGGCGTCATCCGCACGGACGGCCCTGGTACGGGCCGCCCGAGGTGGCGTCATCCGCCGCGGAGCCAGACGCGCATGGCATCGGCTCCCCGATTGGCCCACAACCGATACGGCAGGAGGTCGACGGTCGTCGGCTCCGCCGGCTGCTCCGACTCGGCGGTCGCGTCGAGCACCGGGTAGAGCTCGGCGGACGCCGCCGGGCGTGCCCTGGCGTCCAGCGTGATGCGCAGGACGTCGGTGTCGGGGTCCGAGCCGAGACGACCGGCGTGGACGCGAGCGGAGCCGAGGTCGGCCGGGCACAGCACGACGTCGTCCAGGGGCGCGTGCTGGTCCTGCTGTTCGGCGCAGTAGACGACCGGTCCCCTGGCGACGGCGATCGAGCCGCGAAGCGCGTCGACCGACGGGTGCGCGCCGTGGAACCGCACCGGCATGGGCAGGTCGAGTTCGACGACGGTTCCGGACGCCCAGTCACGGCGCAGCCGAAGCCAGCCCCCGTCGGTCTCGACGGGCACGTCCTCGCCGTCGATCCGGGCGGCGGCGCCGTCGGTCCACGCGGGAATCCGGAGGGCCAGCTCCGTGTCCGGCTCGGCACGGTCGATCGTCACGGTCACGCGGCCGTCGTCCGGATAGGCGGTCCGAAGTCGCAGGGCGATGCGCTCGGTGTCGACGTCGGCGTCGGCGTAGACGACCAGCCCGACGCCGCCCGGCGTGACGATCGCCAGGTGGTCCTGGAGTTCGGCCGTCCAGCGGATGACGTTGGGCGGACAGCACGCGCAGACGAACCACTCACGCCGCGGCGGCGAGCCCGTCGGGGCGCCGCCGCCCTGCCGGTGTTCGGGCCGACGTTGCAGCGGATTGTCGTAGGAGAACGCCGTGCCACCCTGGGACAGCGCGACGGCGTAGGCGTTGTACAGGATCCGCTCGAACACGTCGCCGTACCGCGCGTCCCCGGTGGCCAGCAGCAGGCGCCACGCCCACTGCATCGTGCCGATCGCCGCGCAGGTCTCCGAGTAGGAGCGTTCCGAGGGCAGTTCGTATCGGTCGCCGACCGCCTCGTCGGAGTGTCGAGCGCCGAGCCCGCCGGTCAGGTACAGCCTGGTGGCGAGCATGTCGTCCCAGAGCCGCCGGGACGCGGCGAGCAGTTCGGCGTCGTCGCGCTCGATCGCCACGTCGGTGGCGCCCGCGGCGAGGTACACCATCCGCACGGCGTGCCCCCGCACCCCGGTGAGCTCGCGGAAAGGGGCGTCGTCCTGGAAGTAGTCGGCGGAGAAGAAGGTCTTCGGCACGGAGCCGTGACCCCGACGGTCCACGAACGACGCGGCGAGGTCGAGATACCGCTGGTCCCCGGTGTGCCGTGCCAGTTCGACGAGTGCCGTCTCCACCTCGGGATGACCGCACCCGTCGCCGGTGCCCGCGAAGCGGATGACCGCCAGGTCGGCGAATCGGACGGCGACCCGCAGCAGCCGGTCGTCGCCCGCCTGCCTGCTCGCGGCCACGGCGGCCTGCACCAGGTGCCCGAGGTTGTACAGCTCGTGTCCCCAGGCGAGGTCCTCCCACGGTTCGCGGGTGGTGTGCTCGTTCTGGACGAAGGAGTTGAGGTACCCGTCGGCCCGCTGCGCCCGCTCGATGAGGTCGAGCGCCTCCGACCAGAAGGCAGTCACCGCCTCGTCGGCCGTGCCTCGCCCGATCTCGTAGGCGAGCCCCTCCAGTGTCTTGTAGACGTCGGTGTCCAGAAACGGGTAGCGCCCGACGTATTCCGCGCCCGTACCGTCGGCCACTGCACGCAGGTTGCCGAGGATGCCCTGGTCACGCAGCCGCGCGATGGTGTGCGGGATGGTCGCGGCCCGATTGCGCTCCTGCCAGTCGCCGAGCAGGCCGCCGCGCAGGACGACCGTGTCGGCGGACGTCGCGTGGGCCCGGTCCGAAGTGGGTCGTACGGCGGCGAGGCGACCCGCCCGGGCGGCGGACGCCGGGGCGCTCACCTCACGTTCTGCACTCGTCGTACGGTCCATGCGTGCGTCCTTTCGCCGTCCAGCCGCATGTAGTGGGTGACACACTACTGAGAAAAGCGCTGGTGTAAAGGGGTGAAAACGCAGCGAAATACTTCCTTAACTTCCGATCCCGCGAGTCCGTGACCAGGAGGGACCGCGCACGACCACCGCGAGCGGACGTTATGGGGCACTCACGAGCGGGCATCAGATCGCCTAGGACGCAGCGGGCCGGGTGCCACGCCACCGTCCCCCGCCCGCCGAGCCGCCGCCGAGAGCCGGCCGGGACCACGATCCGAGGGCCGCGCTCCGCCCGGCCGGACGTCTCCCGCGCGCAGGGCCGCACGCCGCCCACCCGCCCGGCGACGGCGACGGCAGGACACCCGGCCGAAGGCGAGAAGGCCGCTTCACACCGGCCGACATCCCGCCGACGTCAGGGCGCCGTCGGCCGCCCGACCCTGCCGACACGCCTGCCGGGTCGATCTTCCGCCGGGCGGAGCGTCGCGGGCGGGCGGGCGAGCGGGCGGAGCGTCGTCTGGGGCGTCCGAGTCACCCGACGCGCCGGATCTACCTGGCCGTCGATCAACCTCGACGCACCCGCGTCGCGCGCCGCCGACGCCCGCCGAACGGTGGCAGGCCGCCGCCCGATGTCGGCGACCACCCGCATCGACGCGGCCGACGAGTGCGACACTGCGACGCTGGAGGCTGTCGCGGGGATTCCTCGTCCTCGCCGCCGCGCTGACCATGCTCGCCGGCCTTCTCCACGTCCTCGCACACTCGACGACGACAGGCGAGTCTGCCCGTGACTCGGGATCCGACATCGCGACGACGGCCACGAAGTCCTCCGCGGCCGCGTGGCAGGCGGGGCACCTGGCGGCGCGACCGCGGCTGCTCAGCGCCGCACGCATCGGCCGCGTCGTGGGCGGAGCGACCGACGCGATCACCGTCGGCGGCTGATCTCCGGCACGACACTGTCGAACCTGCTGACGGTCCACGCCTCGATGGCGGCGATGGTGACACTCCTCGTCCTCGCCGCCCGCAGGGCGAATGAGGCGGGACGTGCGGTGGAGAGCACGGCGGAGAATCCCTCACGGTGGTGATCCGGGATTCTCACGGAGCGGGACCTTCTCCCTGAGTACGTCCGCCGAGCTGGATCGACTCGTCGGCTCCGGACGGGAGGAAGGGCACTGCCGCATCGGCGGGGCAGGAGAGACGGGTGCGCCGCTGAGCACGCGGTCCACCGTGCTCAAGAGGACGCACCCGTCTGCGCCGTACACCGCGGGCCGTGCTCGTCTGCCGTGATCACCGGACCTGACTGTCGACGCGCCGGTTCCGCCGGAGACGACCCGCGACGCCTCGACCTGGCGGCCGCCCCACCCGCCACATCAGGTCGTATAGGACCGGGAGCCCGATCCCGCCAGGCGGCCTTGGTCGACGATCAGGTATTCGTCGCGGATCGGCGTGCCGGACAGCCAGTTCTCCAGGATCTCCCGGGTGGCGGCGGCATACCTGGCCTGCGCCGACAGCGTCGTCCCCGAGACATGCGGGGTCATGCCGTGGTGCGGCATGTCGCGCCACGGGTGATCGGTGGGCGGCGGCTGCGGGTGCCACACGTCTCCCGCGTAGCCGGCGAGCCTGCCGCTCTCCAGGGCGCGGACCACCGCGTCACGGTCGCAGATGGCGGCGCGTGCGGTGTTGACGAGGTAGGAGCCCCGCTTCATCGAGCCGATGAGCTCGTCGTCGAAGAGCCCCTTCGTCTCGGGATGCAGCGGTGCATGGATCGACAGGACGTCCACGGCGGGGGCCAGCGAGTGGACGTCCTCGTGGAAGACGAGGTTCAACTCCTCCTCCACCTCGGTGGGCAGTCGGTTCTTGTCCGTGTAGTGCAGCGCGACGTCGAAGGGGGCGAGTCGGCGCAGGACGGCGATGCCGATCCGGCCCGCCGCCATCACGCCGACCGACATTCCTTCGAGGTCGTAGGAACGCCGCGCCGCGTCGGCGATGTTCCAGCCCCGGTCGTCGGTGACGATGCGATGCGCGGGCAGGTAGTCGCGCACCAGGGCCAGGATCTGCATGACGGCGTGCTCGGCGACGCTGATGCTGTTCGAGTACGTCGCCTCCGCCACCGTGATGCCGTTGTCGACGGCCGCCTCCAGATCGACGTGATCCGAGCCGATGCCGGCCGTGATCGCCAGCTTCAGCCGGGGTGCCCTGGAGATCAGCTCGGCGGTGAGGTAGGCAGGCCAGAACGGCTGTGAGATCACCACGTCGGCGTCTGGCAGCTCACGCTGGAACACCGAGTGGTCCCCCTCCTTGTCCGAGGTGACGACGAGCTCGTGGCCCTGCTGTTCGAGGAAGCGCCGCAGTCCCAGCTCGCCGGAGACGCTGCCGAGCAGTTCACCAGGGTGGAAGTCGACGGCCTCGGGCGTGGGCGCCGACTGGCCGTCGGGATAACGATCGATCGTCGGGATGTCGTCCCGGGCGGGGCTCGGTGGAAAGCCGTCCGCCGGATCGTCGTAGAGGACGCAGAGAATCTTCGCCATGTGTTTCCTCCTCCTCACGTGCGGACCGTCATCCCTTCGTACCCACTGAACACAGCGGACAATCAGCCCACGACACGGACCGTCGGAGGCCGGCGGCCCAGGGCCGTGCCGATCAGTCCCCTGACCTGGTACGGACTCGTCTCTCGACCGCTCCATCGAACAGCGGTCCCGCCAGCGGCCGGGCGGCGGCCCACGGTGACCAGGCGAGACGGCCTCGACACGCCCCTTCGTCCGAGGCCGGGCTCGGCCGGCCCCTCTTCGCCGGGCGATGCGGCATCGCCCGGTGCGGGACGACGAACGGAGAGCGCCGTGTCCGCGAAGCGCGCCCGCCGACGGCACGCGACACCAACCATCCTGACCTGCTCGTCCGCCGCCGTTCCCGAATCGAGGCCGGGACCGACTCGGTTCAGGCCCGGACGGACCGTCGACGCCGGACGCGTCCGGATCGGTCGTGAAAGCGGATTCGCTCCTCAGGCGGCGGCCGGTCGACACCGCGCCGTCGATCGACCTCCCCGTCCCGGCAGCACACCCGCGGAACGAGGCACACACCGAGGAGGGACCCGACCATGCGCATCGCACTAGGCGACGATCACGCAGGCCATCCGCTCAAGAACCACGTCGCCTCGGTGCTGCGGCGACTCGGTCACGAGATCGTCGACCACGGCACCTCCGACGACGCGCCCGTCGACTTCCCGGACATCACCTTCGCCACCTGCGACGCGATGCGTCGCGGCGAGACGGACCGGGCCGTGCTGGTGTCCGGAACGGGGGTCGGCGCCGTGATGGCGGCGAGCAAGATCGCCGGTAACCGCTGTGCCCTCGGACATGACGCCTACTCGGCGCATCTGATCGGTCGGCCGGCGGCGTCGATCGCAGGCTTCGGCCCCTTCATCGCCGTACTGCGGGAGAACCGGTTCGGCTGGGGCGGCCCGGCCGGCTTCTATCTGTTCGTGACGGCCGTCGGCATCGTCGGGGTGCTCGCGACCCGCGCTACCTGCGACTCGGCCCGCCGCGCCGAGGTGGACGCCTTCATCACGGGGAAGCCGCGCCCCCGGCGCCGATTCATCACGGGGAAGCCGCGCCCCCGGCGCCGAGCCCGCGAGAGCGACACCGGAGGGCCGTCGACGGGTGGGACGGGGGCGCCGCCGAGGCGCCCCCGCTCCCCCGGTGGTCAGTCCGTGCCGAACTCCATCGCGGCGCGGTCCAGGATCTCGTCGTCACCCGAGACGGTCCCTCGCGAGGCGATGGCCTCGGCCCCGCCCCGCGGCATCGCGCCGATCAGCCCGGTGGCGGCGGCCTGGGCGGCGCCGGTCAGCGCGGGCTGAGTGGTGCCGACCAGGCCGAGTCCCGCGTACTGCTCCAGCCGCGCCCTCGAGTCGGCGATGTCGAGGTTGCGCATGGTGAGCTGACCGATCCGGTCCACCGGACCGAAGGCCGAGTCCTCGGTGCGCTCCATCGACAGCTTGTCCGGGTGATAGCTGAAGGACGGGCCCGTCGTGTCGAGGATCGAGTAGTCCTCGCCGCGCCGCAGTCGCAGGGTCACCTCGCCGATGACGGCGGTACCGACCCAGCGCTGCAACGACTCGCGCACCATGAGTGCCTGCGGGTCGAGCCATCGACCCTCGTACATCAGCCTGCCCAGGCGCCTGCCCTCGTTGTGGTAGTGCGCGAGCGTGTCCTCGTTGTGAATGGCGTTGACCAGCCGCTCGTAGGCGGCATGCAGCAGCGCCATCCCCGGGGCCTCGTAGATCCCTCGGCTCTTCGCCTCGATCACCCGGTTCTCGATCTGGTCGGACATGCCCATGCCGTGCCTGCCGCCGATCGCGTTGGCCTCCAGCACGAGATCCACCGGGGTGGCGAACTCCTTGCCGTTGATCGAGACCGGCCGCCCCTGGTCGAAGCCGATCGTGACGTCCTCCGTCTCGATCTCGACGCTCGGGTCCCAGAAGCGCACGCCCATGATCGGGTTGACGGTCTCGATGCCGGTGTCGAGGTGCTCCAGTGTCTTGGCCTCGTGGGTGGCACCCCAGATGTTGGCGTCGGTCGAGTACGCCTTCTCCGTGCTGTCCCGGTAGGGCAGCTCATGGGCGAGCAGCCACTCCGACATCTCCTTGCGGCCCCCGAGCTCGGCGACGAAGTCCGCGTCGAGCCACGGCTTGTAGATGCGCAGGTTCGGGTTGGCGAGCAGCCCGTAGCGGTAGAAGCGCTCGATGTCGTTGCCCTTGAAGGTGGAGCCGTCGCCCCAGATCTGGACGTCGTCCTCCAACATCGCCCTGACGAGCAGGGTTCCGGTCACGGCGCGGCCGAGCGGCGTGGTGTTGAAGTAGGCGCGCCCGCCGGAACGGATGTGGAACGCTCCGCAGGTGAGCGCGGCCAGTCCCTCCTCGACCAGCGCGGCGCGGCAGTCGACCAGCCGTGCGACCTCGGCGCCGTAGGCCAGTGCACGCCCGGGCACCGAGCCGATGTCGGGCTCGTCGTACTGGCCGATGTCGGCGGTGTAGGTGCAGGGCACCGCACCCTTGTCACGCATCCAGGCGACGGCGACCGAGGTGTCGAGACCACCGGAGAAGGCGATGCCGACGCGTTCGCCGGCGGGCAGGGAGGTGAGGACCTTAGACACGGGCCGAATTATGCACGACCCTGAATTTTCATGCAAGGAGCGTCGAGGGGCGCCCCCTTCGGCCACCCCGCCGAGCCCCCGGCCGCCTCCACCCGGGCCGTCACCCTCGTCGACCACCTCGGCAGCCGACGCCGCGCACACCGTCGGCGCACTCACGCTCGGCGACTCCGCCTCGCCGCACGATGCCCGTCGGGCGCGGCGCGCCGTCGCGAACACGGGACACCCGGACACCATGGCACCCGGACACCATGACGGACCGGTGCCCGACGCCCGCGCCCGGACCGCCACCGGCGTCGCACCCGATGCCTCGGACTGATCGGATGAGTCGCCCGTCGACGCCACGAGACCCGACGGTCTCGCCCGGGCCGGGCACTCGGCATTCGTCCTGTCGCCGCGAACAGACCGAACGTCCCCGCCGCGTCGGCAGACACCGGGCAGGCGACTCATCTCGGCCCCACTCCTCACGCGACGCCGGTACCCGCCGGGTGCCCGGCCTGCCGACGGCGACCGCCGCGAACCCGCCCCGCGCCGAGTCCTCCCTCGGCTCGACCCGACTCCCACCCCGCGACATCGGACGCCCGCCACGACCCGACACCGACTCGTTCGGGCAGACATCGGACGAGCCGAAAGGCGCGGACGCCGGGCGTCGACATCGGTGTGAGATATCGGTGAGACACGGCGGTCGACTTTGTCGGACTGCGTCGAGTACCACTGGTCGAGACCATTGAATACGACCAACCGAGTATGAGACAGTTGCAGAGTCACACGTTTTACTCGACGATCGAACAGAAGTAACATCCAGCTCAGTAGAACCTGCCGACCTGTGCGGACATCAGTTCCAATGCGAGAGACCGGCTCTCCCCCAGGAGCCGGTCGGCCGCCTGTCTGAAACATCGCCTCTGGAGTCGTTCATACCATGCGATCGTCACGAAGGATGGTCCGACCATGGAGTTCGTCGAGGCCGGTCACACGGCCCGATCCGGGCACCCCGGCAACCACGGAGTCTGTTGACCGAATACTCCGTCGAGCCCAACCCGTTGCGCCGAGAGATTCACCGGAAGCCGGCCTGACGGTGTACAGATCGTATACATGGCAACCCGTCCGCCGACCACGAATCATATTCCGCTCAGATGAGCACCGGCACTTATCCGGATTGCGCTCAGATGAGCGAGGCAGCATATCCGAATGGCGCTCAGATGAGCACGATCGCCTCCTTTACATCGAATATCGGTTTACCGGTACTCCGGTCGGCCCGACCTCCCTCGGATCACGTGGTCTCCGGCGGCCGACGCTGCCCGCCGCCTCGGCGGAGGCCCGCGAGGGCGTCGGCGGCGGCAGGCTCTCGAGGCCTCGGCGCGCGGTGACGACCGGATGCTCGGCCGTCGGGCTCGATCTGGCGCGGTCCCGAGGGCGCGGCCGCGTCATCCGTTCCCCGGGAGGCGGGGCGGGCCGTGGGCGGACCTGTCCGCCGCTGAGGCACACCATCCGGACATCCCGACGCGAGTCGCTCGCCCGTACCGGGCGGGCATCGAAGTATTCCACCGCCATCGCACGTCACGACGCCGTCTCGCGCGAATCGGCTTCCGAAAGACCACCTGCGGGCGACCGCGTCACGGCCCGCGCGACGGCAGCGTGAAGCGACGGCGACACCGACGGCCGGACTTTCGACGGACCAGTGGGACGAGTCCGTCGAGCGGTCGCCGCCGTCCGGAGCACCACTCACCCCCTGCGAGAACGGAGACCAGCGTGACCGATGCGAGCAGCACGATGACACCACCGCGAACCCTCGTCGCCGAGGGCCACCGCTCCGCCGACGATCACTGCGACGTCTACACGTCGTTGTTCCAGCAGTCCGGCCTGTGCATGGCGCAGCTGGACACCCACCTGCGTGTCCGGGACGCCAGCGAGGATTTCTCCGAACAGTTCGGACGGACCAGCGCCCAGGTGCGCGGGCTCAATTTCGTCGAGCTGGTCCACCCCAGTGTTCGACGGCCGCTTCAGCAGCATTTCGGCAGGCTGGTGGAGGGCACAAACAAGCTGTTCGTCGATCGGCTGATCACGGTTCGGCAGCAGCGCTCGGCATTCCTGGGAGATCTACGGGCCATGGCGGTGACCGAGCCGTCGGGAACGCTGAAGCACATCCTCGTGCTGCTGAACCCGGCCAATGACGACAACCGCCCGGTACGGCCGAGGAAACGCTTCATGCTGTCGCCGATGGACGCGATGATCGTGGAGAACATCGCGTCCGGCCTGTCGAGCGTGACGATCGCCAACAAGATGTACCTGAGTCGACAGAGCGTCGAATACCACGTGAGCAATCTGATCCGTGAGCTCAAGGTGTCGAATCGCACGGCGCTCATCGCGAAGGCCTACAGTCTGGGAATTCTCACCTCCGACACCTGGCCGCCGCGAGTCCGTGAGACCTACATCAAGTAGGACGACCCGCAGGCTGCCGTGCAACGGCGCACGGCAGCGACGCGAGCATCGACGCGAAGCGCATCGGGCTCGCCCCGCCGCCGAGCACGCTAGGCCGGAGTCGTGGCCCGCGCGCGGGACTCGACCACCTCGACCGCCCTGTCGACCCCGCCCGCCTCGCGAATGCTCTCCCGCAGCGTCGCGACGGCCGCACGGTAGTTCGGCGCATCCGCCTCCCGCACCGCGGCACGCAGCAGCGCCGCGTCGATCCGGTCGTGCCGGATCAGCGGGCCGACGCCGAGATCGGCCGCCCGCTCAGCGATCATCTGCTGCTCCGGCGAGTGCGGCACCATCACCGGCGTGACCCCGAAGTGCAGCGCCTGCATCAGGCTGCCCATGCCCGCCTGGGTGACGACCGCCTTCGCGTGCGGCAGCACGGCCAGGTGGGACAGCCACTGGTGCACCTCGACATTGGCGGGGATCTCCCCCAGCTCCTCCGGGCGAACCCGGCTGCCGAGCGTGAGCACCACATGCCAGGGCAGGCCCTCGAAGGCTCGGGCGCACATCCGGAAGAAGTCCGGCTGCTCGTTGGTCGTCGTGCCGAGCGACACCAGGACCACGGGACGGCCGTCGGCGGGCGGCGTCCAGCTCGTCTCCGGCTCCGCGCGTTCCAGGCAGGGCCCCACGAAGGCGTGCCGATCGTCGAAAGACTCGCTGCCCAGCTGGAACATCTTCGGGAAGAAGGCCAGGTTGGCATCCTCCGCGGGGTCGTTCATCAGCGCGGGATCGTCGATACCGTGCCCGCCGAGGTAGGTCATCAGCTCGGTGAAGTATTCGGCCATCGACGGGTGCCGCGGGTCCAATCGAGCGCCTACCTGCTCGAAGAGTTTGATCAGGAAGACGAACTCATGGCTGGAGGCGAAGGTGGGGAACAGCTCGAGGCCGGGGCGGTTCCACTTCCGAGACAGCACCCGGCCGGAGAAGAACGTGACGAGGTCGTAGACCACGACGTCCGGCGGCCCGTCGGCGAAGTAGGCCTCGATCGACGCCGTGGTGGCCTGTGCCTCCCGCACCGCCCTGATGGGCTGGCCGGACATGTGCTCGGTGTCGAAGAGGTCCCCCGGCGGATTGGTGGACGACGGAGACTCGTAGATCAGCACCTCGGCGCCGGTGGCCCCGACGGTCTCGGCCAGCGTCTGCGTGGCGGCGTAGACCACCTGGTGGCCCCGGCGCACCAGCTCGGTCACCAACGGCAGGGTCGGCATGACGTGACCGTGGATCGGCAGCGGCATCATGAGGATGCGCAGCCCCTTCCCCGGTGCCGCGTCGCTGATGTCCGGAGTGGACGAACTCGGTGGCATTGCTCTCCTCGCGGGTTGGTCGCGGTTGAAGACGTGCCTGCGCCCGGTGTCTCGCGCGGCCGACGCACCGCTTCTTGGTATCAACTCGATGCTTGGGAAAATGCCGAATCCGACGTGGGCGAACGCCTCGCCGCCACGAGATCCTCGAGTCGGGCGACGACGGCGTTGGGGCTCGGCATCGCCGCCACCTCGTCTCGCAGCAGTTCCGCGGCGCGGCGGGCGCCCGGATCGGCGAGCAGGCCGCGCAGCCGGTCCGCCAGCACGGGCGTCGTCTCGCTGGTGCGCAGGAACACCCCGGCGCCGCTGCGCGCCAGGCGCCTTCCCCGCTCGATGTGGTCGGAGACGGCGGTGGAGACGACCAGTTGCGGCACGCCGTGGGCGAGTGCGGTGGCGTAGGAGCCGAACCCGCCGTGGTGGATGATCGCCGAACAGCTCGGCAGCAGGAGGTCGAGTGCGATCGAGTCCACGATGCGCGCGTTGTCCGGCACGGTCACCAGTCGCTCACGCTGTTCGGGCGTGACCGCGGCGATCACCTCGGCATCCAGGTCGGCCAGCTCGGCCAGCACCTTCTCGATGGAGACGTAGTCGGTGCCGTAGGCCTCGATGTTCGACGTGCCGAGGGTGAGGCACACCCGAGGACGGGCGGCGGGCTCGTGCAACCAGTCGGGCAGCACCGTCGGGCCGTTGAAGGGCACGTAACGCAGCGGGAGGCGCTGCACTCCGGTGTCCAGCCGGAGGCTCGGGGGCATCGGATCCAGGGTGCGCTCGCCGAGGATCAGCTCCTCGGTGAACTCCACGCCGTACGGGGCACCGATCCTGGCGAGCCATTCGGCGAGGGGGTCGGCTCGTCGCTCCGGCGGCTGAGCGTCGTGGTGGTGTCGGAACGCCGCGCGCATCCCGGCCCAGACGTCGGCGCCCCACAGGATGCGGACGTGCGCCGCGCCGACGGAGGCGGCGGCGACGGGACCGGCGAAGGCCAGGGTGTCCCACACCACCAGGTCGGGTCGCCAACTCCTGGTGTAGTCGACGAGATCGGCCAGCAGCGGTTCGGCGTAAAGGGAGAACGCGGCCTCCACCGCCGCCTGATAACGGAAGTACAGCTCCTCCCAGCTGGTTCGTTCCGGGTCGGTCTCGCTCCAGCTGACGAACTCGTTCTCCTGCGACTCCGGCGTCGACCTCATGCTCTCGTGGACGATCGGGTCGGTGCCGAGCGGCACCGCCGGCAGGCCGGTGGCGGTGACGACCTCGGTCGTCATCGGGCTGCACGCCACGCGCACCTGGTGGCCATCGGTGCGCAGTGCCCACGCGAGCGGGGTCATGCAGTAGACGTGGGAGCGTTCCGGCAGTGCGACGAACAGGACGCGCATCCTCTTCCCCTTCATGGTCGGCGGCACGGTCGCGGCGGAGCTTCGGCGGTCACCGCGTCTCGGCGGTGACGAACGCCGGGACAACCGCCACGTCGGGTCGGTCACAGCGTCTCGGCGATCCAGGCCTCGACGGCGGCCGCCGTCGTCTCGGCGTGGGACTCCACCATCGTGTAGTGATCACCGGGCACCTCGACGGAGGTGTGCGCGGTGTCCCAGGTGGACCGCCACTCGCCCTCCGGCTCGCGTTGCTCCGGGCCTATCCGGACGGCGTCGGCGGGCCGGACGAACAGGACCGGCGCGTCGAGTTCGCCGGGCTCGAAGTCGGCGAAGATCCGGAAGTACCAGCTCATCGCGCTGAGACGGGTGGTGTCCAGCTCGCCGAAGAGGTTCTCGCGGTCGAACATCCCCTGCGTCATCTGCTGCCAGAACGCATTGCCGGTGACGGTGCGCGGCACGTAGCTGTCCAGCAGTACGACGGCGGCGGGCGACCGACCGGCGGCCTCGAGCGCACTGGCGGTGGCGTGGGCGAACAGCCCGCCGGAGGACGATCCGAGCAGGATCACGGGTTCGTCGCCCGCCGCCGCCAGCACGGCCTCGGCGTAGAGGTCGAACAACGCCTCCCGAGTCTCGGGAAGCGGCTCGTCGGCGAGGAAGCCGGGGGTGGGTATGCCGTACAGGTCACGAACGCCTCGGCTGGCGGCCGCGAGCCTGGCGTACTGGTGGATGCCGCCCATCGCGGCGTAGGAGCTGAAGCAGACCAGGGGCGGGCGGGCGTCGCCTCGGGCCAGTTGGACCGGCGTCAGCGGGCTGCCGTACCCGACGGAGTCCCGGAACGACGGCCGCAGCGTCGCCGCCGCCGCGAGGAGGTCCAGGCCCTCCTTGAGACGGTTCGCCGCGCACGCGTCGCGGAAGAGGTGTCGGAGGCTGTCCGCCGGGTCGGTCCGCGATCCCGGCGTGGTCTCGGGTGCGGCGGCCAGCTCCTCGGCGAGCACTCGGGCCAGGGCGGCCGGGGTGCGGTGGTCGAACACCACGCTCGCCGCCATGCGCAGCCCGGTGGCGGTGCCGAGACGGTTGCGCAGCTCCATCGCGGTCAACGAGTCGAAACCCGCGGCCAGGAGGTCCTCGTCGGCGGCGAGCGACTCCCCGTCGGTGAAACCGAGGATCGTCGCCGCGGTGGTCCGCACCAGGTCGGTGAGCGAGTCGCGTCGCTCCGGTTCCGCGAGGCTCGCGAGTTCCCTGCGCAGGGCGCCGGAGTCGGTGCCCTTGGCGGCGGCCCGTCGGCGGCCCGGTCGGCCGAGCCCGGCGAACATCCTCGGCAGTTCCGCGCCGGAGCGCAGGGCCGCCGTGTCCAGCGGCGCCGTGACGAGGACCGGTTCACGCGAGGCCAGGGCGGCGTCGAACAGGGCGAGGCCCTCGGCCTCCGACAGCGGGAGCAGGCCGCCGCGCGACATCCGGGAGCGACCCGCGCCGCCGAGGTCGTCGTCGGCGGCCCAGAGCCCCCAGGCCAGCGAGTGCGCGGGCAGGCCGAGACCGTGTCGGTGTGCGGCGAGGGCGTCGAGGAAGGCGTTCGCGGCCGCGTAGTTGCCCTGTCCGGGCCAGCCGAAGGTGCCGACGACCGAGGAGAACAGCACGACGGCGACGGGGGTGTCGCCGATCAGCTCGTGCAGGTTCAGCGCGGCGTCGACCTTGGGGCGCAGCACTCGGTCCATGCGCTCCTCGTCGAGCGAGCCGAGCACACCGTCGTCGAGCACTCCCGCGGCGTGCACGACGGCGGTGAGCGGGCGATCGGCGGGGACGGCGGCGAGCACGTCTGCGAGGGCGGCGCGGTCCGCGGCGTCGCAGGCCACCAGGTCGGGGCGCGCGCCGAGGGAGATGAGCTCGGCGAGCAGGTCGGCGGCGCCGTCGGCCTCGGCGCCGCGGCGGCTGAGCAGCAGCAGGTCGCGGACGCCGTGTCGGGTGACGAGGTGCCGGGCGAAGAGGCGGCCGAGGGTGCCGGTGGCGCCGGTGAGCAGCACCGTGCCGCCGTCGAGGGCGATCGGCGGCATGGCGGGGGTCGACGCCGTGCGCTCGAGCCGGGGGACGTGCACGGCGCCGTCGCGCATGGCGGCCTGGGGTTCGCCCGCGGCCAGCAGCGCGGGCAGGGCGGCGGCGGACTTCTCCCGCTCGTCCAGGTCGACGAGCAGGAACCGATCGGGGTTCTCGGTCTGGGCCGTGCGCAGCAGCCCCCAGACCGCGGCGGCGCCGAGGTCGGTGATCCGGTCCTGGGCGTCGACGGCGACCGCGCCCCTGGTGCACAGGACGAGACGTGAGTCGTGGAGGTGGTCTTGGGCGAGCCAGTCCTGCACGAGACGGAGTGCATCCGCGGCGTCGGCGCGGACCGCCGCCGCGTCGCCGTCCGCCCCGGTGACGGCGGAGACCAGGACGACGTCGGGCGCGGCTGCTCCTCGGCCCGCCGCCGCACCGAGCGCGGCGAGGTCGAGGTAGGACTCGGCGGGCAGGCCCGCGGCCCGCAGACTCGCGACGAGGTCGAGTGCGTCGCCGCCCACCACGGCCCAGCGCCCGTCCTGTTCGGCGGCGTCGACGGGCAGCACCGGCCAGGTCATCCGCAGCAAGGACGGACCGCCGGCGTCCGGGGCGGCGGGCGGCGGCCGTAGGACGAGGGACTCGGCCGTCGCCAGCGGGGCTCCCGCGCCGTCGGCGAGGGTGAGCGCGACGGTGTCGGCGGCCGTCCTGGTGAGCCGGACGCGGGCGGCGGTCGCCCCGGCGGCCGAGGCCGACACGCCTGCCCAGGTGAACGGCATCCAGCCGTCCGCGAGTGCGCCGTCGAGTCCGAGCAGATTGATCGCGTCGAGCGCGGCGGTGAGCAGCACCGGGTGGAGGGTGAAGCGGGCGGCCTCGTCATGCAGGTCCGCGGGCAGGGCGACGTCGGCGAAGATCTCCTCGTCTGCCCGCCAGGCGGCCAGGACGCCGTTCTCCTCCGCACCGAGTTCGATCGGCACGGTGCCCTCGGGCGGCCAGGCGCGCAGGCTCTCGGCCGGGCCCGCCGCCGGGGAGAGCAGTCCGGTCGCGTGGCGAGTCCAGTCCGGGTCGGCGGCGCCGACGGCCCGCGAGTGGACGCTGACGGCGCGGCGGCCGTCCGCCTCGGCGTCGGCGATCACGACCTGGATCTGGACCACGCCGTCGTCGGGCAGTGTGAGCGGGGCCGCCAGTACGAGCTCGTCGACCCGTCGACAGCCGACGTGGTCGGCGGCGTGCAGGGCGAGTTCGAGGAACCCCGCGCCGGGGAACAGCACGGTTCCGGCCACCGAGTGCCAGCGCAGCCAGGGCTGACGTGCGGTGGAGAGGGTTCCGGTGAGGATGGTGCGGCCGCCGTCGGCGAGGTCGGCGGCGGCGCCGAGGAGGGGGTGCGCCGCGACGTCGAGACCGAGGGCGGCGGCGTCGCCCGCGGGCCGGGGGTTCGCAGGCCAGTAGTGGCTGCGCTGGAAGGGGTAGGTGGGCAACGGGACCCGTCGGGCATGGTCGCCGAAGGCAGGTGTCCAGTCGACGGCGTGGCCGCGTGCCCAGACCTGACCGACGCTGTCGTAGAGGCGACGCGGTCCGCCGTCGTCCCGCCGCAGCGTCCCGACCACCAGTACGTCGTGCGCGTCCAGAGCCTCCTGGATCGGCATGACCAGCACCGGATGCGGGGAGGACTCGACGAAGGCGGTGTGACCCTGATCGGCCAGCGCGGTGATCGCCGGATGGAAGCGCACGGTCTGCCGCAGGCTCCGGTACCAGTAGGCGCCGTCGAGGTGCGCGGTGTCCAGCCAGTCGCCCGTGACGGTGGAGAAGAACCCGACCTCGCTGCTCCGCGGCGCGAGGTCCGCCAGCGCGGTTCGGAGGTCCGCCTCGATGCGTTCGACCTGTGCGGAATGGGAGGCGTAGTCCACCGGAATCCATCGCACCCGGACGCCGTCGGCCTCCCCGGCGGCGGCGAACTCCGCCAGCGGTACGGCATCACCGGAGACCACGACGGACGACGGCCCGTTCACCGCCGCCACCGACACACCCTCGAACCCGGACAACCGCCTACGCACGTCGGCCTCCGACAGCGCGACCGAGAGCATCCCACCGTGCCCCGCCAGCGTCTCCGCGATCAGCCGGGACCGCAGACACACCACCCGGGCGCCGTCGGCCAACGACAGACCACCCGCCACCACCGCCGCCGCGATCTCACCCTGCGAATGACCCACCACCGCATCCGGCACCACACCGAACGACTCCCACACCGCCGCCAACGACACCAACACCGCGAACAACAACGGCTGCACCACATCAACCCGCGACAACAGGACCTCATCGCCCAACGCCGCCAACGGCGCGAAATCCACCCACTCACCCAAAGCATCGACACACTCACCGAACCGCGCCGCGAACACCGGAGAACAGGCCAACAACTCCCGACCCATCCCCACCCACTGCGAACCCTGACCAGGAAACACCAACACCAGGCGACCGACGGCTCCCGCGGCCGCCGTCGGCTCTGTGGTGGTGAGACCGGCGAGCAGTTCGTCGCGGCCCTCGCCGATCACGACCGCGCGATGTTCGAAGGCCGTCCGCGAGTTCGCCAACGACCAGCCCACGTCGGCCGGTTCGCGTGCCGGCTCCGCCGTGAGGAAGGACGACAGTCGCCGAGCCTGCTCGGCCAGTGCCTGCGGTGAGCGCGCCGACAGCAGCCACGGCACGACCGCGGGGGCGGGCGGCGACGCGACGGGCACGGCGTCGGCATCGGCGTGGGGGTCGGGGTCGGCGGGGGCCTCTTCCAGCAGTACATGGGCGTTGGTGCCGCTGATCCCGAACGACGACACCCCCGCGCGCCGCGGCCGATCACCACCGTCCCAGGGTGTCGCCTCGGTCAGCAGCCGGATGTCGCCCGCCTCCCAGTCCACCTGCGACGTCGGCGCGTCGACGTGCAACGTCTTCGGCAGCACCCCGTGCCGCATCGCCTCCACCATCTTGATCACACCCGCCACACCCGCCGCGGCCTGCGCATGCCCGATGTTCGACTTCAACGACCCCAACCACAACGGCCGACCCGCCGGCCGATCCCGCCCGTACGTCGCCAACAAGGCCTGCGCCTCGATCGGATCGCCCAACACCGTTCCAGTGCCGTGCGCCTCGACGGCGTCCACCTCGGACGCCGCCAACCCGGCGTCGGCCAATGCGCCGCGGATCACCCGCTGCTGCGACGGACCATTCGGCGCCGTCAACCCGTTCGACGCCCCGTCGGAGTTCACCGCCGAACCCCGCACCACCGCCAACACCGGATGCCCGAGGCGACGGGCATCCGACAACCGCTCCACCAGCAGCACACCGACACCCTCCGACCAGCCGGTCCCGTCGGCCCCCTCGGCGAACGCCTTGCACCGACCATCCGGTGCCAGCCCCCGCTGCCGACTGAACTCCAGGAACATCCCGGCGGTCGCCAGCACGGCGACGCCGCCGACCAGGGCCAGCGAGCACTCCCCCGCCGCCAGCGACCGGGACGCCAGATGCAGCGCCACCAGGGAGGACGAGCAGGCCGTGTCCACCGTCATCGACGGACCCTCCAGCCCCAGGACGTAGGCGATGCGGCCGGAGGAGACGCTGCCCGCGTTGCCGGTGAGCAGATGTCCGGTCAGATCCTCGGACATCTCGGCGAGGCCGGTGCCGTAGCCGCTGGAGGCCGCGCCGATGAACACGCCCGTCGGGGTGCCGCGCAGCGAGGCGGGGACCACGCCCGCACGTTCCAGGACCTCCCAGGACGCCTCCAGCAGCAGCCGTTGCTGCGGGTCCATCGCCAGCGCCTCCCGAGGGGAGATGCCGAAGAACCGCGGATCGAAGTCGCCGACCCCGTCGACGAACCCGCCCTCGTGGACGTAGCTGACGCCGGCCCGCTGTTGTCCGGAGTCCGCCATCCCGGCCAGGTCCCAGCCCCGGTCGGTGGGGAAGTCGCCGATCGCGTCGGTGCCCTCGGCCACCAGCCGCCACAGGTCCTCCGGGGACGCGACGCCGCCGGGGAAGCGGCAGCTCATCGCCACGATGGCGATCGGCTCGGCCGGATCGGCGGACCGCGTCGACGTGGCCGGGGTCGGGACCGCCGCCGCGCCGCCGAGGTCGGCGTCCAACTGCGCGACCAGGGCGGACGGGGTCGGATAGTCGAAGGTGAGGGTGGCGGGCAGCCGCAGCCCGGTCGCCGAGGCGAGCAGGTTGCGCAGCTCGACGGCCGTCAGCGAGTCGAACCCGAGGTCGGTGAAGGCGCGGTCGGGGTCGACGGACTCGGGCGAGGGGTGGCCGAGCACGCCCGCCACCTGGGCGCGCACCAGGTCGAGCAGGGTGCGACGGCGTTCGGCGTCCGTCGCCCCGGCGAGCCGGTCGAGGAGGGTGCCCGCATTCGCCGCGCCCGCCGCCGCCTGCCTGCGCCGGGTCGGGGCGAGTCCGGAGAGGATCGGGGACAGCGCCTCGGCTCGCGCGCGCAGCGCCCGCAGGTCGAAGCGCACCGGGACCACGGCGGGGGCGGCGGCCGCGACCGCGAGGTCGAACAGCGGCCAGCCGTCGTCCTCGGTGAACGGAACGAGACCTGCGGCGGCGAGTCTGCGGCGGTCGGCCGCGCCGACGGTGCTCGTCATCCCGCCGTCCGCCACCCACGGGCCCCACGCCAGGGAGTGGGCGGGCAGGCCCGCGGCGGCGCGGCGGATCGCCACGGCGTCCAGGAGGGCGTTGGCGGCGGCGTAGTTGGCCTGGCCAGGCGCGCCGACGGTGGCCGACAGCGAGGAGAACAACACGAAGCCCGCGAGGTCGAGGCCTCGGGTCAGCTCGTCCAGCGCCAACGCCGCGTCGGCCTTCGGGCGGAGCACGGCGTCGAGTCCGTCGGCGTCGAGCGTGTCGACGAGTCCGTCGGCGAGGACGCCCGCGGCGTGCACGACGGCGGTGAGCGGACGGTCGGCGGGCACGCCGGCGAGCACGGCGGTGAGGGCGGCCCGGTTGGTCACGTCGCAGGCGAGCACCTCGGTCTCGGCGCCGAGATCGGCCAGTTCGCGGATCAGTTCCTCGGCCTCGGGCGTGGCGCCCCGCCGGCTGATCAGCAGGAGGTGTCGGAAGCCCGCGCGGGCGAGGTGCCGGGCCAGCTGGGCGCCGAGCGCGCCGGTGCCGCCGGTGACGAGCACGGTGCCGTCGGTCCGCCACGCCGTCGGAACGGTGAGCACGGCCTTGCCGACGAGGCCGGCCTGGCTGAGCCTGCGGAAGGCGGTGCGTGCGTCGCGGACGTCCCAGGCGGTGATCGGCAGCGGCTGGAGCGTGCCGTCGGCGAACAGCGCCAGCAGGGCCGCGAACATCTCCTGGATGCGGTCGGGCCCGGCCTCGATCAGGTCGAACGCCCGATACCCGGCGCTCGGCTCGCGCACGTCGGTCTTGCCCAGTTCGAGGAACCGACCGCCCGGCACCAGCAGCCGCTGCGAGGCGTCGACGTACTCGCCCGCCAGGGAGTTGAGCACGACGTCCACTCCCCGGCCGTCGGTGACGGCGCGGAAGCGGTCCTCGAAGCGCAGGTCGCGGGAGGAGGCCAGGTGGTCCTCGGTGAATCCGAGGGCGCGCAGCGTGTCGTGTTTGGCCGCGCTCGCCGTGCCGAACACCTCGGCGCCGAGGTGGCGGGCGAGCTGGGTGGCGGCCATGCCGACGCCCCCCGCGGCGGCGTGGATCAGCACCGTCTCCCCCGGCCGGACCCGACCGAGGTCGACCAGCGCGTAGTAGGCGGTGAGGAACACCAGCGGCACCGAGGCCGCCTCGGCGAAGGTCCAGGAGTCGGGGATGCGCGCGCACAGGCGGTGGTCGGCGAGCGTGGTCGGGCCGAAGCCGCCGCCGACGATGCCCATCACCCGGTCGCCGGGTCGCAGAGCGGTGACGTCGGGGGCGACCTCCCGGACGATCCCGGACGCCTCGATGCCCAGCGGCACGGGCGGCCCCGGGTACATCCCGAGCGCGCCGAGGACGTCGCGGAAGTTGACGCCTGCAGCGCGGACCTCGATCCGCACCTGTCCCGCGGTCAGCGGCGCGCCTGCCTCGGGACACTCCACCAGCGTCAGGTTGTCCACCGAGCCGCGTTCCGGCGCGTCCAGTCGCCAGTGCTCGACGGGCGGCGGGCGCAGCGGGCCGCCCGGTTCGCCGGGGTTGGGCAGCCGGCCGAGTCGGGGCACCACGGGGGTGCCGCCGCGCAGCACGGCCTGGTCCTCGCCTGCAGCGGCGAGCGCGGGCAACGCGGCGGCCGAGGCGGGGTGTTCGTCGACGTCGACGAGCATGATCCGGCCGGGATGTTCGGACTGCGCCGAGCGGACGAGGCCCCACACCGCGGCGCCCGCCGGGCACGCGGTGTCCGGGCCCGCCGCCATGCCGGTGACCAGGATCAGCCGCGACTCGGCGAAGCGCTCGGCCGCGAGCCAGGAGCGCAGCAGGGCGAGGGCGGCTCGGACGGCGGTGTGCACGTCAGCGGTCTCGACGTCGCGGCCGGTGGACAGCGCGGCGACCACCACGTCGGCGGCGGCGATCTCGTCCAGGGTGGTGTGTCGGGGGGCCTCGGGGAGGTGGTCGGCGAGGGAGGCGGCGAGAGCGGTCTCGCCGAGAACGGCCCAGTGTTCGGCGCCGATGCCGGCTCTCGACTCGACGTCCCGTGGTCGCCAGTCCACTCGATACAGCGCGTCGGTCGACATGCCGAGCCGATCGGCGACCATCGGGCGCAGAACCAGCGACTCGACGGCGGCGACGGGTGCGCCCGTGCCATCGGCGACGGTCAGCGCGAGGGAATCCGGGCCGCGGGGGGACAGCCGGACGCGCAGGGTGTCGGCGCCCGTCGCGTGCAGGCTCACCCCGGAGAAGGCGAACGGCACGAGTCCTCGGTCGTCGCCCGCGCCGAGATCGGCGAAGGACACGGCGTGCAGGGCCGCGTCGAGCAGCGCCGGATGCAGGCCGAAGGCGGCGGCCCGGTCGCGTTCCGATTCGGGCAGCTCCACCTCGGCGTACACGTCGTCGCCGCGCCGCCAGACGGCGCGCAGACCTCGGAACGCGGGCCCGTAGGCGAGGCCGCCCGCGGCGAGCCGGGAGTAGAGCGCCGCGCCGTCGAAGGGCAGGGCCGCCGCATCGGCGGGGGGCCAGGCGGTGAGGTCGGCGGCGGCGGGCCGGTAGGCCTCGGCGAGCAGCACGCCGCCGGCGTGGGTGGTCCAGGAGGCGTCGTCGTCGGGGCGAGAGTAGACGTGCAGCGGACGTTCACCGTTCTCCGCCGGGGCGCCGACGACGATCTGTACCTGGGTGTCGTGTCGGGTGAGGGTCAGCGGGGTGTGCAGGGTGAGTTCGGCGAGGTGCGGGGCGCCGACGTGATCGCCTGCGTGGACGGCGAGTTCGACCAGGGCGGTGCCGGGCACGATGGTGGTGCCGTGCACGACGTGATCGGCCAGCCACGGGTGGGTGCGGGTCGAGATCCGCCCGGTGAGCACGAGGCCGTCCGTGCCCGCCACCGAGACGCGCGCGCCCAGCAGCGGATGCTCGACGGCCGAGAGTCCGGCGGCGGCGACGTCGGCGGAGTCGGCGCCGGGCTCCGGCCAGAACCGCTGCCGTCGGAAGGCGTAGGTGGGCAGGTCGACGCGGCGGGCGTCGGGCAGCAGGGCGGCCCAGTCGAGATCGACACCCGTGGTGTACAGGACCGCCAGCGCGGCCGACAGCGCGGCGGGCTCGGGACGGTCGCGGCGCAGCGCGGCGACCGCCGTGGCGTCGGCGACGAGGTCGGTGATCATCGGGGTGAGCACGGCCCGGGGGCCGAGTTCGAGGAATCGGGTGACGCCCGTGCCGCGCAAAGTGGTGACGCCGTCGGCGAAACGGACCGTCTCCCGCACATGCCGCACCCAGTACTCCGGAGTCGTGATCTCCGCACCCGCCACCTCACCGGAGACCAGAGAGATGACCGGCAACCGAGGCGACTCGAACCGAACACCGCCGACGACCTCAGCGAACTCATCCAGCATCGGATCCATCAACGACGAATGAAACGCATGCGACACCGACAACCGACGAGTCTTCCGACCCAGAACGACGAAATGTTGTTCCAGGCTGCCGATCGCACTCTCCACACCGGAGAGCACGACAGCCCGCGGCCCGTTCACCGCCGCCAGCGACACCGCATCCGACAACAACGGCCGCACCTCATCCTCCGAGGCCGCCACCGCCACCATCGCACCACCCTCAGGCAACACCTCCATCAACCCACCCGAGCCGCCACCAGACGACACGCGTCTTCCAGCGAGAACACTCCGGCCACATACGCCGCCGTGATCTCACCCAACGAATGACCCGTCACCACATCCGGACGAACACCCCACGACTCCACCAACCGAAACAACGCCACCTCGAACGCGAACAGACCCGCCTGCGCGAACACCGTCCGATCCAACACAGCACCCGCGGCACCGGCACCGGCACCGGCACCGGCACCGGCACCGGCACCGGCAAACACCACCCCGGCCAACGAACCCGGCAACAGACCCTCGAAACCCGCACACACCTCATCGAAGACCCCGGCGAACACCGGAAACGCCCCGTACAACCCCCGACCCATCCCCGACCGCTGCGCACCCTGACCCGAGAACAGCGCGGCGGTGCGGCCCGGCCGAACGGCGCCCGTGATCACGGTCGCACCGGTGCCGCCCGAGGCCAGGGTCTCCAGGCCGGCGAGCAGCTCCGTGCGATCGGCGCCCAGGACCACCGCCCGGCGGGTGTGCCGCGATCGAGAGGTCACCAGCGAGTAGGCCACGTCGGCCGGGTCGTCCGTCGACTCGACCGCGAAGTCCTTGAGCCGGGCAGCCTGCGCGGTCAGCACGTCGGCCGATCCCGCCGACAGCACCCAGGGCAGCACCGGCAGCGGCGGGCGGGCGGGGACCGCCGACGCCGACGCCGGTTCCGGGGCCTGCTCCAACAGGATGTGCGCGTTGGTCCCGCTGATCCCGAAGGACGACACCCCGGCGCGGCGGGGCCGGTCGACCTCGGGCCACTCTCGCCGCTCGGTGAGCAGCCGTACCGCGCCGGACGTCCAGTCGACGTGGGAGGTGGGGGCGTCGACGTGCAACGTCCTCGGCAGCACCCCGTGCCGCATCGCCTCCACCATCTTGATCACACCCGCCACACCCGCCGCCGCCTGCGTGTGCCCGAGATTCGACTTCACCGACCCCAACCACAACGGCCGACCCTCGACACGATCCCGGCCATAGGTCGCCAACAACGCCTGCGCCTCGATCGGATCACCCAACGTCGTACCCGTGCCATGCGCCTCCACCACGTCCACACCGTCCGCCGCGATGCGCGCGTTGGCCAACGCCTGCCGAATCACCCGCTGCTGGGCAGGCCCGTTAGGCGCGGTCAGGCCGTTGGACGCGCCATCGGAGTTCACCGCCGACCCGCGCACGACGGCCAGCACCGGATGCCCGTTACGCCGAGCATCGGACAGCCGCTCCAACAACACCAGACCCACGCCCTCCGACCAACCCGTCCCGTCCGCCGCCTCCGCGAACGGCTTGCACCGACCATCGGGCGCCAGGCCACGCTGCTGACTGAACCCGATGAACGAGCTCGGCGTGGACATCACCGTCACCCCGCCCGCCAACGCGAGGGCGCACTCATGCCTGCTCAGTGAGTGGCACGCCAGGTGCAGGGACACCAGCGACGAGGAGCAGGCGGTGTCGACCGACACCGCCGGGCCCTCCAGACCGAGCACGTAGGCGATGCGACCGGACAGGATCGCGGCCGCGCTGCCGGTGCCCGTGAATGCCTCGGCACGCTGCGGCGACGCCGCCATCAGCGCCGGATAGTCCTGCCCATTGGTGCCCGCGAACACGCCGACCGGCGCGCCGCGCAGCGACGACGGGTCGATTCCGGCGCGTTCCAGGACCTCCCAGGCGCTCTCCAGCAGGAGCCGCTGCTGGGGGTCCATCCCGAGGGCCTCGCGGGGGCTGATCCCGAATAGCTCGGCGTCGAAGTCCGCCACCTCGTCGAGAAAACCGCCCTCGCGCACGTAACTCCGGCCGGGCACGCCGGGCTCGGGGTCGTACAGCGCCTCGACGTCCCAGCCTCGGTCGTCGGGAAACGCCGAGACGGCGTCCGTGCCGTCCGACACCAGCCGCCAGAGGTCTTCCGACGAGCGGACGCCGCCGGGGAACCGGCAGCTCATCGCGACGACGGCGATCGGCTCCTGCGTCGCGGACTCGGCGGCGCGCAGCCGTTCGCGGGTCTCGTGCAGCTCGGCGGTGACCCGCTTCAGGTATCCGACGAGCTTCTCTTCGTTCACCATGTGCGGTCTCACTGGTCCTTCGTTGCTGAAGCCGTGCCGAATTCGTCGTCGATGAACGCGAGCAGTTCGTCGGCGCTGGCCGCGTGCAGCCGGTCGCCGACCGAGTCGGGGGCGTCGTCGGGGAGACCGTCGGGGTCGGCCGAGCCTCGGCGCACGGCGTCGAGCCGGGCCAGCAGTGCCTGCAACCGGTCGACGATCCCGGTGGTCTCGATGTCGGCCGCGCTGAACCGCGCGGTGCCGTTCTCCAGTCGGTCCAACGGGGTCAGCATCGCCAGCGGCTCGTCGGAGTCTCGCTCGTCGAGCAGCTCCGCGCGCAGGCGGTCCGCCAGGTCGGCCGCCGTGGGGTGGTCGAACACCAGCGTGGTCGGCAGGGACAGCCCGGTGGCGCTCACCAGTCGATCGCGCAGCTCCACCGCGGTGAGCGAGTCGAAGCCGAGGTCGCGGAAGGCCCGATCCGGCTCCACCGCGTCGGGGGTGTCATGGCCGAGTACCGCCGAGACCTCGGTGCGTACCAGGGTGAGCAGCAGGGCGCCGCGTTCCGCCGCCTCGGTCGCGGCGAGCCGGGCACGCAGGTCCGCGCCGCCGTCGCCGGTCGGGTCTGCCGCGACGTCCAGGGCGGCGCGGGCCTCCGCCAGCTCGCCCAGCAGCGGGCTCGGCCGCAGTGCGGTGAAACCGGGGGCGAACACCGACCAGTCCACGTGGGCGACCGTGGTCGTGGCGCGATCCTCGACCAGGCTCGCCTCCAGCGCGGCGATCGCCGTCGCGGGGGTGAGGAGGAGGAGACCCACGCGGCGCAACGCCTGGGCCGCCTCGTCGTCGGCGACCATGCCGCCCTCTCCCCACGGCCCCCACGCGATCGCGGTGGCCGCCAGCCCCGCGGCCCGACGGTGCGACGCAAGGGCGTCCAGGTGGGCGTTGGCGGCCGAGTAGGCGGCCTGACCGCCGCTGCCCCAGACACCCGCGATGGAGGAGAAGAGCACGAAGGCGTCCAGATCGCGGTCGCCGAGGACCGCGTGCAGGTTGTCCGCGCCCGCAACCTTGGCGCGGAGGATGTTCGCGACCTCCTCCACCGAGGTGTCCCGCAGCGCGCCGAAGCCCGCGACACCCGCGGTGTGGACCACGGTGCGCAGATCCTCGCCCGCCTCGTCGAGGTCGCGCACCACCGTCGCCAGCGCGGCGCGGTCGGCGACGTCGCACACCGGCATGGTCACCCGCACGCCGAGGGCGTGGAGTTCGCGTTCCAGTTCGGCCGCCCCCGGAGCCGCCGGGCCGCGCCTGCTGAGCAGCACCAGGTGTTCGGTGCCGGTCTCGGCGAGGCGGCGGGCGACGTGCCCGCCGAGTGCCCCGGTGCCCCCGGTGATCAGGGCGGTGCCCCGGCTCGGCCAGCTCTGCGCCTGCACGGGTTCGACGATCCGCCGCAGCCGCCTGCCGTGGCCCGCCGCGGCCCGCAGCGCCACCTGGTCTTCGCCGGCGTCGCCGAGCAGCACGCCGGGCAGCCTGCCCACGGCGCGCCGGTCCACAGCCGACGGAAGGTCGATCAGGCCGCCCCAGTCGCGGGGGAACTCCAGTGCGGCGACGCGGCCGAGTCCCCACACCGCGGCCTGTGCCGGCGCGGCCACCGGGTCGTGGTCGCCGATGCCGACGGCCCCCCGGGTGACCAGCCAGACGGGCGCCTCGATCGCGGCGTCGGCCACCGCTTGGAGGAGCAGTACGGCGACGGTCACCGGGCAGGACGATTCCTCGGCTTCGCCGCCGGGGGCGGACCAGGAGAGCAGGGAGAGCACTCCGGCGGGCGGGACGTCCTCGGCCGCGGCGCGCAGCAGCCCGGCGAGGCCGTCGCGCCGCAGTCCCCGGACGTCGACCGGCTGGACGTCGACCTCGCCGACGGCCTCCGCGAGCGTCGCGCGGACCGCGGCCGGGTACTCGTCGGCCGCGAGCGCCTCGGGCACCAACACCAGCCAGCGGCCCGCCGAGCCCGCAGGCGCGAGGTCGGTCGACTCGTCGAGTTCCGTCCAGCCGACCTCGTAGCGCGCCGAGTCCTCGTCGCCCGATGTCGGATCGGCCAGCCAGAAGCGGGTGCGGGTGAAGGCGTAGGTCGGCAGGTCCACCGGGCGGGCGTCGGGGAACACCGCGTCCCAGTCGGGCGAACGGCCCGCCGTGTGCAGGCGTGCGACGGCGGCGGCCAGCGCCGCGGGCTCGTCCTGTCCGCCGCGCAGCGCCGGGATCAACGCCTCGTCGCCCGCGCGGGACTCCCCGGCCAGCGCGGTGAGCACGCCGCGCGGCCCCACCTCCAGGAAGCGCACGACCTCTCGGCCGCGCAGCGCGGTCAGGCCGTCGTGGAACCGCACCGGCTCCCGGACGTGCCGCACCCAGTGTTCCGGGGAGGTCGGATCGGCGTCGGCGAGGTTCGACACGAGCGGGATCGTCGGCGCGGCGTAGTCGATCGACTCGGCGACCGCGCGGAACTCCGCGAGCATGGGCGTCATGTGCGGCGAGTGGAAGGCGTGGCTCACGGTCAGCCGCCGGGTGCGGCGGCCGAGGGCCTCGAAGCGGGCGCCGAGTTCGAGGACGGCGTCCTCGTCGCCGGAGAGCACCACCGAGGCGGGTCCGTTGACCGCCGCGAGGTCGACGGTCTCGGTCAGCAGCGGCCGCACCTCGTCCTCCGTCGCGGCCACCGACAGCATCGCGCCGCCGCCGGGGAGGTCCCGCATCAGACCGCCTCGGGCGGCGACCAGGAGGCAGGCCGACTCCAACGACAGCACGCCCGCCGCGTGTGCGGCGGCGACCTCGCCGATGGAGTGTCCCGTCACCACGTCCGGTGAGAGGCCCCAGGATTCGAGCAGTCGGAACAACGCCACCTCGACGGCGAACAGCCCGGCCTGGGTGTAGTCGGTGCGGTGCAGCAGAGCGGCGGCCTCGGTGCCGTCCTCGGCGAACACGACGTCGCGCAACGGAGGGTCCAGCGTGCCCTCGAAGCCCGCGCAGACGTCGTCGAACGCCGCCGCGAACGCGGGGTGCGCGGCATGCAGCGCGCGGCCCATGCCGTGGCGTTGCGCGCCCTGGCCGGAGAACAGGAACGCGGTCCGGCCCGTGAGTCGGGTCCCGGTGATCACGCGCGCCTCGGCGGTGCCCTCGGCCAGTGCGGCCAGACCGCGCAACAGCGTGGGCCGGTCGGCGCCGAGCACGACCGCGCGATGGTGATGGGCTGCCCTGGTGGTGGCCAGCGACCAGCCGACGTCGGCGAGCGGCGCGGTCCCGTCGGAGGTCGGGGAGTCCTGAACGGTCTGGTGAGAGCTCTGGGCGGCCAGGAGCCGGGCGGCCTGCGCGGGCAGCGCCTCGGAGCTCCGGGCGGACAACGGCCAGCCGACGATCGCGGGCGGCTGCGCGGAGCCGGTCAGGACTCCGGCGGGAACGGCGGGTGCCGCGCCGGTGTGGGAGCCGCCGGGGGTGGCGGAAGCGTCGGAGGCGTCGGGAATGGCGACGTCGCCGGGTGCCGCGGAGTGGGCGGGCATCGCCGCGTCGCCGGGTGCGGCGGAGCCGGCGGGCCGCGGTGGGTGCTCGGCCGGGGCCTCCTCGAGGAGCACGTGCGCGTTGGTGCCGCTGATGCCGAACGAGGACACCCCGGCTCGGCGCGGTCGGTCCGCGACAGGCCAGGCCTGCTCCTCGGTGAGGAGCCGGACCGCACCGGTCGTCCAGTCCACCTGGGTGGACGGCCGGTCCACGTGCAGGGTGCGCGGCAGGACACGGTGGCGGAACGCCTCGACCATCTTGATCATGCCCGCGACCCCGGCGGCGAGCTGGGTGTGGCCGAGGTTGGACTTCACCGAGCCCAGCCACAGCGGCCGCTCGGCGGGACGGTCCCGTCCGTAGGTCGCCAGCAGTGCCTGTGCCTCGATCGGATCGCCCAGGGCGGTGCCGGTGCCGTGGGCCTCCACGACGTCCACCTCGGACGGCCGGAGATCGGCATCGGCGAGCGCCGCGCGGATGACCCGCTGTTGAGAGGGCCCGTTCGGCGCGGTGAGTCCGTTGGAGGCGCCGTCGGAGTTCACCGCCGTGCCCCGGACGACGGCCAGCACGGTGCGGCCCTCACGTCGGGCGTCGGAGAGCCGCTGCACGAGCAGCATGCCGACGCCTTCGGACCAGCCGGTGCCGTCGGCCGCCTCGGCGAAGGGCTTACATCGGCCGTCGGCCGCGAGCCCGCCCTGGCGTCCGAACTCCTGGAAGGCCATCGGGGAGGCCATGATCGTCACCCCGCCGACCAGGGCGAGGGAGCACTCCCCCGCGCGCAGCGCGCGGGCGGCCAGGTGCAGCGCCACCAGCGAGGACGAGCAGGCCGTGTCGAGCGAGACGGCGGGTCCCTCCAGGCCGAGCAGGTAGGCGATGCGACCGGAGACCACGCTGCCCGCGCTGCCGGTCAGCAGATGCCCGGCGACCTCCGCCGGGGTCTCGGCGAGTCCGGCGCCGTAGCCGCTGGTCGCGGCGCCGAGGAACACTCCCGTCCGGCTGCCCGCCAGCGTGGTCGGGTCGATCCCGGCGCGCTCCAGCAGCTCCCATGACGTCTGCAGGACGAGCCGCTGCTGCGGGTCCATCGCCAGCGCCTCGCGCGGAGAGATCCCGAAGAAGCCGGGGTCGAAGTCGCCCGCGTCGTGGACGAAGCCGCCGATGCCGCGCTCGCGCCAACCACGGTCGGTCGGGAAGTCCCCCATGGCGTCGGTGCCGTCCCGGACCAGCTGCCACAGCCGCTCCGGCGAGTCGACGCCGCCGGGGTAGCGGCAGCTCGTGGCGAGGATCGCGATCGGCTCTCCCGCCGCGTCGGACAGCTCCCGTACCCGCCTCTGGAGCCTGCCGTTCTCCTTGAGCGAGGCGCGCAGCGCCTCGACCAGCTCCTCGGTGGACGTGGTCATCTCATCCCTCCACTCGCGCGGTCGCCGACGTGCCGAGCGCCCGTTCGATCAGGGCGGCGGCGTCCAGTGCGTCGTACTCCTCGGGCGACTCGTCGCCCTCGGCGCCCGCCGCGCCGTCCTCGGCGAGCCGCAGCAGGGTCTCCAGCAGGCCCGCTTTGCGGAACCGCTCCAGCGGGGTCGCCGCCAGCGCGCGGCGCAGCTCGGCCTCGGCGGGGTCGACGGGCTCCGCCGCCGGGACGAGTTCCGCGAGCAGCGCCCCGGCGAGCACCGCGGGCGTGGGGTGGTCGTAGACCAGCGTCGCGGACAGTCGAAGCCCGGTCGCCGAGGTCAGCGCGTTGCGGAACTCCACGGCGGTCAGCGAGTCGAAACCGAGGTCGGCGAAGGCCCGCTCGGCGTCGAGGGCGGCCGCGTCGCGGTGTCCGAGCGCGACCGCCGCCTGCTCACGCACCAGCCGCACCAGCAGCTCGTGCCGTTCGTCGGGCTCCGCCGAGGCGAGGGCCGCCCGCAGGGCCGCGCCCGACGACACGCCGTCGGGCGTCGCCTCCCGCACCGCGGCCGCGACCTCGGCCAGCTCCCCGAGCAGCGGGCTCGGCCGCAACCCGGTGAAGCCGGGGGCGAATCGCGACCAGTCGACGTCGGCCACGACCGCCCCGGCGCCGTCCGCCGCGAGGACGCGCCGCAACGTGAGGACGGCGAGTTCCGGGGCCAGCAGCCGAAGGCCGTGTCGTTGCAGGGATCGCTCCGCCTCCGAACCCGCGGCCATGCCGCCGCCGCCCCACGGGCCCCAGGCCACGGCGGTGGCCCGCAGCCCGCGTGCTCGGCGCCGGTCGGCCAGCGCGTCGAGATAGGCGTTGCCCGCCGCGTAGGCACCCTGGCCGCCGCTGCCCCAGACGCCCGCGATGGAGGAGAAGAGCACGAAGGCGTCCAGGTCGGCGTCGGCGAACGCGGCATCGAGGTTGCGGGCCCCGGCGACCTTGCCCGCGACGACCCGCTCGAACTGCTCCGGGGAGGTCTCGACGAGCGGGCTCACCTCTGAGACTCCGGCGGCGTGCACCACGGTCCTGATCCGCTCGCCCCGCCCGGCCAGGTCGCGCAGTAACGCGGCGGCGGCCTCGGGGTCCGCGACGTCACAGGCCGCGACGGTCACCGCGACGCCGTGACCGCGCAGCTCCTCGGCGAGCTCGGCGGCGCCGGGCGCGGCGAGACCCCGGCGACTGGTGAGGACGAGGTGCTCCGCGCCGCTGCGGGCCAGCCAGCGGGCGACCTGCCCGCCCAGTGCCCCGGTGCCGCCGGTGACGAGCGCGGTTCCACTCGTGGACCACACCGGATCCGCGGCGGAGACCGTCGCCCGGACGAGGCGCCGGACGAACACGCCCGCGGGCCGCACGGCGAGCTGATCCTCCCCGGCGACGCCCGCCAGCACGCCGGGCAGCCTGCGCAGCACCGCCGTGTCCGGGGCGGCCGGGAGGTCGACGAGGCCGCCCCAGCCTCGCGGGGACTCCAACGCCGCCACCCGGCCGAGGCCCCAGATCATGGCCTGTGCGGGATCGAGGACGGGGTCGCCGGGGCCGGTGCCGACGGCCCCTCGGGTGAGGCACCACAGCGGTACGGTCACGCCCGCCTCGGTCAGGGCACGCAGCAGGGCGGGCAGGGCCGCGGCGGTGTCGCCGCCCGTCGCGGGCAGGAGCACGCCCGTCACGTCCGCCGCGGCGGCGACCAGCCGGGCCGGGTCCCCGACGGCGGCGGACCAGGCCAGCCGGACGACGTCGTGCCGCTGCCGCACCAGTTCGTCGGTCAGCGCCGCCAGGTATTCGACGTCGTCCTCGGGTTCGATCACCAGCCAGCTGCCCGGGGTGTGGTGTTCGCCGGGCGAGTCGAGGTGCCGCCAGACGACGTCGTAACGCCAGGAGTCGGTGACGGCGGCCTCGTGCAGGCGGTGCCGCCAGGAGTGCAGGGCGGGCAGCACCTCGGCGAGCGAAGCGTCCTCGGCCACGCCCAGCGCCCTGGTCACCTCGGCCAGGTCGGAGCGTTCCACGGCGTCCCAGAGCGGGCCGTCCTCGGTGGACGGGGCGGGTGCGGGGGTATCGAGCCAGAGTCGGCGCCGCTGGAACGGGTAGGTCGGCAGGTCGATGCGGCGACCGCCGCGGGTCAGCGGGGTCCAGTCGACGCCGCCGCCGTGGACGTGCCAGGCGGCCAGCGCGGCGGTGAACGCGGCCTGCTCGTCGGCGTCGTCCGCGCGGGCGGCGGGGACGCAGGCCCGCGCGTCGTTCGGCGGCAGCGCGGCGGCGGTCATCGCGGTGAGCACGGCGTCCGGTCCGAGTTCGAGGAGTCGGGTGACCCCGGCGGCGTCCAGGTGGGCGACGGCGTCGCCGAAGCGGACGGTGGCGCGCACCTGCTCGACCCAGTAGTCGGGGCCGCACAGCTCACCGCCCGCGGCGGGCCGCCCGGTGACCGTCGACACCACGGTCGTCCTCGGGGCTCGGAAGTCCACCGTGGACAGCACGCGGCCGAACTCGGCGAGCATCGGCTCCATCCTGGGCGAGTGGAAGGCGTGCGAGACCCGCAGCCTGCGCGCCTTGCGACCTCGCGATTCGAATTCGGCGGCGATCGCCGACACGGCGTCCTCGTCGCCGGAGATCACCACGGAGGCGGGCCCGTTCACGGCGGCCAGCGCGACCGCCGTCGACAGCAACGGCGTCACCTCGTCGACGCCCGCCTGCAGGGCGACCATCGCGCCGCCCTCGGGCAGGGCCTGCATCAGCCTGCCTCGGGCGGCGACCACCCGGCAGGCGTCGGGCAGGGAGAGGACGCCCGCGACGTGCGCCGCGACGAGTTCCCCGATGGAATGGCCGACGAGGAGGTCGGCGCCGAGCCCGTGGGCCTCGGCGAGCCGGAACAACGCGGTCTCGTAGGCGAAGAGGGCGGGCTGGCCGTAGCCGGTCTGGTCGAGCAGCGCGGCCTGCGGGGAGTCCGGTTCGGCGAACACCAGCGTGGCCAGCGGGCGGTCCAGTTCGGCGTCGAGGTAGGCCGCGGCGGCGTCGAACGCCTCGGCGAAGACCTCGGAGGCGGCGTAGAGCCCGCGGCCCATGCCCGCACGCTGGGCGCCCTGGCCGGTGAACAGGAACGCCGAGCGGCCTCCGGGGCGGGCGACGCCGGTGAGCACCCGGGCGGCCGGTTCGCCCTCGGCGAGGGCACGCAGGCCGTCGAGCAGCTCCGCACGGTCGCGGCCCAGCACCGCGGCCCGGTGCTCCAGGGTGGCGCGGCCCGAGGCGAGAGAGCGGGCCGCGTCGAGCGGGTCCGCCTCGCCGAGTGAGGCGTGCAACCGGGCCGCCTGAGCCCGCAACGCCTCGGCGCCGCGGGCGGACACCAGCCACGGCGCGGGTCGGACCGCGCGGTCGTCCGGCGCGGGCCGCGCGGCGGGCTCGGGCGGGGGCGCCTGCTCCAGGATGGTGTGCGCGTTGGTGCCGCTGATCCCGAAGGAGGACACGGCGGCCCGACGCGGGTGGTCGGTCTCCGGCCAGGGCACGGGCTCGGTGAGCAGTCGCACCGTGCCCGCCGACCAGTCCACCTTGGTCGTCGGATTGTCGGCGTGCAACGTGCGGGGCAGCACGCCGTGCCGCATGGCCTGGACCATCTTGATGACGCCCGCGACGCCCGCCGCCGACTGGGTGTGCCCGATGTTGGACTTGATCGAGCCCAGCCACAGCGGCCGGTCCGGATCGCGGTCTCGGCCGTACCCGGCGAGGAGCGCCTGTGCCTCGATGGGATCGCCGAGGGCCGTTCCGGTGCCGTGTGCCTCGACGACGTCGACCTCGGCGGGCGTGAGACCCGCACCTGTCAGGGCCTGTCGGACGACCCGCTGCTGAGCGGGGCCGTTGGGGGCGGTGAGGCCGTTGGAGGCGCCGTCGGAGTTGATCGCGGAGCCGCGCACGGTGGCGAGCACGTCGTGGCCGCGCCGCCGTGCCTCGGACAGCCGTTCCACCAGCAGCAGGCCGACTCCCTCGGCCCAGCCGGTGCCGTCGGCCTCGTCGGCGAAGGCCTTGCAGCGGCCGTCCGGCGCGAGTCCGCCCTGGCGGCCGAACTCCAGGAAGGCGTTGGGCGTCGACATCACGGTGACCCCGCCGGCCACGGCGAGGCCGCACTCGCCGCGTCGCAGCGACTGGATCGCCAGGTGCAGCGCGACCAACGACGACGAGCAGGCGGTGTCCAGGGAGACGGCGGGGCCCTCCAGCCCGAGCGCGTAGGCGATCCGGCCGGAGGCGATGCTGCTCGCGCTGCCGGTGAGCAGGTGGCCGGCGACGCCGTCGGGCACCTCGGTCAGCGCGGCGCCGTAACCGGAGGAGCCCGCGCCGATGAACACCCCGGTGTCGCTGCCGCGCAGCGCGGTCGGGTCGATCCCGGCCCGTTCGAACAGCTCCCACGTCGTCTCCAACAGCAGTCGCTGCTGGGGGTCCATGGCCAGGGCCTCGCGTGGCGAGATTCCGAAGAAGTCGGGGTCGAAGGTGTCGGCGTCGTAGACGAAGCCGCCCTGCCGTGCGATCTGCTCGCCGCCCAGCCGAGCCGGATCCCAGCCTCGGTTCTCCGGGAAGCGCGAGATGGCGTCGGTTCCGTCGGCGACGAGCTGCCAGAGGTCGTCCGGAGAGCGGACGCCGCCGGGGAGACGGCAGCTCATGGCCACGATGACGACCGGATCATCGGCGAGGTCCACCGCCTCGGCGGCCCGCGTGCCCGGCGCCGGGCCGTCCTCCGCCCCGAGGAGTTCGGTACGGACGAGCCGGGCGAGCGCGGCGGAGTTCGGATGGTCGAAGGCCAGGGTGGCGGGCAGGCTCAGCCCGGTGGCCCCGGCCAGCCGGTTACGCAGTTCCACGGCGGTCAGCGAGTCGAAACCCAGGTCGGAGAAGGCGCGGTCAGGGGCGATCGCGGCCGCGTCGCCGTGGCCGAGCACCAGCGCGATCTGCTCTCGGACGAGTTCGTCGATCGCCCGGTCCCGATCGGCGGCGGCGAGGCCGCGAAGCCTGGCGCGCAGTGCATCGCCCGCTCCGCCGCTCGGTGCGCCGCCCACGCCCGCCGCCGCGACGGCCGCCTCGGCGGCGGGGACGGCCGTCAGCAGCGGGCTGGGCCGCAGCGCGGTGAAGCCGGGGGCGAAGACCGACCAGTCCACATCGGCCACGACGGTGGTGGTGAGGCCGTGCTCGATCGAGGCGTGCAGCGCGGCGAGGGCCGCGCCCGGCTCCAACGGACGCAGGCCGCGGCGGCGCAGTGCCTCCTCGGCACCGTCGGCGGCGGCCATCCCGGCACCCGCCCACGGCCCCCAGGCGACGGAGGTGGCGGCCAGGCCTCGGGCACGGCGGTGTTCGGCGAGGGCGTCGAGATAGGCGTTGCCCGCCGCGTAGGCGCCCTGGCCGCCGCTGCCCCAGGTGGCGGCGATCGAGGAGAACAGGAGGAAGGCGTCGAGTTCCACGTCCGCGAACACATCGTGGAGGTGCCGCGCGCCGACGACCTTGGCGTGGTTGGCCTCGGCGACCTCGGCGGCGGTGGTCTCGGCCAGCGGCCGGTGTCCGGTGATGCCCGCGGCGTGCACGACCGCGCGCACCGGGGTGCCCTCGGCATCGAGTCGGGCGGCCAGGGCGGCGAGCGCGGCCCGGTCGGTGACGTCGCACGCCACCGCCTCGGCGCGAACGCCCAGGGCGGTCAGTTCCGTGAGGAGGTCGGCGGCGCCGGGTGCGGCCGGGCCGCGCCTGCCGAGAAGCACCAGCTGTTCGGCTCCGGAGCGAGCGAGCAGCCGGGCGGTGTGCGCGCCGAGCCCGCCGGTGCCGCCGGTGATGAGCACCGTGCCCCGCCAGACGGGTCCGGCGGGGGCGGGCCCGGCCGGGGCGCGCCCGGTCAGGGGGGCGGGGACGAGTCGGCGGCCGAGGACGACGGAGCCGCGCACGGCGACCTGGTCCTCGCCGCCGTCGGCGAGCACCCGGCACAGTCTGGTGACGGCCCGCCGGTCGGTGGTCGTGGGCAGATCCACGAGACCGCCCCAGCGGCTCGGGTGTTCGAGGGCTGCGACGCGGCCCAACCCCCACAAACCCGCCTGTTCGACGTCGGCGAGCGGGTCGGCGCGGCCGGTGGCCACGGCGGCGTGCGTGAGCACCCACAGTCGGGTGTCCGCGCGGGCGTCCGCCAGGGCACGTAGCGCGGCGAGCACGTCGGCGACGTCGGGATCGGCGAGCAGGACTCCCGCCGGGGCGACGGCCGAGGCGGCGAGCGTTCCGACGAGGTCGTCGACACGCCGCAGTGGCGTGATGCGGACTCCCTCGACCCGGAGGGAGTCGGCGAGCGGGTCGGCGTCGTCCTCACCCGTGACGAGCAGCCATTCGCCGGCGGGGGTCTCGGCGGCGAGGTCGAGCAGCGGTTCCCAGTGCACTCGATAGCGCCAGGACTCCACCTCGGTCCGGGCGGCGAGCCTGCGGCGCCAGGCGTTCATGGCGGGCAGCACGTCCCGCAGCGGTGCCCGGTCCACCTGAAGGGTGTCGGCGAGGACGTCGAGGTCGTTCTCGGCGACGGCGGCCCAGAACGCGGCGTCCGTGCCCTGCTCGCCCTCGTCGACCGCGCCCGCGGCGGGCTCCGGCCAGTAGCGCTCGTGTTGGAAGGCGTAGGTGGGCAGGTCGACGCGGCGGGCGTCGGGCAGCAGGGCGGCCCAGTCGAGATCGACACCCGTGGCGTACAGCGCGGCCAGCGCGGCCAGCAGTGTCTCGGGTTCGGGGCGATCGCGGCGTGCGGCGGCCACGGCCGTCACGTCCTGATCACCCTCGCCACCCTCGATCAGCGGAGTCAGCACGGCTTGGGGGCCGAGTTCCAGGAACGCCTGGACTCCGAGGCCGCGCAAAGTGGTGACGCCGTCGGCGAAACGGACCGTCTCCCGCACATGCCGCACCCAGTACTCCGGAGTCGTGATCTCCGCACCCGCCACCTCACCGGAGACCAACGACACCACCGGCAACCGAGGCGACTCGAACCGAACACCGCCGACGACCTCAGCGAACTCGCCCAGCATCGGATCCATCAACGACGAATGAAACGCATGCGACACCGACAACCGACGAGTCTTCCGACCCAGAACGACGAAATGTTGTTCCAGGCTGCCGATCGCACTCTCCACACCGGAGAGCACGACAGCCCGCGGCCCGTTCACCGCCGCCAGCGACACCGCATCCGACAACAACGGCCGCACCTCATCCTCCGAGGCCGCCACCGCCACCATCGCACCACCCTCGGGCAACGCCTCCATCAGACTGCCCCGCGCCGCCACCAGACGACACGCATCCCCCAGCGAGAACACCCCCGCCACATACGCCGCCGTGATCTCACCCAGAGAATGCCCCGTCACCACATCCGGACGAACACCCCACGACTCCACCAACCGGAACAACGCCACCTCGAACGCGAACAAACCCGCCTGCGCGAACACCGTCCGATCGATGTCCAAGCCCGGCCCGACACCAGCACCAGCACCAGCACCAGCACCAGCACCGGCATCGGCATCGGCATCGGCATCGGCATCGCCGAACACCACCCCGGCCAACGACCCCGGCAACAGACCCTCGAACCCAGCACACACCTCGTCGAACGCCTCGGCGAACACCGGGAACGCCCCGTACAACCCCCGACCCATCCCCGACCGCTGCGCACCCTGACCCGAGAAGAGGACGGCCAGGCCGCCCGGCGAGGCGGCGCCGGTCACCACGAGCGGGCCTGCCTGCCCCGCGGCCAACGCGTCCAGACCGGCGAGCAGCTCGGTTCGGTCCACGCCGAGCACCACCGCGCGGGTGGGCTGCGTCGACCGGGTGGTCGCCAAGGACGAGCCGACGTCGACCGGGTCGAGTGCGGGCGTATCGGTGACGAAGTCCCTGAGTCGGGCCGCCTGGGCGCGCAGCGCGACGCCGGAGCGGGCCGAGACCGGCCACGGCACCAGCGGCAACGACGGACGCGCGGGCCGGTCGCGTGACTCCTCGGTGCCGGTTCCCTCGGTGTCAGGCCGCTCGGCGCCTGCTCCCGCAGCCCCTGATCCACCGACGTCCGAAGCCCCGGCGTCCGACTCCGCAGGCGCCTGCTCCAGAACCAGATGGGCGTTGGTGCCGCTCACCCCGAAGGACGACACCCCGGCGCGGCGGGGCCGGTCGGCCTCGGGCCACTCTCGCCGCTCGGTGAGCAGCCGTACCGCGCCGGACGTCCAGTCCACGTGGGAGGTGGGGGCGTCGACGTGCAGGGTCTTCGGCAGCACCCCGTGCCGCATCGCCTCCACCATCTTGATCACACCCGCCACACCCGCCGCCGCCTGGGTATGCCCGAGATTCGACTTCACCGACCCCAACCACAACGGCCGACCCTCGACACGATCCCGGCCATAGGTCGCCAACAACGCCTGCGCCTCGATCGGATCACCCAACGTCGTACCCGTGCCATGCGCCTCCACCACGTCCACACCGTCCGCCGCGATGCGCGCGTTGGCCAACGCCTGCCGAATCACCCGCTGCTGGGCAGGCCCGTTAGGCGCGGTCAGGCCGTTGGACGCGCCATCGGAGTTCACCGCCGACCCGCGCACGACGGCCAGCACCGGATGCCCGTTACGCCGAGCATCGGACAGCCGCTCCAACAACACCAGACCCACGCCCTCCGACCAACCCGTCCCGTCGGCGGCCTCCGCGAACGGCTTGCACCGACCATCGGGCGCCAGGCCACGCTGTCGACTGAAGGCCACGAAGGCACCGGGGGTGGCCATCACCGTCGCCCCGCCCGCCAACGCCAGATCACATTCGCCGGAGCGCAGCGACTGCGCGGCCAGGTGCATCGCCACCAACGAGGACGAACAGGCCGTGTCCACCGTCACCGCCGGACCCTCCAGCCCGAACGCGTAGGCCACCCGGCCGGAGACGACGCTGGCCGCGTTGCCCGTGCCGGAATGTCCCTCGCCCGCGTCGACGGCGCCCATCAGCGCCAGCTGGTAGTCCTGTCCGTTGGTGCCGACGAACACGCCCGCCCGGCTGCCGCGCGTCGCGCCGGGGTCGACGCCCGCGCGTTCGAACAGTTCCCAGGAGGTCTCCAGCAGGAGTCGCTGCTGCGGGTCCATCGCCAGCGCCTCCCGCGGCGAGATCCCGAAGAGGTCCGCGTCGAAGCCCGCGGCGTCGTCGAGGAAGCCGCCCTCGGCGACGTAGCTGGTGCCGAGATGATCCGGGTCCGGATGGTAGAGCGCGTCGACGTCCCAGCCCCGGTCACGCGGGAAGGCCCCGATCGCGTCGGTGCCCGCGGCGAGCAGTTCCCACAGTTCCTCGGGACTGCGCACCCCGCCGGGAAGGCGACAGCTCATCGAGACGATGGCGACGGGTTCCCCCGAGTCGGCACGGACCTCGGCGGGCGAGACGGCCCCTCCGGTCGGCACGCCGAACTCCTCGGCCAGCCGGGCGGCCAGCGCGGCGGGAGTGGGGTGGTCGAAGACGAGGGTGGACGGCAGTGTCAGGCCGCTCGCCGCGCCGAGGAGATTGCGCAGCTCGACCCCGGTCAGCGAGTCGAATCCGAGGTCGCGGAACGCCCGATCGGCGTCGATCGCGGCGGGCCCGGCGTATCCGAGCACGCCTGCCGCCTGCACGCGGACCAGGTCCAGCAGGACCGCCTGCTGCTCGGCCGGGCTCCGGCCCGCCAAGGCGTCGCGCAGGCCGAGGTCTCCGACCGTCGCCGAGGCGGGTACCGCGTGCACGGCCTCCGGCAGGTCGCGCAGCAGCGGACTGGGCCGGGTGCGGGAGAGCAGCGGGGCGTAGCGGCTCCAGTCGATGTCGGCGACCAGCAGGTCGGCGCCGGGATGCCAGACGGCGCGACCGAGCGCGGTCACAGCCAGTTCCGGGGACATCGTCCGCACCCCGCCGCGGCGGGCGCGTTCGGCCACCAGTTCGTCGGCGGCCATCCCACCGCCCGCCCAGGGCCCCCAGGCGATCGCGGTGGCGGGAAGGCCCTGTCGGGTGCGCCGCTGGGCGAGGGCGTCCAACGCGGCGTTGGCCGCCGCGTAGCCCGCCTGCCCGGCGGTGCCCACCACGCCTGCCATCGAGGTGAACAGCACGAACGCCGACAGATCCGTCCCCGCCGTCAGCTCGTGCAGGTTCGTCGCCGCCTGGACCTTGGCCCGCAGCACGGCGGCCAGGCGGTCGGGGGTGAGCGTGTCGACGACGCCGTCGTCCAGCACGCCCGCGGCGTGCACGACCGCGCTGAGCGGGGTGGCGGCGGGGATCGCCGCGAGCACGGCGCGCAGGTCGTCGGTCGACGCCGCATCGCAGGCGACGGCCTCGGCGTGGATGCCGAGGTCGGTCAGCTCCGCCACGAGTTCGGCCACACCGGGGGTGTCGGGGCCTCGGCGGCCCGCGAGCAGGACACGATCGGCGCCGTTGTGCGCGAACCAGCGAGCGGCGTGCCCGCCGAGCGCGCCGGTGCCGCCGACGATGAGCACCGTGCCGCCGCCACGCCAACCGGCCCGCTCGGTGGCGACGCCCGGCGCCCGAGTCAGTCTGCGGGCGAGCAGCCCGCCCGCCCGCACCGCGAGCTGATCCTCCGTGCCGCCGGCGAGCGCCGCGAGCACCCGCCGGATGCCGCGGTCGTCGACGGACTCGGGCAGGTCGATCAGCCCGCCCCAGCGCTCCGGGTGCTCCTGCGCGACCACCCGACCGAGGCCCCACAGCGCGGCCTGCGGCGGACGGTGCACCGGGTCGTCCCCGGCCGCGGCGACCGCGCCGTCGGTGAGCAGCCACAGCGGGACGGTCAGTCCCGCGTCGCCGAGGGCCTGCACGAGGGTGGCGGTGGCGACGAGGCCGCCGGGCAGTCCGGCGTGGTCCGGGTGCGGCGAGTCGTCCAGGCCGAGAAGGGAGACCACGCCGGCGAGGTCCGGACCGGTGTGTGCCTGGATCGCGGTGGCGACGGCCTGCCGCGTGGCGGCCAGGCCGGGATGATCGAGCACGATCGGCTCGGCGCCGCCCGCGGCGAGAGCGGCGGCGAGCCCGGCCGCCCACGGCGTGTCGGCGCGGCCGGTCGGGACGATCAACAGCCACCGGCCGGCGGGCCGGAGGTCCGAGTCGCCCTGCGCGGCCCACGTGACGCGGTAGCACCAGGAGTCCACAGTGGATAGGGCGGCGCGTTCGCGGTGCCACCGGGTGAGGGCGGGCAGGACCTCGTCCAGTGGCGCGTCGTCGGCGACTCCGAGGGCGCGGGCCAGCTCCCGATCGGCCACCAGCTCCCAGAACGGGTCCGCACCCGCCTGCGCGGCCGAAGCATCGCCTGCGGCGTCGCTCAGCCAGTAGCGGTCTCGCTGGAACGCGTACGTCGGCAGGTCCACTCGCCGGGCGCCGGGCAGCAGTGCCGCCCAGTCCAGCGGTTGTCCCGCGGCGTGCAGCGCGGACACCGCCGCGGTGAGGGCCTCGGCCTCCGGTCGGTCCGTGCGCAGCGCGGCCACGGCCGTCACCGCGGCGACGTCGGCTACCAGGTCGGCGACCAGGGAGGTGAGCACGCCGCGCGGGCCCGCCTCCAGGAAGCGGGTGATCCCGGCGGCGCGCAGCGTCGCGACGCCGTCGGCGAACCGCACGCTCTCTCGCACGTGTCGGACCCAGTAGTCGGCGGTCGAGATCTCCGCCCCGGCCACGTCGCCCGACACCAGGGACACGACCGGAAGGCGGGCTACCTCATACCGGATGCCTGCCGCGACCTCGGCGAAGTCGGCGAGCATCGGTTCCATCAAGGGCGAGTGGAAGGCGTGCGACACGGTGAGCCGCCGGGTCCGGCGGCCCAGGCCGGCGAAATGGTCGGCGAGGGCGGTCACCGCGTCCCCGGCGCCGGAGACGACCACCGACTTCGGGCCGTTCACCGCCGCGACGGCCGCCGTCTCGGCGAGCAGCGGGCGGACCTCCTCCTCCGCGGCCGCGATCGCCACCATCGCCCCGCCCTCGGGCAGGCCCTGCATCAGCCTGCCGCGCGCCGCGACGAGCCGGCAGGCGTCCGGCAGCGAGAACACCCCGGCCAGGTGGGCGGCCGTGATCTCGCCGAGCGAATGCCCCGTCAGCAGGTCCGGCAGCAGACCCCAGGACTCCAGCAGCCGGTAGAGCGCCACCTCGAAGGCGAACAGGCCCGCCTGGGCGAACACGGTCTGGTCCAGCTCGGTGCCGGGGTCGTCGAACACCACCTCCGCCAGGCCGTGCGGCAGCAGGCCGTCGAACTCCGCGCACACCGCGTCGAAGGACTCGGCGAACACCGGGAACGCCGCGTACAGCTCCCGACCCATCCCGACCCGCTGCGCGCCCTGACCGGAGAACAGGACGGCCAGGCCGCCGCCCCGCGCCGCGACGCCGGTGTGCACCGCCGGGTGCCGCTCGCCCGCCGCCGCGGCCCGCAGCCCGTCGAGCGCGGCCGCCCGGTCGGCGGCGACCACGACCGCGCGGTGCTCCAGGTCGGCCCGCGACGTCCCGAGGGAATAGCCGAGGTCGGCGAGGGCGAGGTCGGGGTGCTGCTCGACGTGGGCCAGCACGCGGGCCGCCTGGGCGCGCAGTCCGGGCTCGGTACGTGCGGTGACCCGCACCGGGACGATCACGGTATCGCGCGGCGCGGCGGTCGGGCTGCGGTGGCCGAGTTCGGTCCCCGGCCGCTTCCCGCCCGCCGCCTGCTCCCCGGCCGTCGGGGCCTGCTCCAGGATGGCGTGCGCGTTGGTGCCGCTGACGCCGAACGCGGAGACGCCGATACGGCGCGGCCGGCCGGTCGCGGGCCACTCCCGTGCCTCGCGCAGCAGTTCGACGTTCCCGGCAGACCAGTCCACATGGGAGGTCGGCTCGCTGACGTGCAGGGTCTTGGGGAGGGTGGCGTGTCGCAACGCCAGCACGGCCTTGATCACGCCGGTCACCCCGGCGGCGGCCTGGGTGTGCCCGATGTTGGACTTCAGCGTGCCCAGCCACAGCGGCTGCTCCGGGCTCCGATCGCGGCCGTAGACCGACAACAGGGCCTGGGCCTCGATCGGATCGCCGAGGGTGGTCCCGGTGCCGTGTGCCTCGACCGCGTCCACGTCGTCGGCGGCGAGGCGGGCGTCGATCAACGCCTGGCGGAGGACCCGCTCCTGAGACGGGCCGTTGGGCGCGGTCAGGCCGTTCGACGCGCCGTCCTGGTTCACCGCGGAACCGCGCAGCACGGCCAGCACCTCGTGCCCTCGGGCCTGGGCGTCGGAGAGGCGCTCCAGCATCAGCAGCCCGACGCCCTCGCCCCAGCTGGTGCCGTCGGCGTCGTCGGAGAACGCCTTGCACCGGCCGTCCACGGCCAGCCCGCGCTGCCTGCTGAACTGGACGAACGACGCGGCGTTGGCCAGGACCGCGACGCCCCCCGCGATGGCGAAGTCGCATTCCCGCCTGCGCAGCGCGTGCGCGGCCAGGTGCAGCGCCACCAGCGAGGCGGAGCAGGCGGTGTCGATGGTGACCGCGGGCCCCTCCAGTCCGTACACGTAGGACAGGCGACCGGATGCGACGCTGGCGGAGATGCCGGTCAGCAGATGCCCCTCCACGTCCTCCGGAACACTGCGCAGTCCGGTGGCGTAGCCGGAGAGGCCGGCGCCGATGAACACTCCGCCCGCGGACCCCTTCACCGAGGTGGGGGCGATCCCGGCCCGCTCGAACAGTTCCCAGGTCGCCTCCAGGAGCAGCCGCTGCTGCGGGTCCATCCCGAGTGCCTCGCGCGGGGAGATGCCGAACAACGAGGCGTCGAACCAGCCCGCGTCGTGCAGGAACGCCCCGCGCCGGGTGTAGCTCGTGCCGGGCGCGTCGGGATCGGGGTCGTACAGGGCGTCGAGATCCCAGCCCCGGTCCGCCGGGAATCCGGTGACGGCGTCCTCGCCCGCGGCGAGCAGTTCCCACAGCTCCTCGGGAGAGCGAACGCCGCCGGGATAACGACAGCTCATCGACACGACCGCGATCGGCTCGCGATCCGCCGCCTCGCGATCCCGAAGCCTCTCACGCGTCTCGTGCAGATCGACCGTGACCCGCTTCAGGTACTCGCGGAGCTTGTCCTCGTTCACGGTTACACCTTGCCCACGAATCGATGTCGAAATACCAATCGAAATACCAAAGGAAATTGGCTACCGGCCGCGACTCACGACATGCCGAGCTGCTTGTCGATGAAGTCGAACATCTCGTCGTCACTGGCCGCGCCGATCCGATCGACCACCGAGTCGGCGGCCTCGTCGCCCGCGCGGTCGCCCGCGAGCTCGTCCAGTCTGGACAGCATCGCCTTCAGCCGGATGCTCACCGAGGCTCCCGCCGCGGCGTCGGCGCCGAGTGCCGAGATGGCCGCGTCGAGCCGGTCCAGCTCGGCGTCGACCGTGGAACCCGGCTGCTCCCCCGGCTCGACGAGCTGGTCTTGGAGGAACTCCGCCATGTCCGCCGCCGTCGGGTGGTCGAACAGCAGCGAACCGGGCAGGCGCAGCTCGGTGGCGGCGGCCAGTCGGTTGCGGACGTCCAGCGCCATCAGCGAGTCGAACCCGTAGTCCTTGAACGCCCTGGTCGGATCGACGTCCTCGGGGCCCGCGTGACCGAGCGTCCCCGCGACCTGCGCCCGGACGAGCTCCAGCAGCTCCAGCCGTCGCTGGGCGGGCAGCATGCCCGCCAGGCGATCGCGGAGCCTGGTCGCGGCCCTGGTGGCGGCGGTCCGCCGAACCGTGCTCAGCAGTCCGCCGAGCACACCGGGGAGCGCGTCGCCCTGCGCGCGCAGAGCCACCCGGTCGAACCGCGCGGGCAGCGTGATCGTCTCCCCCGAGGCCAGTGCCGCGTCGAACAGTGCGAGGCCGGTCGCCGAGGACATGGCCATGACGCCGCCGCGCCCCAGCCGCGCCCGGTCCGCCTCGCCCAGGTCGCCGGTCAGTTCCCCGGTCTCGGCCCACAGCCCCCAGGCCATGGCGAGAGCGGGCAGCCCCTCGGCCCGACGGCGTAGCGCCAGCGCGTCCAGGTAGGCGTTGGCCGCCGCGTAGTTGCCCTGGCCCGGTGTGCCGAGGGTGCCCGCCAGCGAGGAGAACAGGACGAAGGCGGTGAGGTCGTGCTCTCTGGTGAGTTCGTCGAGATGGCGGGCGGCATCGGACTTCGGCCGGAGCACCCGGTCCACCGACTCCGCGGTCAGCGAGTTGATGACGCCGTCCTCGAGGACGCCCGCGAGGTGGACGACGCCGCGCAGCGGCCGCTCGGCGGGAATCCGGGCGAGCAGGGCGGCCAGTGCCTCCCGATCCGCGGCATCGCAGGCGACTGCCTCGGCGTGCGCGCCGAGGGCGGCGAGGTCGGCCAGCAGTTCCCCGGCACCGGGCGCCTGTGCGCCTCGGCGACTGGTCAACACCAGGTGCCGCACCCCGTGGGTCTGGACGAGGTGTCGGGCGACGAGCCCGCCGAGCGCCCCGGTCCCGCCGGTCACCAGCACCGTCGACTCGGGATCGAAGGCGACGGCCGCCGCGTCGGACGGTTCGGGCAGCTCCACGACCCTGGGCACGAACGGCGCGCCGTCGCGGATCGCCACCTGGTCTTCGGCGGAGGCCGACAGGCCCGTGAGGATCTCGGCGAGCCGAGGGGCCGCCGCGTCGGCCTCGACGTCCACGAGGAGGAACCGGCCGGGGTTCTCCGACTGCGCGGTACGGAGCAGACCCCACACCGCGGCCGCCCCCGGGTCGGGCGACGTCCCGCCGCAGCCGACGGCGCCGGTGGTGAGCACCACCAGCCGGGCCGCGGCGAACCGGTCGTCGGCCAGCCAGTCCTGGAGCAGCCGCAGCGCCGCGCCCACGGCGGTGCGCGGGTCACCGCCGCCGAGCAGGGCGATCACCACCTCCGGGTTTCCGATCACGTCGTCGAGAGCGGCGGCCGTGGGGACCGCCAGATCCGCCGCGACGGCGGGGACGTCGGCGCCCACCAGGGCCCACGGGCGGTCTCCGGCGACGACCTCGGGCGCCGCGTCGAAGCCGATCGGCTGCCAGTCGAGGCCGAACAGCGGTATCCGGGTGCCGCCCCGTTCTCCGTCGAGTCGGCGTCGATCCACCGGGGACAGTCGGATCGTCGTCGCGGAGAGCACGGGGCCGCCCTCGGAGTCGGCGGCGGTGAGCCGCACCCCGGCATCGCCGTCGAAGACGAGGTGCGCCCGCAGACGGGTGGCGCCTCGGGCGTGCAGCCGTACGCCGGCCCAGCCGGTGGGGACCAGCCCTCGACCGTCCTGATCGGCCAGCAGCAGCGCGGTGGTGAGCAGACCGGGGTGGAGGCCGAATCGCCCGGCGGCCGGCTCCTCGTCCGCCGGAAGGTCGATCTCGGCGAACAGCTCCCCGTCCCGCCGCCAGAGCGCCCGCACGGTGCCGAACCTCGATCCGAGTTCGGTGCCCGCGTCGGCGATCCGCTGGTGCTGCTCGTCGGGGTCGGCCTCGGTCGCCGAGGGCGGCCACGCGACCAGGCCGGGATCGCCGTCGGGCTCGGCGGTCGGGGTCGCGAGCAGTCCGTGCGCGTAGCGGGTCCAGCCGCCCGCCGTGCCGTCCGCGTCCCCGTGTTCGCGCACGTGGACGGTGAGGGGTCGCTGCCCGGAGTCGTCCGGTGCGGCGACGGCGACCTGGACCTGGAGGACCGCGTCGGCGGCCAGGGGCAGCGGCGACAGCACGTCGAGCCGGACGAGGTGATCGAAGCCGATCCGCTGCCCGGCCCGCAGGGCGAGTTCCGCGGGCAGTGCCTCCGGGACCACGACGACGCCGTCGACGGAGTGGTCGGCGAGCCACGGCTGATGCCGCGCGGACAACAGTCCGGTGAGCACGATGCCGTCGGCGTCGGCGAGGTCCACCTCGGCGCCGAGGACGGGGTGTTCGGCGTCGGCGAGACCGAGGGCACCGGGGGCGCCGCCTCGCGCCGACGATCGGGCGGGCTCCGGCCAGTAGCGGCTGTGCTGGAACGGGTAGGTGGGCAGGGTGATCCGGCGGTCCCGAGGGCCGGTGAACGCGGCGGTCCAGTCGATCGGGTGACCCTGTCGCCAGGCCTCGGCGAGGTTCGCGTAGAGCTGTCGCGGTCCGCCGTCGTCACGACGCAGCGTGCCGACGACCATCGCCTCGGCCTCGATGGTGTCCAGGACGTCGTGCACGGGCATGGTGAGGACCGGATGCGGCGAGACCTCCACGAAGCTCGTGTAGCCCTCGGTGGCCAGCGCGGCGATCACCGACTCGAACCGCACGGTGTTGCGGAGGTTCTCGTACCAGTACCGGGCGTCCAGTTCGGCGGTGTCGACCCAGCCGCCGGTCACCGAGGAGCGGAAGCCGACGCCGCTGCTGCGGGGCGCGAGGCCGTCGAGCGCGGCGATCAGTTCGGTTTCGATCCGCTCGACCTGCGCCGAGTGCGAGGCGTAGTCGATCGGGACCCGCCGGGCGCGCACGCCGTCGGCCTCGCAGGCGGCGGCGAACTCCGCCAGCGCGGCCAGATCCCCGGAGATCACCACGGCACGGGGCCCGTTCAGCCCCGCCACCGACACACCCTCGACCCCGGTCAGCCGCGCCCGGACCTCGGACTCCGACAACGCGACCGAGAGCATCCCGCCGCGGCCTGCCAGCGTCTCGGCGATCAACTGAGACCGGAGACATACCACCCGCGCACCGTCGGCCAACGACAGACCGCCTGCCACCACCGCGGCGGCGATCTCGCCCTGGGAGTGGCCCACCACCGCGTCCGGCCGAACGCCGAACGACTCCCACACCGCCGCCAAGGACACCAGCACCGCGAACAACAACGGCTGCACCACGTCATCCCGCGACAACGACTCCTCGTCGTCCAACGCCGCCGTCGGCGAGAAGTCCACCCACTCGCCCAACGCCGCCGCACACTCCGCGAACCGCGCCGCGAACACCGGGGAGCAGGCCAGCAACTCCCGACCCATCCCCGCCCACTGCGAACCCTGACCAGGGAACACGAACACCACCGGTCCCCCGTCGCGAGCGGCGTGGGGCTCGGCGTCGTCCTCGCTGCGGACGCGCAAGGCGGTCAGCAGTTCGGCGGGGTCGGCGCCCGCGACGACGGCCCGATGCTCGAAGGCCGATCGCGTGGCGGCCAGTTCGTGACCCACGGCGGCGGGGTCGATCTCGGGATGGTCGGCGGCGAAGACGAGCAGCCGCTCGGCAGTCGCCCGCAGTGCCGCGGGCGAGCGGGCCGAGAACACCCACGGCACCACCGGGCGCGATGCGGCGATCGGATCGGCTTCCGATGCGGCGGCCCCCGGTTCGGTGGCCTGCGGCTCGGCGGCGGACCTCGACTCTCCCGGATTCGACCCCGCACGGTTCGTCCCCGCGGAGGTCGTCCCGGTCGGGTTCGACTCCGCGACGGCGGTCTCGGGACCCGCCACGTCGGCGGGCCCCTGCTCGATGACCACGTGGGCGTTGGTGCCGCTGATTCCGAACGAGGAGATCGCGGCTCGGCGGGGCCGGTCGTCGGCCTCCCACGGCACCGACTCGGTCAACAGTCGCACCGCTCCGGCGTCCCAGTCCACGTGCGAGGACGGCGCGTCGACGTGCAACGTCTTGGGCAGCACCCCGTGCCGCATCGCCTCCACCATCTTGATCACACCCGCCACACCCGCCGCCGCCTGCGTGTGCCCGATGTTCGACTTGACCGAGCCCAGCCACAACGGCTGGTCGGCCGAGCGATCCCGGCCGTAGGCGGACAACAGGGCCTGCGCCTCGATCGGGTCGCCCAACCTCGTCCCCGTGCCGTGCGCCTCCACCACGTCCACCTCGGACGCCGCCAACCCCGCGTCGGCCAACGCACGACGAATCACCCGCTGCTGCGACGGACCATTCGGCGCCGTCAACCCGTTCGACGCCCCGTCGGAGTTCACCGCCGAACCCCGCACCACCGCCAACACCGGATGCCCGAGGCGACGGGCATCCGACAACCGCTCCACCAGCAGCACACCGACACCCTCCGACCAGCTGGTCCCGTCGGCGGCGTCGGCGAAGGGCTTGCACCGGCCGTCGGGCGCCAGACCGCGCTGCCGACTGAACTCGACGAACACGGTGGGGGTGGCCATCACGGTCACGCCGCCGACCAGGGCCAGCGAGCACTCGCCCTGTCGGAGGGCCTGCCGTGCCCAGTGCAGCGCCACCAGGGAGGAGGAGCAGGCGGTGTCGATCGAGACGGCGGGCCCCTCCAGTCCCAGCGCGTAGGCCACCCGGCCCGAGACGACGCTGCCCGCCGCGCCGACGCTGACATGGCCTTCGGAGTCGTCGCCGCCGTCGGCGAGCAGCGCCCCGTAGTCCTGGTACATGACGCCCGCGAAGACGCCGGTGGCGCTGCCACGCAGCATCGCCGGGTCGATGCCCGCTCGTTCGATCGCCTCCCAGGAGGTCTCCAGGAGCAGCCGTTGCTGCGGGTCCATCGCCAGCGCCTCCCGAGGGGAGATCCCGAAGAAGCCCTCGTCGAAGCCGCCGACGTCGTCGAGGAAGCCGCCACTGCGGGTGTAGCACCGGCCGGGGGTGCCGGGGTCGGGGTCATAGAGGGCGTCGAGGTCCCAGCCACGGTCGGCGGGGAATTCGACGATGCCGTCGCGCCCCTCGCTGATCAGCTGCCAGAGCTGTTCCGGCGAGGTGACGCCGCCGGGGTACCGACAGGCCATGGCGACGATCGCGATCGGCTCCTCGTCCGCGTCGGTCTCCGCCGCGCGCGTGGCCGCGTCGTCGTCCTCGTCGGGCGCCGCGTCGCCGAACAGTTCGACGTCGATCAGCTCGGCCAGCCGCTCCGGCGTCGGGTGGTCGAAGATCAGGGTCGCGGGCAGCCGCAGCCCCGTCTCCGCCGTGAGGCCGTTGCGCAGTTCGAGCGCGGTCAGCGAGTCGAAGCCCAACTCGGCGAAGCTTCGGTCGGCCGGGACGGCCTCGGCGGAACCGTGACCGAGGACGGCCGCCACCTGGGTGCGTACCACGGCGAGCAGTGCGCGACGCCGGTCGGCGGTGGTGACCCCGGCGAGCCGCCGCCGCAGGCCGTCGACCTCGACCATGTCGCCGACCGCCGCCGCACGACGAGGCACCGGGACCAGATCACGCAGGATGCCCGGTACCGAGGGGCCCTGGGCACGCAGCGCGGCGGGAACGAGCTTGACCGGCACGACGAGGCACTCCCGTCCGGTGACGGCGGCGTCGAAGAGCGCGAGGCCCTCCTCCGCCGACAGGGCCGCCACCCCGCCCCGGCCGGGCCTGGTCGCCGAGCCGGCGGCGGCGTCGGCCGCCAGGCCCGTCTGATCCCAGAGCCCCCACGCCAGTGAATGCGCGGGTCGACCGCTGCCGCGCCGATGCTGGGCCAGGGCGTCCAGGCAGGCGTTGGCGGCCGCGTAGTTGCCCTGGCCCGGCGTGCCCACCAGCCCTGCGAACGAGGAGAACAGCACGAAGGCGGACAGCTCCGCCGAGTCCGTCAGTTCGTTCAGGTTGATCGCGGCGTCGATCTTGGGTCGGAGCACGCGGTCGACCCGCTCGGGGGTGAGCGAGTGCAGGACGCCGTCGTCGAGAACCCCGGCCGCATGCACCACACCGCGCACCGGCTGGTCGGCGGGTACCTCACGCAGCACCTCGGCGAGGGCGGAACGGTCGGCCGCGTCGCAGGCGGCGAGCCGGACGTGGGCGCCGAGCGCGGTCAGCTCCGCGGTCAGCTCGGCGGCGCCCGGAGCCTCGGGCCCCCGGCGACTGAGCAGGAGCAGATGCCGGACGCCGTGCTCCCGTACCAGATGAGCGCTGATCAGCCCGCCCAGCGCGCCCGTCGCCCCGGTGATCAGCACGGTGCCCTCTGGGCCGAAGGGCGCCGCGGGCTCCGGGTCCGGGGCGGACCTGGCGAGTCGTGGTACCAGCACCCGGCCGCCGCGCACGGCGGCCTGCGGCTCCCCCGAGGCGATCACCGCCGCGAGCACCTCGGCCGAGGCGGTCAGGTCGTCCAGATCGATCAGGACGAATCGGTCGGGGTTCTCCGACTGAGCGGAGCGCGCCAGCCCCCAGATCGCCGCGCCGCAGAGGTCGATGCCGTTGGAGGCGTCGCCCGCGTCGACGGCGCCGCTGGTGAGCAGGACGAGCCGCGAATCGGCGAGCCGTTCCTCGGCCGACCAGCTCTGGAGCAGGGCCAGCGTGTCGGCGGTGCTGGTACGAATCCGTGCGGACGCCTCGACGTTCCCCGGCGCGGCACGGTGTGCGAGCACGACGACGTCCGGGGCGGGCCGCACGTCGAGATCGTCGACGAGGGCGGCGAAGTCGGCGGGGGTGTCGAGCCCGGCGACGCTGCCGCGCAGCGCCTCGGTCAGCTCTTCGTCGCCGAGCACGGACCAGCGGGCCGCGGAGGCGGTCTCGACGACCGGGTGTTCGACCCAGGAGAGTCGGTAGAGCGCGTCGGGGCCGGGCCGGGCCGGCGCCGCGCCGAAGGGCCGCAGCACCAGCGACTCCAGCGACACCACCGGGTTGCCCGCCGGATCGGACGCGGTGAGGGTGACGGTGTCGGCGGTGCGGGGACGTACCCGGACGCGCAGGGTGGTGGCGCCCTCGGCGTGCAGGGCGGCGCCTGCGAGGGCGAAGGGGACGAGGGGACCGCCGTCCTGCGCGCCGAGTCCCGCCAGGGAGACGGCGTGCAGGGCCGCGTCCCACAGGGCCGGGTGCAGTCCGTACCGGCCTGCCTGGGCGCGCTCGTCATCGGCCAGTCCGATCTCGGCGAACACCTCGTCCTCCCGGCGCCAGGCCGCGCGGAGGCCCTGGAAGGCGCGGCCGTAGGCCAGTCCGTCGGCGGCCAGACGGTCGTAGAGCTCGGCGACGTCGATCGGGTCGGCCCCCTCGGGCGGCCAGCTCGCGTCGACCGCGATGGGCGCGGCGCCTCGGGTCGACAGGATTCCCGCGGCGTGTCGGGTCCACTGCTCGCCGTCGGTGGAGGAGAACACGGTGACGGGGCGGTCCTGCTGATCCGGCTCCCCGACGATGACCTGGAGGTGAGTGTCCTGCTCGTCGAGGGTCAGCGGGGTGTGCAGGGTGAGTTCGGCGAGGTGCGGGGCGCCGACGTGATCCCCTGCGTGGACGGCGAGTTCGACCAGGGCGGTGCCGGGCACGATGGTGGTGCCGTGCACGACGTGATCGGCCAGCCACGGGTGGGTGCGGGTCGAGATCCGCCCGGTGAGCACGAGGCCGTCCGTGCCCGCCACCGAGACCACGGCTCCGAGCATCGGGTGTTCGGCGGCGGCCAGGCCTGCCGCGGTGACGTCGCCGACGGCCGGGGCCGACGCAGGCCAGTAGCGCTCGTGTTGGAAGGCGTAGGTGGGCAGGTCGACGCGGCGGGCGCCGGGCAGCAGGGCGGCCCAGTCGAGATCGACACCCGTGGCGTACAGCGCGGCCAGCGCCGAGAGAACGGACTCCGGCTCGGCCCGGTCCCGCCGCACGGCCGCGATCGCCGTCACGTCCTCGGCGGCCTCGGCGACCAGGGACGTCAGCACCGCCTGCGGGCCGAGTTCGAGGAATCGGGTGACGCCCGTGCCGCGCAAAGTGGTGACGCCGTCGGCGAAACGGACCGTCTCCCGCACATGCCGCACCCAGTACTCCGGAGTCGTGATCTCCGCACCCGCCACCTCACCGGAGACCAGAGACACCACCGGCAACCGAGGCGACTCGAACCGAACACCGCCGACGACCTCAGCGAACTCGCCCAGCATCGGGTCCATCAACGGCGAGTGGAACGCATGCGACACCGACAGACGACGAGTCTTCCGACCCAGACCAGCGAAATGCTCACCCACCGCGGCCACGGCCTGCTCCACACCCGAGACCACCACCGCCCGCGGCCCGTTCACCGCCGCCAGCGACACCGCATCCGACAACAACGGCCGCACCTCATCCTCCGAGGCCGCCACCGCCACCATCGCACCACCCGAAGGCAACACCTCCATCAACCCACCACGAGCCGCCACCAGACGACACGCGTCTTCCAGCGAGAACACCCCGGCCACATACGCCGCCGAGATCTCACCCAGAGAATGCCCCGTCACCACATCCGGACGAACACCCCACGACTCCACCAACCGGAACAACGCCACCTCGAACGCGAACAAACCCGCCTGCGCGAACACCGTCCGATCCAACACAGCACCCGACGCGGCATCGGTCTCCTCGAAGACCACCCCGGCCAACGACCCCGGTAACAGACCTTCGAACCCAGCACACACCTCGTCGAACGCCTCGGCGAACACCGGGAACGCCCCGTACAACCCCCGACCCATCCCCGACCGCTGCGCACCCTGACCCGAGAAGAGGACGGCCAGGCCGCCGGTGCGGGCGGCGAGACCCGAGTAGACGGACGGGTGTCGCTCCCGGTCGGCCACCGTGCGCAGGCCGGTCAGTGCCCCGTCGCGGTCGGCTGCGACGACGACCGCGCGATGCTCCAGCGCGGCCCGGCTGACACCCAGCGAGCGGCCGAGATCCGCGACGGCGATCTCGGGGTGGTCCTCGACGAAGGCCAGCAGGCGAGCGGCCTGAGCGGCCAGCGCCTCCGGGGAACGGGCCGAGACGGCCAGCGGCACCAGTGGCACCACCGATGTCGTCGAGACCTCGGCCGTCGACGCGTCCGTGCCCCGCGGCGTCGTCGGCGGGACGCCCGTCGGGGCGCGGGAGTCGAGATCGGACTCTCGATACTGCTCCAGCAGCACGTGTGCGTTGGTGCCGCTGATCCCGAAGGACGACACGCCCGCCCGCCTCGGCCGGTCGCCGCTCTCCCACGGCACCGGCTCGGTGAGCAGCCGGACGCCACCCGCGTCCCAGTCCACCCGCGGCGTCGGCGCGTCGACGTGCAGGGTCTTCGGCAGCACCCCGTGCCGCATCGCCTCCACCATCTTGATCACACCCGCCACACCCGCCGCCGCCTGCGTGTGCCCGAGATTCGACTTCACCGACCCCAACCACAACGGCCGACCCTCGACACGATCCCGGCCATAGGTCGCCAACAACGCCTGCGCCTCGATCGGATCACCCAACGTCGTACCCGTGCCGTGCGCGTCGACGGCGTCGATCTCGGACGGCCGCAGACCCGCCGCGGCCAGCGCGGCACGGATGACCCGCTGCTGTGACGGCCCGTTCGGGGCCGTGAGGCCGTTGGATGCGCCGTCCTGATTCACGGCCGACCCGCGCAGCACGGCCAGCACCGGATGTCCGTTGCGCCGGGCGTCGGACAGCCGCTCCAACAACACCAGGCCCACGCCCTCCGACCAGCCCGTCCCGTCGGCGGCCGCCGCGAACGGCTTGCACCGGCCGTCGGGCGCCAGGCCACGCTGTCGACTGAACGTCACGAACGCACCGGGGGTGGCCATCACGGTCACGCCGCCCGCCAACGCCATCGAGCATTCGCCTGAGCGCAGCGACTGCGCGGCCAGGTGCATCGCCACCAGCGACGAGGAACAGGCCGTGTCCACCGTCACCGCCGGACCCTCCAGCCCGAACAGGTAGGAGACCCGGCCGGACAGCACGCTGCCCGCTCCCCCGGTGCCCTCGTGTCCCTCCGAGTCGCCCGGCGCGGCGGCGAGCCTGCCACCGTAGTCGTGGTACATCTGACCCGCGAACACGCCGACGGAGCTGCCGCGCACCGACTGCGGGTCGAGTCCGGCACGCTCGAAGGTCTCCCAGCTCACCTCCAGCAGCAGCCGTTGCTGGGGGTCCATCGCCAGCGCCTCCCGAGGGGAGATGCCGAAGAAGTTCGCGTCGAAGCCGGCGGGATCGGCCAGGAAGCCGCCTTCGCGGGCGTAACAGGTGCCGGCCTTGCCGGGTTCCGGGTCGTACAGGGCCGCCAGATCCCAGCCCCGGTCGTCGGGGAATCCGCCGATGCCGTCCGTCCCGGCGTCGATCAGGCGCCACAGGTCCTCGGGGGTCTCCACGCCGCCGGGGTAGCGACAGCCCATCGCCACGATCGCGATCGGCTCGTCCTGCGACGGCGCGACCCGGTCGGCGGCCGCAGGCGGCTCGGCCGCGCCGAACAGCTCGGCGTCCAGCCGACCCGCCAGCGCGGCGGGAGTGGGGTGGTCGTAGACCAGCGTGGCGGGTAGCCGCAGCCCGGTGGCGGCGACCAGCTGATTGCGCAGCTCCACCGCCGTGAGGGAGTCGAAACCGAGGTCGGTGAAGGCCTCGTCGGCCGCGATCGCGGCGCCGGAGCCATGGCCGAGGACGGCTGCGACCCGTTCGCGCACCATGGTGACCAGTTCGGTCTGCCGCTGTGCACTCGACAGCGCCGCCAGCCGGTCGCGCAGGCCCCCGTCGGGCAGGCCCTCGGCGGTGCGCCGTGCCGGGGGCACCAACCTGTTCCACAGCGCGTGCAGCGGGCGTCCCGCGGCGTTCCCGGCCCGCAAGGCGGCGAGGTCCAGCTTCGCCGGGATGAGCACCGGACGGTCCGAGTTCATCGCGGCGTCGAACAGCGCGAGGCCTTCGGCGACCGGCAGCTCCCGCACACCGCCGCGGGCCAGCCGGGAGCGATCGGTGCCCGTCAGGTCCCTGGTGAGATCGCCGGAGCCCTCCCACAGACCCCAGGCCAGCGACAACGCGGGCAGTCCGGCGGCGCGACGCTGCTCCGCGAGGGCGTCGAGCGCCGCGTTCGCCGCCGCGTAGTTCGCCTGTCCCGGCGTGCCGACGGTGCCCGCCAGCGAGGAGAAGAGCACGAAGGCGGTGAGGTCCGAGTCCGAGGTCAGTTCGTGGAGATGCCGGGCGGCGACGATCTTGGGTCGCAGCACCCGATCCAGGCTCTCCCGCGTCTGCGAGGCGATCGTGCCGTCGTCGAGCACCCCGGCCGCGTGGACGACGGCGCGCAGCGGCTCGTCGGCCGGGATGCGGGTGAGCACCTCGGCCAGCGCCGCCCGATCCGCCGCGTCGCAGGCCACGACCTCGGCCCGCGCGCCGAGTTCGGCGAGTTCGGCGACCAGCGCCGCCGCCCCGGTTCCCCGGCGGCTGAGCAGCAGCAGCCGTCGGACCCCATGGGCGGCCGCCAGGTGGCGTGCGATCGCGGAGCCCAGCGCGCCGGTGCCGCCGGTGATCAGGACCGTCCCGTCGCCGCCGAACGGCTCGGCGTCGGGGGCCGGGTCGGCCGAGGCGGGTGGTGCCGCCCGGACCAGCCGGGGGACGTAGGCGGTCCCCTGCCGCAGGGCCAGCTGCGGCTCGCCGGAGCGCACCGCCGCGGGCACCGCCGCGTCGGAGGCCGGGGTTCCGTCGGTGTCGATCAGCACCAGCCTGCCGGGGTGCTCGGACTGGGCCGAGCGCGCCAGGCCCCAGATCGCGGCGGCGTCGGGATCCGGCACGGTGCCCGCGCAGCCGACGGCGCCACGAGTGGACAGCACCAGCGCGCGGTCCTCGCCGTCGCCCCGGTGTGCCTCACCGAGTTCGTCCTGAATGTGTCGCAGCGCGTCGTAGGCGGTGTCGGCCGCCGCGAAGACCGCGTCGACCGGCTCGTCGGAGTCGCCGCCCGCGACCTCGGTCAGCGGCAGCCAGTCCAGGCGGAACAGCGCGTCGCGCGACACGGTCTCCTCGGCGGGGCGAACCGGCCGGAGCGTCAGCTCGGTCACCGAGGCGACGGCGCGACCCGTGCCGTCGGCGATCCGCAGCGCGACGGAGTCGCCTGCGAGCCGCCGCAGCCGCAGCCGCACGGCCCGCGCCCCGCCCGCGTACAGGGAGACGCCGTTCCAGGAGAACGGCAGCAGGGCGCTCTCGCCGTCCGCGCCGATGCCGGTGTGGCCGATCGCGTGCAGCGCGGCGTCGAGCAGCGCGGGGTGGATGCCGTATCGACCCGCGTCGGCGACGGCGGTGTCCGGAAGGGCCGCCTCGGCGTAGACGGTGTCGTCCTCGGCGGGGTGCCGCCAGAGGGAGCGCAGGCCGCGGAAGGTCGGGCCGTAGCCGAGGCCGCCGTCGTCGAGGCGCTCGTAGAGGCCCGCCAGGTCGACGGGTTCCGCGCCGGGCGGCGGCCACTGATCCCAGATCTCGGCCTCGGCGTCCCCGGTGGCCCGCAGCGCACCGGTCGCGTGGGTGGTCCAGTCGTCGCCGCCGTCCGGCTGGGAGTAGATCGTCACCGGGTGGTGTCCGTCGTCGTCCCGGTGGCCGACGGCCAGCTGCACTCGGACCCCGCTGCGGGCGTCGAGGGCGAGCGGGGTGTGCAGCGTCAGCTCGGTCAGGTGCGGGGCGCCGACGTGATCGCCCGCGCGGATGGCGAGTTCCACGAACGCGGTGCCCGGCACGACCGTGGTGCCGTGGACGGTGTGCTCGGCCAGCCACGGGTGGGTCCGGGTGGACAGCCTGCCGGTGAGCACGACGCCGCCGGAGCCCGCGAGGTGGATCGCCGCGCCGACGAGTGGATGGTCGGCGGCGGTGAGGCCACTGGCGGTGGGATCGCCGCCCGCGGCGGGCCCGTCGAGCCAGTAGCGCTCGTGTTGGAAGGCATAGGTGGGCAGCGTGGTCCGCCGCGCGCCGGGGAAGAGCGCCGCCCAGTCGGGCGAGGCGCCCGCGGTGTGCAGGGCGGCCACGGCCGCGATGACGCTCTCGACCTCCGCGCGGTCCCTGCGCAGGGCGGGGACGGCGGTCACCGCCGTCACGGCCTGCACCGAGGCGGCGTCGGTCACCATGGGGGTGAGCACGGCCTGCGGGCCGATCTCCAGGAATCGGGTCACCCCGAGGTCGCGCAGCGTCGTGACGCCGTCGGCGAACCGGACGCACTCCCGCACGTGCCGCACCCAGTACTCCGCCGTGGCGATCTCCGGCCCGGCCAGGGCCCCCGACACCAGCGACACCACGGGGACGCGCGCGGGCCGATAGTCGACGGTCGCCGCGACGGCGGCGAACTCGGTGAGCATCGGGTCCATCAGTGGCGAGTGGAAGCCGTGCGACACCGCGAGGCGGCGGGTGCGACGGCCCAGGTCGGCGAAGTGCGTCTGGATCGCGGCCACCGCGTCCTCGGCGCCGGAGACGACCACGGCCGTCGGGCCGTTGACGGCCGCGATGTCGAGCACGCCGCCGAGCAGGGGACGCACCTCGTCCTCGGACGCCGCGATCGCCGCCATGGCGCCGCCCTCGGGCAGCGCCTGCATCAGGCCGCCCCGCGCCGCCACGAGCCGGCAGGCGTCCGGCAGGGCGAACACCCCGGCCAGGTACGCGGCGGTGATCTCCCCGAGTGAGTGGCCCGTCAGGGCGTCGGGGCGGACGCCCCACGACTCCAGCAGGCGGAACAGTGCGACCTCGAAGGCGAACAGTCCGGCCTGCGCGAACACGGTCTGGTCCAGCTCGGCCCCGGAGTCGGCGGCGGCCGCGCCCAGGACGACGTCGCCCAGTTCGCGCGGCAGCAGGCCGGCGAAGCCCGCGCACACCTCGTCGAAGGCCTCGGCGAACACGGGGAAAGCGGCGTGCAGCTCCCGGCCCATCCCCGCTCGCTGGGCGCCCTGTCCGGAGAACACCGCCGCCGAGCGGCCCGGTGCGGCGATGCCGGTGAGCACCCGCTGGTCCGCGACGCCCGCGGCCAGGACGTCCAGGCCCGCCAACAGCTCGGCCCGGTCCGTGCCGAGCACCGCGGCGCGGTGGGCGTGTGCCGTGCGGGTGACCCCGAGGGAGTAGCCGACGTCGGCGAGGCCGAGGTCGGGATGCTCCGTCACGAAGGCGGCCAGCCGGGTGGCCTGTGCGCACAGGGCCTCCGGCGAGCGGGCGGAGAGGACCCACGGCAGCACGGGTGCCACGGCGGTGTCCGAGGGCGTGGGGCGAGGGGCGCGCGGCCCCTCCTCGATGATCAGATGCGCGTTGGTGCCGCTGAACCCGAACGAGGAGACGCCGGCTCGCCGGGGTCGGTCGCCGTCCGGCCACGGCGTCAGCTCGGTGAGCAGGCTGACCGCTCCGGCGTCCCAGTCCACATGAGAGGACGGCGCGTCGACGTGCAACGTCTTCGGCAGCACCCCGTGCCGCATCGCCTCCACCATCTTGATCACACCCGCCACACCCGCCGCCGCCTGCGTGTGCCCGATGTTCGACTTCAACGACCCCAACAGCAGCGGCCGCTCCGCCGAACGATCCCGGCCGTAGGTGGCGAGCAACGCCTGGGCCTCGATCGGGTCGCCGAGCGTCGTCCCGGTGCCGTGCGCCTCCACGGCGTCCACCTCGGACGGCACCAACCCGGCGTCGGCCAGCGCACGACGGATCACCCGCTGCTGCGACGGACCGTTCGGCGCCGTCAGACCGTTCGACGCCCCGTCCTGGTTCACCGCGGACCCCCGCACCACGGCGAGCACCTCGTGCCCGTTGCGGCGGGCGTCGGACAGCCGCTCCAACAGCACCAGGCCCACGCCCTCCGACCAGCCCGTCCCGTCGGCGGCGTCGGCGAACGGCTTGCACCGACCATCGGGCGCCAGGCCACGCTGCCGACTGAACTCCACGAACGCCGTGGGAGTCGACATCACCGTCACCCCACCCGCCAGGGCAAGATCGCACTCTCCCGAGCGCAGGGCCTGGGTCGCCAGGTGCATCGCCACCAGGGAGGACGAACAGGCGGTGTCGATCGAGACGGCCGCGCCTTCGAGCCCGAGCGCGTAGGCGACGCGCCCGGACACCACGCTGCCCGCGGCGCCCGTTCCCACGTGGCCGTCGGTGTCCCGGTCGGCGGCGGCGAGCTGCGCGCCGTAGTCGTGGTACATGACGCCGGTGAAGACGCCGGTGGCGCTGCCGCGCAGGCTCGCCGGGTCGATGCCCGCGCGCTCCAGGGCCTCCCAGCATGCTTCGAGCAGCAGGCGCTGCTGCGGGTCCATCGCCACCGCCTCCCGAGGGGAGATGCCGAAGAACCTGGCGTCGAAGTCGGCGGCGTCGTGCAGGAAGCCGCCGTCGCCGACGTAACTGGTGCCCGGACGGGTCTGCTCGGGATCGACGAGCCGTTCGAGATCCCAGCCCCGGTCCTCGGGGAACGGGGTGATGCCGTCGCCGCCCTCGGCGAGCAGCCGCCACAGGTCTTCCGGCGATCGCACGCCGCCGGGATAGCGGCAGGACATCGAGACGATGGCGATCGGGTCGTCGTTCACCCGCGTCGTGGAAGGCGCGGCGGCGGCGACGGGTTCGCCGGTGAGGCCGGCGGCCAGGAACTCGGCGAGCGCGTGGGGCGTGGGGTAGTCGAACACCAGGGTCGCGGGCAGGGCGAGGCCGGTGGCGGCGGACATCGCGTTGCGGAGCTCGACGGCGGTCAGCGAGTCGAACCCGAGGTCGGCGAACGACACGTCGGCGACGACGGCCGCCCCCGAGGAGTGGCCGAGCACGGTGGCGGACCGGTCGCGGACCAGGTCGAGCAGGGCGGCATGCCGGTCGGCCTCAGGCAGGGCCGCCAGCTCCGCCGCGAGCCCGGTCCTCGGGGCGCCCGAGGCGTGGCGGCGCCGGGTCCGGACGAGGTCGCGGAGCAGCGGATGGGGCGGGGTCGCCGCCTGCGCGGCGAGGTCGAGCTTCATCGGGAGCAGCACCGGTTCGCCGGAGGCGAGCGCGGCGTCGAACAGGGCCAGTCCTTCGCCGGGGGTCAACGGGCGGGCGCCGCCGCGTTCCAGGCGGGCGCGGTCGCGGTCGGCCAGACCTTCGGTGAGTTCCCCGGTCTCGGCCCAGAGTCCCCAGGCCAGCGAGTGCGCGGGCAGGCCTCGGGCGTGTCGTCGCCGGGCGAGGGCGTCGAGCGCGGCGTTGGCGGCGGCGTAGTTGGCCTGGCCGGGGGTGCCCAGCACGCCGGCGGCCGAGGAGAAGAGGACGAAGGCAGCGAGGTCGAGTCCCTCGGTCAGCTCGTCCAGGTGCCGTGCCGCGAGGGCCTTGCCGCGTAGGACCGCGTGCAGGCGTTCGGCGGTGAGCGTGGTGATCGTGGCGTCGTCGACGACGCCCGCGGCGTGGACGACGCCGGTCAGCGGCCGGTCGGCGGGCAGGTCCGCGAGGAGGGCGGCCAGTGCGTCGCGATCGGCGACGTCGCAGGCGACGACGTCCACGGCCGCGCCCAGCGCGGTCAACTCGGTGCGCAGCGCTGCGGCGCCGGGGGCGGCGGGTCCGCGACGGCCGGTCAGGACCAGATCGCGGACGCCGTGCGCGACGACGAGGTGGCGGGCGAGCAGGGAGCCGAGCGCACCGGTGCCACCCGTGATCAGCACGGTGCCCGCCCCGAGGTCCGGGGTGCCCTCGGGCACCGGCGCGCGCCGGACGCGGGGCGCGGCCGCACGGCCGTCTCGCACGGCGAGCTGGGGTTCCGCGGTGGCGAGGAGCCCGTCGAGCAGGGCGCCGACGGCGGCGGGCTCGGCGAGGTCGGCGGCGGCGAGGTCAGCGGCGAGGTCGAGGAGCAGCAGGCGGTCGGGGTGTTCGGTCTGGGCCGAGCGCACCAGTCCCCAGATCGCGGCGGCCGTCGGGTCGGGGTCGGCGCCGGTCGCCTCGGCGGTCAGGACGAGCAGCCGGGCGGCGGACAGGCGCTCGTCGGACAGCACGGCCTGGATCGACTCGAGCGCCGCCTCGCAGTCGGCCGGGCGTGCGACGAGCAGTGCCGCCGGGGCCGTCGCGGCGGCCGAGGGCACGTCGGGCACGGACTCGGCGTGCAGGGCCTCGGCGAGCATGTGGTCGCCGACGACGACCCGGCGGACGGGCGGTGCGTCGGCGGGAAGGTCGACCGGTGCCCAGTCGAGCCGGAACAACGCGGTGCGGGCGATCGCGGAGGCGGTGCCGCGCAGGCCGTCGGCGATCGGACGCAGTGCGAGCCGCTCGACGGTGGCGACGGGGCGGCCGGCGGAGTCGGCGAGCGCGAGCGAGAGCGCGTCGAGGCCCTGTGGTCTCAGTCGCGCACGCAGTGCGTCGGCGTGTGCGGCGTGCAACGTGACGCCCGCGAAGGCGAAGGGCAGCAGCGCGCGGTCGCTCGCGGCGGCGACCGGCGTGTGCCCGGCGGCGTGCAGTGCGGCGTCCAGCAGGGCCGGGTGCAGTCCGAATCGGCGGGTGTCCGTGACGACGTCGGTGTCGAGGGCGACCTCGGCGTAGACGTCCTCGCCGTGCCGCCAGGCCGCGCGCAGCCCTCGGAAGGCGGGGCCGTAGTCCAGTCCGGCCTCGGCCAGCGCGGCGTAGCCGCCGGTCAGGTCGATCTCCTCGGCACCGGGAGGCGGCCACTGGGTGAGGGAGACCTCCTCGGCCGTCCCCTCCGGGGCCAGTGTGCCGGTGGCGTACGTGGTCCAGGGCTGCTCGCCGGTGCTCGGCCGGGCGTAGATCCGGAGGTCCCGATCGGCGTCGTCCCGAGGGGCGCCGAGCACCACCTGCACGTCGACGTCCTCGGCGTCGGGGAGGACGAGCGGGGCGTGCAGGGTGAGGTCCCGGACGTGCGGGCAGCCTGCCTGGTCGCCCGCGCGGATCGCGAGTTCGATCAAGGCCGAGCCGGGCAGCACCGTCGTCTCGGCCACGACGTGGTCGGCGAGCCACCGTCTGGTGCGGGTGGACAGCCGTCCGGTGAGCACGAGGCCGTCGGAGTCGGCGAGCGAGATCGCGGCTCCGAGCAGCGGATGGTCGGTGCCGGTGAGCCCGAGCGAGGCCGGATCGCCGCCGTCGACGGTGGCGTCGAGCCAGTAGCGCTGGTGGTGGAAGGCGTAGGTGGGCAGGTCGACGCGGCGGGCGCCGGGCAGCAGGGCGGCGAGGTCGAGCGGCAGTCCGGTGGTGTGCAGCGTGGCCAGCGCCGAGAGCACGGTGTCCGGCTCTGGCCGGTCGCGGCGGCAGGCGGCCACGGCGGAGACGTCGCCCACCATGGGGGTGAGCACGGCTTGGGGGCCGAGTTCCAGGAACGCCTGGACTCCGAGGCCGTGCAGGGTGGTGACGCCGTCGGCGAAACGGACCGTCTCCCGCACATGCCGCACCCAGTACTCCGGAGTCGTGATCTCCGCACCCGCCACCTCACCGGAGACCAACGACACCACCGGCAACCGAGGCGACTCGAACCGAACACCGCCGACGACCTCAGCGAACTCGCCCAGCATCGGATCCATCAACGACGAATGAAACGCATGCGACACCGACAACCGACGAGTCTTCCGACCCAGAACGACGAAATGTTGTTCCAGGCTGCCGATCGCACTCTCCACACCGGAGAGCACGACAGCCCGCGGCCCGTTCACCGCCGCCAGCGACACCGCATCCGACAACAACGGCCGCACCTCATCCTCCGAGGCCGCCACCGCCACCATCGCACCACCCTCGGGCAACGCCTCCATCAGACTGCCCCGCGCCGCCACCAGACGACACGCATCCCCCAGCGAGAACACCCCCGCCACATACGCCGCCGTGATCTCACCCAGAGAATGCCCCGTCACCACATCCGGACGAACACCCCACGACTCCACCAACCGGAACAACGCCACCTCGAACGCGAACAAACCCGCCTGCGCGAACACCGTCCGATCGATGTCCAAGCCCGGCCCGACACCAGCACCAGCACCAGCACCAGCACCAGCACCGGCATCGGCATCGGCATCGGCATCGGCATCGCCGAACACCACCCCGGCCAACGACCCCGGCAACAGACCCTCGAACCCAGCACACACCTCGTCGAACGCCTCGGCGAACACCGGGAACGCCCCGTACAACCCCCGACCCATCCCCGACCGCTGCGCACCCTGACCCGAGAAGAGGACGGCCAGCCGGTCGGCGGCCGCGACGCCCGTGATGACCCGTCGGTCGGTGCCTCCCGAGGTGAGCGTCGTCAGTCCCGCCAGCAGCTCCGATCGGTCCGCGCCCAGCACCACCGCGCGATGCGGATGCCGCGCTCGCGTGACGCCCAGTGAGTACGCGGTGTCCGCCGGGTCCAGCTCGGGGTGCTCGGTGGCGAAGGCGAGCAGCCGGTCCGCCTGGGCACGCAATGCCTCGGCGGAGCGCGCCGAGAGGACCCAGGGCACCACGGGCAGCGGCGGGCGGGCGGGAGCCTCCGCCGTCGTCGCCGGTTCCGGGGCCTGCTCCAACAGGATGTGCGCGTTGGTCCCGCTGATCCCGAAGGACGACACCCCCGCCCGGCGGGGCCGGTCCACCGCGGGCCACGCGATCTGCTCGGTGAGGAGACTGACCGCGCCGGAGTCCCAGTCCACATGAGAGGACGGCGCGTCGACGTGCAACGTCTTGGGCAGCACCCCGTGCCGCATCGCCTCCACCATCTTGATCACACCCGCCACACCCGCCGCCGCCTGGGTATGACCGATGTTCGACTTCAACGACCCCAACCACAACGGCCGACCCTCCGAACGATCCCGGCCGTAGGTCGCCAACAACGCCTGCGCCTCGATCGGATCACCCAATGAGGTGCCCGTGCCGTGGGCCTCCACGGCGTCGACGTCGGAGGGAGTCAGGCCCGCATCGGCCAGCGCACGGCGGATCACCCGCTGCTGCGAGGGACCGTTCGGCGCCGTGAGGCCGTTGGAGGCGCCGTCCTGGTTGACGGCGGACCCGCGCACCACCGCGAGCACCTCGTGCCCGTTGCGCCGGGCGTCGGAGAGTCGTTCCAACAGCAGCAGGCCTACGCCCTCCGACCAGCCCGTCCCGTCCGCTGCCTCCGCGAACGGCTTGCACCGACCGTCCGCCGCCAACCCACGCTGCCGACTGAACTCCACGAACGCCGTCGGAGTCGACATCACCGTCACCCCACCCGCCAGCGCCATCGAGCACTCCCCCGAGCGCAGCGACTGCGCGGCGAGATGCATCGCCACCAGTGAGGACGAGCAGGCGGTGTCGATCGTCACCGCCGGACCCTCCAGCCCGAACAGGTAGGAGACCCGACCGGAGGCGATGCTGCCCGCGCTGCCGCTGCCGAGGTATCCCTCGAACTCCTCGGGAACGTCATGCAGGCGAGCCGCGTAGTCGTGGTGCATCATGCCCGCGAAGACCCCGGTGGCCGTGCCGCGCATACTCTCCGGATCGATGCCCGCGCGCTCGAACAGCTCCCAGGAGGTCTCCAGCAGGAGCCGCTGCTGCGGGTCGAGCGCCAGGGCCTCCCGAGGACTCAACCCGAAGAAGGCGGCGTCGAAACGGTCCGCGTCGTGCAGGAACCCGCCCTCGCGGGCGTAGCTGGTGCCGGGGACGTCCGGATCGGCGTCGTACAACCGCTCCAGGTCCCAGCCCCGGTTCACCGGGAAGCCGCTGATCCCGTCGCGGCCCTCCGCCACCAGCCGCCAGAGGTCCTCGGGTGAGGCGACGCCGCCCGGGTAGCGGCAGCTCATCGCCACGATCGCGATGGGCTCGTCCTGCGCGATGCCGGCAGCGGCGGCCGGGGCGGCCGAGCGACGGCCGCCCAGCTCGGCTTGGAGCAGGGCCACCAGGGCGGCCGGGGTCGGGTGGTCGAAGACGAGCGTCGCGGGCAGCCGGACGCCGGTCTCGGCGGTGAGTCGATTGCGCAGCTCGATCGAGGTCAGCGAGTCGAAGCCGAGATCCCGGAAGGCGCGGGACACCTCGACGGCGGCGGTCGAGTCGTGACCCAGCACCGCCGCGATCTGCGTCCGGACCAGGTCGGTCAGCACCCGGGCCTGTTCGCCCTCGGTCAGCCCGACGAGCCGGGCGCCCAGTCCGCCGTCCGCCGTCGACGCGGCGGTCGCCGACGCCGTGCGGCGTCGGGCCGACACCCGGTCGCGCAGCACGGTGGGCACGGACTCGGCCGGCCCGCGCAGGGCCGCCGAGTTCAGCCGGATCGGCACGACCGCGGCCGCCGGGCCCGCGCAGGCCGCGTCGAACAGGGCCAGGCCGTCCGTATCGGACAGCGGCAGCACGCCGCCTCGGGCGGCCCGACGCCGATCGGCCTCTCCCAGTCCCGCCGTCATGACGCCGGACTCCGCCCACATGCCCCAGGCCAGCGCCAGGGCAGGCAGCCCCTCGGCGGCCCTCGACGCGGCGAAGGCGTCGAGGAAGGCGTTCGCGGCGGCGTAGCCGGCCTGGCCCGGCCCGCCGAAGACGCCGGCCGCCGAGGAGAACAGCACGAAGGCGGACAGCTCGCGGTCGCGGGTCAGCTCGTGCAGGGCGACGGCGGCGTCCACCTTGGCCCGCAGCACCGCCGCGAGCCGCGCCGGTGTCTGCGCGGTGACGACGCCGTCGTCCAGCACACCCGCGGCGTGCACCACGGCACGCAGCGGATGCTCCGCGGGTATCGCCTCGAGCACGGCCGACAGCGCCGGTCGGTCCGCCGCGTCGGCGGCGGCGATCTCCACGTGTGCGCCCAGCGCGGTGAGTTCGGTGCTCAGTTCGGCGGCGCCCGGCGCGTCCGGGCCTCGCCTGCTCAGCAGCAGCAGCCTGCGAACACCGTGCTCCCGCACCAGGTGTCGCGCCGTCAGCCTGCCCAGCGCCCCGGTCGCGCCGGTGATCAGCACCGTGCCCTCCGGACCGAACCGCGCGGCCGGCGACTCCGCGCGCGACGAGTCGGCGCGGACGAGGCGGGGGACGAAGGCCGCTCCGCCGCGCACCGCCAGTTCCGGCTCGCGCGCGGCGAGCAGCGCGGGCAGGAGCCGCGCCGAGCTCTCCTCGTCGTCGAGGTCGATCAGCACGATCCGGCCGGGATGCTCGGACTGCGCCGAACGCAGCAGCCCCCAGGCCGCCGCCGTCGCGGGGTCGACCGCCGTGCCGTCGCAGTCCGTCGCACCTCGACCGAGGATCACCAGCCTGGTGTCGGCGAACCGCTCCCGACCAAGCCAGTCCTGGACCGTGGTCAGCGCGCGCTCGGTGCGGGCGTGGGCCGCCCGGACGAGAGCGGCGCCGTCGGAGAGGGAGCCTGCGATGTCCGTGCCGTCGGGGCCTGTTCCGTCGCGAGCGCCCGGATCGGCGGCGGAACCCGCCGGCGCCGCCCGGTCGGCCGCGCCCGCGGCGAGGTCCAGCAGCAGCACCGGGGGCACCTCGGCCGCCTCGTCGAGGGTCCCGAGCTCCACCGCCTCGACGTGGTCGACGAGCGCCGACCGCACCGGGGAGTCCCCGAGCAGCACCCACCGGTCGGGCGGGGCGACCACCGGCGCGAGCGACGGCGTCCACTCCACGCGGAACAGGGAGTCGCGCGCCGCCGACGCGGGAGCGAGCTGGTCGGGCGTGGGAGCACGCAGGGCCAGCGAGGCGATCTCGGCGACCGGCGCTCCGGTGGTGTCGGCCACCGTCAGGGAGAGGGACTCCTCCCCGGTGCGCCGCAGCCGGACGCGCAGTGCGGCGGCGCCGACGGAGTGCAGCGTCACCCCGGTCCACGAGAACGGCAGCACGGCGCCGCCGCCGCCGATCCCGGTGTGGCCCGCCGCGTGCAGCGCCGCGTCCAGCACGGCCGGATGCAGGGCGAACCCGCCGCGCACGTCCTCGGGCAGGGCGACCTCGGCGAGCACGTCGTCGCCGTGGCGCCATACCGCACGCAGACCGCGGAACACCGGCCCGTACTCCAGACCCGCCGCGGCGAGCCCGTCGTAGAAGGACTCCGGATCGAGGTCGACGGCGACCGCGTCCGCGGGCGGCCACTCGGCCTGCGCCGGACCCTCGGGTGCGGGCGTCCGACCCAGCATGCCGTGCGCGTGCAGCGTCCACGGCTGGTCCTCCCCCTCGCCCGAGGGGCGGGAGTAGACGCGCAGGGAACGCGCGGACGAGGCGTCGGGCTCGCCGATGACGAGCTGAACCCGCACCGCGCCCTCCTCGGGCAGCGTCAGCGGTGTCCGCAGCGTCAGCTCCTCCACGGTGGAGCAGCCCGCGCGGTCGCCCGCGTGCAGAGCGAGTTCGACCAGCGCGGTCCCCGGCAGCACGACGACACCGCCGACCCGATGGTCGGCGAGCCACGGATGGGAGCGCAGCGACAGTGCCCCGGTGAGCAGGACGGCGTCCGAGTCCGCGAGCGCGATCATTCCGGCCAGCAGCGGATGAGCCGAGGCGGCCAACCCCATGCCCTCCGGATCCGCGCCGGGCGGCGGCGTGTCGAGCCAGAAGCGCTTGCGCTGGAAGGGGTAGGTGGGCAGCTCGACGCGCCGTGGTGCGGCACCGTCGAACAGTCGCGGCCAGTCGAGGTCGACGCCGTGGCCGTGCAGCCGCGCGAGTGCCTCGACGACGGCCCGCGACTCCGGGCGGTCGCCGCGCAGCAGCGGGGTGGCGACGACGCCCTCGGCGCCGTCGAGGCAGTCCCCGACCATCCCGGTGAGCGTGCCGCCGGGTCCGATCTCCAGGAATCGGGTGACGCCGCGATCGCGCAGGAAGTCGACCCCGTCGCGGAAGCGGACGGCGGAGCGGACGTGACGCACCCAGTACTCGGGCGAGGTCAGCTCCTCGGCCGTCGCCTGCACGCCGGTCACGTCGGACACCACGGCGAGCCTCGGCCGCCGGTAGGTCACGGCCTCGGCGGCGCGGGCGAACTCGGCGAGCATCCCGTCCATCAGCGGCGAGTGGAAGGCGTGCGACACCGCCAGCCGTCGGGTGCGGCGGCCGCGCTCGGCGAACACGGCCGCGACGGCCAGCACCGCGTCGGCCTCACCGGAGATCACCACGGAGGTCGGGCCGTTGACGGCGGCGATGCCCGTCTGGTCGGTCAGGAGCGGGGCCACCTCGTCCTCGGCGGCCTGTACGGCGACCATCGCCCCGCCCGAGGGAAGGGCCTGCATCAGCCTGCCTCGCGCGGCCACGAGCCCGCAGGCGTCCGCCAGGGAGAACACCCCGGCCAGGTGCGCCGCCGCGAGTTCGCCGATGGAGTGACCGAGCAGGTAGCGGGGGCGCACGCCCCAGGACTCGACGAGACGGAAGGCGGCGACCTCCACCGCGAACAACGCGGCCTGGGTGAACACGGTGTGATCGAGCAGCGCCGACGCCGCGCTGCCCTGGTCGGCGAAGACCACCTCCCGCAGCGGCCGGGGCAGCTCGGGGTCGAGGTGGGCGCAGGCCTCGTCGAAGGCCCGCGCGAACACCGGGTGGGCGTGGTACAGCTCGCGGCCCATGCCGGGGCGCTGGGAGCCCTGCCCGGCGAACAGGAAGGCGAGGCGACCGGTGCCCGCGGACTCCCGCACGACCTGCGCCGAGTCGGTGTCCTCGGCGAGCGCGCGCAGCCCGGCGGTCAGCTCGGCGCGGTCGGCGCCCAGCACCACCGCACGGGCGTCGAAGTGGGTCCTGGTCGCCGCCAGGGCATGGCCGACGTCCACGAAGGACAGTTCGGGGCGCCGCTCCAGCAGGGCCAGCAGTCGTTCGGCCTGGTCCCGCAGCGCCGGGGCGGTGCGGCCGGAGAGCGGCCAGGGCACGACCGGCGGATCCACCACGACAGCCGTCACGGAGTCGGCCGGTGCCGTGTCGGCCCGCTCGGCCTCGGTCCGGTCCGCCTCGGCCCGCCTACGGCCGGTCCGGTCCGCGGGCGGCAGCTCGGCGTTCGCGTCGTCGGAGTCCGTCGGCACGGCGCCCGCCGAGGACGCCGAGGCGGGCTCGGGTGCCTCCTCGACGATGACGTGGGCGTTGGTGCCGCTCACGCCGAAGGAGGAGACGCCCGCGCGGCGCGGCCGATCCGACTCCGTCCAGTCGACCGCCTCGGTGAGCAGGCGCACCGCCCCTGCGGTCCAGTCGACGGCGGTCGTGGGCTCGTCGACGTGCAACGTCCTGGGCAGCAGGCCGTGCCGCATCGCCTGCACCATCTTGATCACGCCGCCGACCCCGGCGGCGGCCTGGGTGTGCCCGATGTTGGACTTCAAGGCGCCCAGCCACAGCGGCCGCTGTGCGGGCCGGTCCTGGCCGTAGGCGGCCAGCAGGGCCTGTGCCTCGATCGGGTCGCCCAGCGTCGTTCCGGTGCCGTGCGCCTCCACGGCGTCCACGTCGGACGGCTCCAGTCCCGCGTCGGCCAAGGCCTGCCGGATCACCCGTTGCTGAGCGGGGCCGTTGGGCGCGGTGAGCCTGCTGCTCGCGCCGTCCTGGTTGATCGCCGAGCCGCGCAGCACCGCGAGGACCTCGTGCCCGTTGCGGCGGGCGTCGGACAGCCGTTCCAACAGCACCAGTCCGAGCCCCTCGGCCCAGCCGGTGCCGTCGGCCGACGACGAGAACGACTTGCAGCGGCCGTCGGCGGCCAGCCCGCGCTGGCGGCTGAACTCGACGAAGGTGATCGGCGTCGACATCACGGTGACCCCGCCCGCGAGGGCCAGCGAACACTCGCCCCGGCGCAGCGCCTGCATCGCCCAGTGCAGGGCGACCAGCGAGGAGGAGCAGGCCGTGTCGATGGTGACGGCGGGCCCCTCCAGGCCGAAGGTGTAGGCCACCCGGCCCGAGGCGATGCTGGGCGCGCTGCCGTTGCCGAGATAGCCTTCCAGCCCGGCGGGCGGCGTGTCGAACCGGGAACCGTAGTCGTTGTACATGATGCCGGTGAAGACCCCGGTGCGGCTGCCGCGCAGCTCGGCGGGCGGGATGCCCGCCCGTTCGAACGCCTCCCAGGCGCCCTCCAGCAGCAGACGCTGCTGCGGGTCGGTGGCCAGCGCCTCCCTCGGATTCAGTCCGAAGAAGTCGGCGTCGAAGTCGGCGGCGTCGGGCAGGAAGCCGCCCGCCCTGGCGTAGGTCGTCCCCGCCGAGTCCGGGTCGGGGTCGTAGAGCCGCGCGATGTCCCAGCCTCGATCGGTCGGGAACTCGGTGATGCCGTCGGCGCCGGACTCCACGAGCCGCCACAGGTCCTCGGGCGAGGCGACCCCGCCGGGGTACCGGCAGCTCATGGAGACGATCGCGATCGGCTCGTGCTCGCGGTCGTCCAGTTCGCGCAGCCGCATGCGGGTGCGCTGAAGGTCGGTCGTGACCCGCTTCAGGTAGTCTCGAAGCCTGGCGTCGCTCATTGCTGGTGTCCCTTTCGCAGCGCGATCGCAGCCCGGCGAGTCACGAGATGCCGAGTTCGTTGTCGATCAGGTCGAAGATCTCGTCGTCACTGGCGGCGTCGATCGCGGGATCGACCCGGCCCTGGCCCGCGGCCGTCTCGTCCAGTGCGGCGAGCAGCCCGCGCAGCCGGCCGGCCAGCTCGGCCCGGTCCGCCGAGGTGCCCTCCAACGCGGGCAGCGCCCGTTCGAGGGCTGCCACTCCGACCAGCGCGTCCGCCAGACCACCCGTCGCGGGAGCGGTCTCGTCGCGCAGATGACCGGCGAGCGCGGCCGGGGTGGGGTAGTCGAACAGCAGGGTCGCGGGCAGGCGAAGCCCGGTGACGACGGCGAGGCGGTTCCGCAGCTCGACGGCGGTCAGCGAGTCGAAGCCCAGGTCGAGGAAGCCGCGTTCGGCGTCGACGTCCTCGGCATCGGCGATGCCCAGCACCCGTGCCGCCTCCGCCCGCACGACGTCGACGAGCAGTTCGTGCCGCTCCTCCGTCGTCAACGGGGCCAGCTGCTCGGCGAGCCCGGCACCCGATGCCGGAGCGGCGGTCGACGCGGCCGAGCGCGGCCGGGCCGGGGTCGAGGCCCGCAGCGCGGGCGGCACCACGCCGTCGGTCGACGTTCGCGCCGCCAGCCGGGCGGGCACGAGCACCGCCTCGTCTCCGGCCGTGGCCAGGTCGAACAGCGCGAAGGCCTCCACGGTGGACATCGGGGCGAGTCCGCCTCTGGCCATTCTGGCCAGGTCCGCCCGGTCGAGCTTGCCGGTCATCCCGCTGGCCTCGGCCCACAAGCCCCACACGAGGGACTGAGCGGGCAGGCCGAGGGCCTGCCGATGCCCGGCGAAGGCGTCCAGGAAGGCGTTCGCGGCGGCGTAGTTGCCCTGGCCGGTTCCGCCGAGGGTGCCCGCCAGCGAGGAGTACAGCACGAACGCTTCCAGGTCGAGGTCGGCGGTGAGCTCGTGCAGGTTGACCACGGCGTCGACCTTCGGCCGCAGCGCGGTGTCGAGTCGTTCCGGGGTGAGCGCGGTCAGCACGCCGTCGTCGAGCACGCCCGCCACGTGCACCACGGCCGTCAGCGGGTGTTCGGCGGGCACGGTCGCCAGCGTCTCGGCCAGCGCGGCGCGATCCGCCGCGTCGCAGGCCACCAGCCGTACCCGCGCGCCGAGGCCGGTGAGCTCGGCGACGAGTCCGGCCGCGCCGGGCGCCGCCGGGCCGCGCAGGCTGGTGAGCAGCAGGTCGCGCACCCCGCGTTCGGCGACGAGGTGGCGGGCCAGCGCCCGGCCCAGCGTGCCGGTCGCCCCGGTGATCAGCGTGGTCCCCCGGTCCGACCACGGCCGCGAGGCCGTCCCGGTGCCCGCGGGCTCGGCGGGCCGGGCGGTCTGTGCGCTCGGGATGGTCCGGGCGGGAACCAGTCGGGGTACCCGTACCTCGGCGCCGCGCAGCGCCAGCTGGGGTTCGCCGCTTGCGAGCGCGGCGGCGATCACGGCGGGCGACGGCTCGTCCGTGTCGACGTCGAGCAGCACGAAGCGGTCCGGATGCTCGGACTGGGCGGTGCGCAGGAGGCCGTGCACCGCGGCCCCGACCGGGTCCGCGTGCTCCGATCCCACCGCGCAGGCCCGACGGGTGAGGACGATCAGCGGCGTGCCGCCGAGGCGGTCCTCGGCGAGCCAGGCCTGGGTCGACGCCAGCGCCCGCCGGGTGGCCGCGCGGACGGCGGCGGGCAGGCTCGCGGCGGCGACCGAGGACGCCGAGAAATCGGCGAACACGGCCTGCGGCGGCGCCGTGGCGGCGGCGACCTCGGCCACCCCGGCGAACCGCTCCAGGCCGGGCAGCGTGATCCCGTCGGCGCCGTCGGCATCCGACAGCAGTCCCCAGTGTCCGGGCGTCGACGCCGGGACCGGCAGCACCGGCCAGTCCAGCCGGTACAGCGAGTCCGTCCCGGTCGGGCGGGCGGCGAGCAGTTCCGCCGCGGGCAGCGGCCGGAGGCGCAGCGCGGACACCGTCAGCACGGGCAGCCCGGCGGCGTCGGTCGCCGTCAACGCCACCGTGTCCGTCGCGGTCGGCGACAGTCGGACTCGCAGGGCCGAGGCCCCTGTGGCGTGCAGGGTGACGTCGTCCCAGGAGAAGGGCAGCGTGCCGCCGGACTCCGGGTCCTCGAAGGCGATCGTGTGCAGCGCCGCGTCCAGCAGCGCGGGATGCAGTCCGAAGTCCGCCGCGGCCGACTCCCGCCCCTCGGGCAGGGCGATCTCGGCGAGCACGTCCGCGCCGAGCCGCCAGGCCGCGCGGAGCCCTCGGAACATCGGGCCGTAGTCGAAGCCGTTGGCCGCGCACCGTTCGTACAGATCGGCGACGTCGACCGGCTGGGCACCGGGCGGGGGCCAGTCCGTCGTCTGTGCTCCGGGTGTCGGGCTCGCGGCGCCGAGGAAGCCGGTGGCGTGACACGTCCAGTCGCCCGCGCCGACGTCGGGGCGGGTGTGCACGGTGATCGCGCGGCGTCCCGCCTCGTCGGCGGGGGCGAGCACGAGCTGGAGGCGTACGGCGTCGCCGTCGCCCAGGACGAGCGGCGTCCGCAGCGTCAGCTCCTCGACCGCGCCCGCGCCCGCCGTCTCCCCCGCGGCGAGCGCGAGTTCGAGGAACGCGGTGCCGGGGAACAGGATCGTGCCGGACACCCGGTGTTCGGCCAGCCAGGGCTGGTACTGCGTGGAGATCCGCCCCGTGCACAGCACGGTGCCGTCGGCGGCCAGTTCCGTCGTGCTGCCCAGCAGCGGGTGCCCGGTCGGTGCCAGTCCCGACTCGCCCGCCGTCTTGCTGGTGATCTCCAGCCAGTAGCGGTCGCGCTGGAACGCATAGGTCGGCAGCTCCACGCGGCGGGCGCCCGGCCTGCCGAACACCTCGGCGCGGTCCAGGGCGACGCCGCGCACGTGCAGCTCGGCCAGGGCCGCGCCGACCGCCTCCCGGTCGGTGCGGTCGCGGCGCAGCGTGGGAACCGCGGCCGCGCCGCGCGGGAGGGCGTCGGGATCATCCTGTGCCAGCGCGATCAGCACCCCGTCGGGGCCGAGTTCGGCGAACGCGGTGACACCGAGTCCGGTCAGCGTCCGGATGCCGTCGCCGAAACGGACGGCCGAGCGGACATGCCGCACCCAGTACTCCGGGGTGCACAGGTCGTCGCCGTCGGCGAGCGCGCCGGTCACGTTGGACACGACGCCGATGCGCGGCGGCGAGTAGTCGATCCCGGCGGCGATCTCGGCGAACTCCGTCAGGACGGCGTCCATCAACGGGGAGTGGAAGGCCTGTGCGACGCGCAGCCGCCGGGTCTTGCGGCCGAGCCGTTCGAGTTCGGCGGCGACGGCGTCGACCGCGGCGACGGTGCCGGAGACGACCACCGACTGCGCGCCGTTGACGGCGGCGAGATCGGCCTCGTGCTCGCGCCCGACCAGCAGCGGCCGGACCTCGTCCTCGGCGGCCAGCACGGACACCATCGCGCCGCCGGGCGGCAGCGCCTGCATGAGCCGTCCCCTGGCGAGCACCAGCCTGCAGGCGTCGGCCAGGGAGAACACGCCCGCGAGGTGCGCGGCGGCGATCTCGCCGATCGAGTGGCCCAACAGGTAGTCCGGTCGGACGCCACAGGACTCGAACAGGCGGAACAGCGCGACCTCGACGGCGAACAGGGCGATCTGGGTGTACTCGGTGCGGTCCAGCAGCGCCGCGTCCTCGCCGTCGGGATCCGCGAACACCACCTCCCGCAGCGGGCGGGCCAGCTCGTGATCGGCCCGCGCGCACACCTCGTCGAAGGCGGCGGCGAACACCGGAGCGGCGGCGTACAGGTCGCGGCCCATGCCCGCGCGCTGGGCGCCCTGCCCGGTGAACAGGAAGGCGAGCCGACCGCGTGCGGCGATCCCCGTGGTCAGCCCCGGCGCGACGTCCCCGTCGGCGAGGGCACGCAGCGCGGCCGGATCGCCGCCCGCGATCACCGCACGGTGCTCGAACTGCGCGCGACCGGTGGCCAGTGACCAGGCCACGTCGGCGGGGTCGAGTCCGGGGTGTCGGTCGACGACGTCGAGCAGTCGCGCGGCCTGTCCCCGCAGGGCGGCCGCCGAGCGGGCGGACAGCACCCACGCCGGGGCGCCCGCACCGAGCGCGGTCCCCGTCGACTCCGGTGCGACGGGCTCCGGCTCGTGTGTCTGTTCGAGTACGACGTGCACGTTGGTGCCGCTGATGCCGAAGGAGGACACCGCCGCCCGCCTCGGCTTCGCGTCCGCTGCCCACGGCCGCGACTCGGTCAGCAGCCGCACGGCACCGGAGCTCCAGTCGATGTGCGGCGACGGCTCGTCGGCGTGCAGGGTGCGGGGCAGCCGCTCGTGCCGGAAGGCCATCACCATCTTGATCACGCCTGCCAACCCGGAGGCGGCCTGGGTGTGGCCGAGGTTCGACTTCACCGACCCCAGCCACAACGGCCGCTCCGCCGGCCGATCGTGGCCGTAGGTCGCCAGCAACGCCTGCGCCTCGATCGGATCGCCCAGGGAGGTGCCCGTGCCGTGTGCCTCCACGACGTCCACGTCGGCGGCCGTCACGCCCGCGTTGGTCAGGGCCTGCCGGATCACCCGCTGCTGGGCGGGCCCGCTCGGCGCGGTCATCCCGTTGCTGGCGCCGTCGGAGTTCATCGCCGAGCCGCGCACGACGGCGAGCACCGGATGTCCGTGGCGGCGGGCGTCGGAGAGCCGTTCGACGAGGAGCATTCCCGCGCCCTCGGCCCAGCCCGCGCCGTCGGCTTCCGCGCCGAAGGCCTTGCAGCGGCCGTCGGGGGCGAGTGCCCGCTGCCTGCTGAACTCCACGAAGGTGTCGAGGGTGGAGATCACGGTGACCCCGCCGGCCAGCGCCATCGTGCACTCGCCTCGCCGCACCGCGTCGGCGGCCAGATGCAGGGCGACCAGCGAGGACGAGCAGGCGGTGTCGACGGTGAGCGCGGGCCCCTCGAAGCCGAACAGATAGGCGATCCGGCCGGAGGCGACGCTGCCCGCGCTGCCGGTGGCCAGGTATCCCTCCAGCCCGTCGGGCGCCTGCCCGCTGCGGGACGCGTAGTCGTGGTAGTTGGAGCCGACGAACACGCCGACCCGTTCGCCTCGCGCGCCACCGGGGTCGATTCCGGCGGATTCGAAGGCCTCCCAGGAGGTCTCCAGCAGCAGGCGTTGCTGCGGGTCGATCGCGAGGGCCTCCCTCGGCGAGACGCCGAAGAACGGGGCGTCGAACTCTCCCGCGTCCTGAAGGAAGCCGCCGCCGGTGGTGTAGAAGGTGCCGGGGTGATCCGGGTCCGGGTGGTAGCTCTCCTCCAGCGCCCAGCCTCGGTCGGTCGGCAGCGGCGAGATCGCGTCCCGCTCCTCGTCGACCAGTCGCCACAGGTCCGCGGGCGACTCGACGCCGCCGGGGAAGCGGCAGCCGATGCCGACGATCACGACGGGGTCGTCCGCCTCGGCCGTGGCCGCCCCGCGCGTGACGTCCCCGGCCGCCGTGTCGGCCGCCGCGTCGGCGCCCAGGAGTTCGGCCTCCAGGTGGCGGGCCAGCGCGGTGGCCGTGGGGTGGTCGAAGACCAGGGTCACCGGCAGCCGGAGTCCGGTGTGCTCGGCCACGCGGTTGCGCAGGTCGACGGCCGTGAGCGAGTCGAAGCCGAGGTCGCGGAAGGCGCGGTCGGGATCGACGGCCGTCGCGTCGGGGTAGCCGAGCGCGACCGCCGCGAGCGCACGAACGGAGTCGAGCAGCCGCGCCGAGCGTTCCGCGGCGGGCAGCGCGCGAAGCTCGCCCGCCAGACCGGTCTCCGCCGTCGACGGCGCCGCAGGCCGAGCCTCGGGGAGGCCGTGCAGCGTCGGGTCGGGACGCGAGGCCGTCAGCGTCGGTCCGTACCGCGGCCAGTCGATGTCGGCCACCGCGAGGACCGGGAGGTCGCCCGCCACCGCCCGGCCGAGTTCGTGGAGGGCGACGTCGGGTTCCAGCAGGCCCATCCCGGTGCGCCGGAAGCGGGCGGCGGCGGCCTCGTCGACCAGCCCGCCGCCTGCCAGGGCACCCCACGCCACGGCGGTGGCGGGCAGGCCGAGCGCGTGCCGGTGCTCGGCCAGGGCGTCGAGGTAGGCGTTGGCGGCCGCGTAGGCGCCCTGACCGGGACCGCCGAGAGTGCCCGCCAGCGAGGAGAAGAGCACGAAGGCGTCCAGGTCGTGATGCCGGGTCGACTCGTGCAGGTTGCGGGCGGCGTCGAGCTTGGCGCGGAGCACGCCCGCGACGCGGTCCGGGCTCAGGGTGTCCAGGACGCCGTCGTCCACCAGTCCCGCGGCGTGCACCACGGCGGTGAGCGGGCCGGGCAGCGAGTCCAGCAGGGCGGCCAGCGCGGCGCGGTCCGCGACGTCGCAGGCCGCCAGGGTCACCTCGACGCCCTGGTCCCGCAGTCCGGCGGCGAGTTCCTCGGCGCCGTCGGCCGCGGCGCCGCGTCGGCTGACCAGGACCAGATGTTCGGCGCCCTCGGCGGCCAGCCACCGCGCGGTCCGCGAACCGAAGGAGCCGGTGCCGCCCGTGACCAGCACGGTCCCGCTCGGCGACCAGGGGACGGCGGCCGCGGCGGGCTCGGCACGCACCAGGCGGCGGGCGAGCAGCCCTCGGCCGCGTACCGCGAGTTGATCCTCGCCGCCCACCCCGGACAGTGCGGCGCAGAGCAGGTCCGTCGTGTCCTCGTCCCGGTCGGCGGGCAGGTCGATCATCCCGCCCCAGCGATCGGGGTGTTCCCGGCTCGCGATGCGACCGAGGCCCCAGCCCAGGGCCTGGAGCGGCGCGGTCAGCGGCTCGGCGGGCGCGGTGGCCACGGCCCCCGTGCTCAGGGTCCACAGCGGCGCCGCGATGCCGGAGTCGCCCAGGGCCTGTAGGAGGGTGAGGGTGGCGATCAATCCGATCGGGGTCGCCGAGCCTTGCTCGGCGGGCTCCTCGGCGGAGCCGAGCAGGCCGAGCACGCCGACGAGCGGACGTTCGTCGTCGACCTCGCGGAGCCGGCGTGCCAGGGTGGCGCGGTCCCCGGCTCCGTCGACCGGCAGCACCCGCAGGTCGACGCCGCGGGCGCGCAGGGCGGCGGCGAGGGGCTCGTGGACGTCGTCCTCGGCGGGGGCCACCAGCAGCCAGGCGCCTGCCGGGGCGGCCTCGGGCGCCTCGATCGGCTGCCAGGCGACCCGGTAGCGACGGCCGTCGGCGGCCGGGCCGGAGCGAGTCCGCCGGGCCGGATTCTCGGCGGCGAGCCAGAAACGCTGTCGTTGGAAGGCGTAGGTGGGCAGCGCGACGGCGCGCGGGTCGAACTCGGCGAAGACCGGAGCCCAGTCCACCGGCAGACCGCGGACCCACGCCTCGGCCAGCGAGGTCAGCAGGCGATGCCTGCCGCCCTCTCCCCGGCGCAGGGTGCCGACGACGGCGGTGGGCGACGGGAGGTCGGCGGTCTCCAGGGTGTCCTGCACCGCCATGGTGAGCACCGGATGCGGGCTCGTCTCCACGAATCCGCCGAAACCCTGGCGGGCGAGCGCTCCGATGGCGGTGTCGAAGCGGACCGAGGCACGCAGGCCGCGGTACCAGTAGCGGGCGTCGAGTTCGGCGGTGTCCAGCCAGTCGCCGACGACCGTGGAGAAGAACGGGACCGTCCCGGTGCGTGGGCTGATGCCGGCCAGCGCCGCGATCAGCCGGTCCTGGATCCGCTCGACCTGCGCGGAGTGCGAGGCGTAGTCCACCGGGATGCGGCGGGCCCGGACGCCGTCGGCCTCGCATTCGGCGAGCAGCTCGTCGAGCGCGGTCGGCTCGCCGGACACGACGACGGCGGCGGGTCCGTTGACCGCGGCGATCGAGACGCGGGTGCCGAAGCGGTCGATCCGGCCGCGAACGTCGTCGGCGGGCAGGGCCAGGGACAGCATGCCGCCCGCGCCTGCGAGCTCCTCGGCGATGAGCCGGGAGCGCAGGCAGACGATCCGCGCGCCGTCGGCGACGCTCAGTCCGCCCGCCACGACGGCGGCGGCGATCTCGCCCTGACTGTGTCCGACGACGGCCTGCGGCTCGACGCCGTGGGCCCGCCACACCTCGGCCAGCGAGACCAGCACGGCGAACAGCAACGGCTGCACGACGTCGACCCGGGCCAGCAGGTCCTCGTCGGACAGCGCCGCGAGGGCGGCGAAGTCGGCGTGCTCCTCGACGGCGGCGGCACACTCGGCGAAGCGGGCGGCGAACACCTCCGACGACGCCAGCAGCTCGACGGCCATCCCGGTCCACTGTGATCCCTGGCCGGGGAAGACGAACGCGACGCGGCCGGCCACGTCGGCCGTGCCGGTCACCACGTCGGGTGTGGCGCCGCCGTCGGCCAGCAGTCCCATCCCGTCGCGCAGCGCGGTCTCGCCCGCACCGACCACGACCGCGCGGCGGTCCAACGACGCGCGGGTGGTGGCGAGGGAGAACCCGACGTCCACGGCGGTGGGCACGGTGTCGGGGGTGTCGGCGGAGTCGGAGTCGGCGGACGATTCCGCCGCCGCGAGCCGGTCCAGCAGCGCCGCCGCCTGCGCGCGCAACGCCGGATCGGTCCGGCCGGAGACCGGCCACGGCACGATCGCCTCCGCGGGCGGCGCGATCCGCCTCGGCTCGTCGGCCTCGGCGGGCGGCTCCTCGATGACGAGGTGCGCGTTGGTGCCGCTGACGCCGAAGGAGGAGATCCCGGCGCGACGGGGACGGCCCTCGCCGAGCCAGGGTCGCGGCTCGGTCAGCAGCCGGATGTCGCCCGCCGACCAGTCCACGTGCGTGGTGGGCTCGTCGGCGTGCAGGGTGCGCGGCAGGGTCGAATGACGCAGGGCGAGCAGCATCTTGATCAGGCCGCCCATGCCGGAGGCGGCCTGCGTGTGGCCGAGGTTCGATTTCACCGAGCCCAGCCACAACGGCCTGCCCGCGGGCCGCTCCCGACCGTAGGTCGCCAACAGGGCCTGTGCCTCGATCGGATCGCCCAACGACGTGCCCGTGCCATGCGCCTCCACGACGTCGATCTCCGAGGAGGCCAGTCCGGCGTTGGCCAGCGCCTGCCGGATGACACGCTGCTGGGCCAGTCCGTTCGGCGCGCTGAGCCCGTTGGAGGCGCCGTCCTGATTGATCGCCGAACCGCGCAGCAGGCCGAGCACCCGACGACCGGCGCGGCGGGCCTGCGAGAGCCGTTCCACGAGCACGAGTCCCGCGCCCTCGGCGAGCGCCATGCCGTCGGCTCCCGCGCCGAAGGCCTTGCAGCGACCGTCGCGGGCCAGGCCGCGCTGCCTGCTGAATCCGATGAAGCCGTCGGGGCCGTACATCACGGCGACCCCGCCCGCCAGCGCCAGCGTGCACTCGCCGCGGCGCACCGCGTCGGCGGCCAGGTGCAGCGCGACCAGGGACGCCGAGCAGCCGGTGTCGAGCGTGATCGCGGGTCCCTCCAGGCCGAGGGTGTAGGAGACCCGGCCGGACAGCACGCTGGTCGCCGTGCCGGTGACCAGGTGGCCCTCGGCGCCCTCGGGCAGCTCGGGAAGGTCGTTGCCGTATCCCTGGTAGGCGGCTCCGACGAACACGCCGGTGCTGCTGCCGCGCAGCGAGTGCGGGTCGATCCCGGCGCGTTCCACCGTCTCCCAGGCGACCTCCATGATCATCCGCTGCTGCGGGTCCATCGCCAGCGCTTCACGCGGGGAGATCCCGAAGAAGCCGGGGTCGAAGTCGCCCGCGCCGCGCAGGAAGCCGCCGGTTCGGACGTAGCTGGTGCCCTGCCGGTCGGCGTCGGGGTCGTACAGCTCGGCGACGTTCCAGCCTCGGTCCGTCGGGAAGTCCGAGATCGCGTCGCCGCCCTCGGTGAGCAGCTCCCACAGCTGTTCCGGGGTGGTGACGTCGCCGGGGAACCGACAGGCCATCGCCACGATGGCGATCGGGTCGTCGTCGACCTCGGCGCGGGCGGCCTGCGGGACGGCGACGGGTGCGGCCGCGCGTTCGCCGAGCAGGGCGGTCCGCAGGTTCTCGGCCAGCGCGGCGGCCGTCGGATGGTCGAAGACGATGGTGGCGGGCAGGCGCAGGCCGGTGGCCGCGTTGAGCCGGTTGCGCAGTTCCACGGCGATCAACGAGTCGAAGCCGAGGTCGCGGAAGGCACGTCCGGTGTCGACCGTCTCGGGCCCGTCGTGGCCGAGGACCACGGCGACCTGGGTGCGCACCAGGTCGAGCAGCAGCCAGTCCTGCTCGGCGGGGTCGCTCGCCCGCAGTCGCCGGACGAGCTCGTCGTCCTGGCCGCCGTCGGCGACGGGCGCCGCGTCGGCGGCCAGGATGTCGCGTACCTCGGGGACCTCGGCGAGCAGCGGGCGGTCGCGCGCGGCGGTGAAGACCGGGACGAACCGGTCCCAGTCGACGTCGGCGACGGCCACGAAGGCCTCGTCGTGGTCGAGCGCCTGCTGCATCCCCGCCACGGCGAGCCCGGGGTCCATGAAGGTGATTCCCCGCCAGCGCAGCTGCTCCTGGACGATGTCGACGGCCATGCCGCCGCCGTCCGGGCTCCAGATGCCCCAGGCGATGGACGTCCCGGCCAGGCCGCGGGCGCGACGGTGCTCGGCGAGGGCGTCGACGTAGGAGTTGGCGGCGGCGTAGGCGCCGTGGTCGCCGCTGCCCCAGACGCCCGCGACCGAGGAGCAGAGCACGAAGGCGTCCAGAGTGTCCTCGGCGAACAGCGCGTCGAGATTCCGGGCGCCCACCAGCTTGGCGCGGGCGCCCTCGGCGAAGTCGGCCGTCGACGTGTCGGCGAGCGGGACGAGCAGGCCGATGCCCGCGGTGTGCACGACGGTGCGGATCTCCTCGCCGTCGCGGGTCAGGCCGTCGACGAGTTCGGTCAGCGCGGCGAGGTCGGCGACGTCGCAGGCGACGATGGTGACGCGCGCGCCGAGGGCGGTCAGCTCGGCCGACAGCTCCGCGGCTCCCGGCGCGGCGTCGCCCCGCCGGTTGGTGAGCACGAGGTGTTCGGCGCCGCCTCGGGCGAGCCAGCGGGCGGTGTGCGCGCCGAGGCCACCGGTTCCGCCGGTGATCAGGGCGGTCCCGCGCGGCGTCCACCGCCGGGGCGGCACGGCATCGCCGATCGGCAGGCGGACGAGGCGCCGCAGGAACACCGCGCCGTCACGGACGGCGAACTGGTCCTCGGCGCCGGGGTCGGCGAGGATGCCGACCAGGCTTCGCACGGTGGCGGCGTCCAGGTCGGCGGGCAGGTCGACGAGGCCGCCCCACCGGTCCGGGTGTTCCAGCGCGATCACCCGACCCAGGCCCCAGAAGGCGGCGTCCTCGGGGTTGCGCACCGCGTCGCCGCGGCCGGTGGCCGCCGACTCGCGGGTGACGATCCAGAGCCGTGCCGCGCCGCCCACGTCGGACAGCGCCTGGAACAGACCGAGGCCGCCGGTCAGGCCGGTGGTGAGTCCGATGTGCTCCGCGTCGGGTCGCTGATCGGCGGCGAGCAGCGAGAGCACGCCGGTGGCGCCTGCCGCGTCGAGATCACGCAGCCGCGCCGCGAGCGCCTCCCGCCCCCGCTCGTCGGCCGCGTCGAGCACCAGTTCGCGCACCGTCGCCCCGGCGGCGGCGAGCCCGTCGCGCAGGGTGGCGGCCCGGTCGGCGTCGTCCTCGGTGCGTACCAGCAGCCAGTCGCCGGTGCGGGCGGGGCGCGGGCTCTGCGTGCGGGGCCGCCAGGTGATGCCGTAGCGCCAGCGGTCGAGAGTGGTGTCCCGGCGCTGCCTGGCGCGGCGGGCGGACAGGGCGGGCAGGACCTCCGCGAGGGCGGTGGGGGCCACCGCGAGATCGCGGGCGAGGGTGTCGAGATCCTCGTCGTCCACGGCCTGCCAGAAGTCGGCGTCGGCGGGTGGGGCGGTCCCGGCCGCCGCCGGGCGGATCGCATCGAGCCAGTAGCGGTCGTGTTGGAAGGCATAGGTGGGCAGCGGGACGCGTCGGGCATGGTCGCCGAAGGCAGGTGTCCAGTCGACGGGATAGCCGCGGGTCCAGGCCTGCGCGAGGCTGTCGTAGAGGCGACGCGGTCCGCCGTCGTCGCGACGCAGCGTCCCGGTGACCAGGGCGTGTTCGATGCCCGCGTCGTCGACGGCGTCCTGGATCGCCATGGTGAGCACCGGGTGCGGGGAGGACTCGACGAAACCGGTGTAGCCCTGGTCGACCAGCGCGGTGATCGCCGGATGGAAGCGCACGGTCTGCCGCAGGCTCCGGTACCAGTACTCCGGGGTCAGCTCCGCGGTGTCCAGCCAGTCGCCCGTGACCGTGGAGAGGAACCCGACGTCGCTGCTGCGCGGCGTGATCCCGGCCAGGGCCGCCGACAGGTCCGTCTCGATGCGCTCCACCTGCACCGAGTGGGAGGCGTAGTCCACCGGGATCCATCGCACCCGGACGCCGTCGGCGTCGCAGGCGGCGGCGAACTCCGCCAGCGGGGCGGCATCGCCGGAGACCACGACCGAGGAGGGCCCGTTCACCGCCGCCACCGACACACCCTCGAACCCGGCCAGCCGCGTGCGGACGTCGGCCTCGGACAACGCGACCGAGAGCATCCCGCCGTGCCCGGCCAGGGTCTGGGCGATGAGTCGGGACCGGACGCACACCACCCGAGCACCGTCGGCCAGTGACAGACCGCCCGCCACCACCGCCGCCGCGATCTCACCTTGGGAGTGACCGACGACGGCATCCGGCGCCACGCCGAACGACTCCCACACCGCGGCGAGCGACACCAACACCGCGAACAACAACGGCTGCACCACATCGACCCGCGACAACAGACCCTCGTCGCCCAACGCCGCCAACGGCGCGAAATCCACCCACTCACCCAAAGCCTCGGCACACTCCGCGAACCGCGCCGCGAACACCGGAGACGAGACCAGCAGGTCCCGACCCATGCCGACCCACTGCGAACCCTGACCGGGGAACACCAGCGCCAGGCGGCCGGTCGGGCCGGTCACGCCTGTCACCAGGGCGGGATCGGCGCCGCCCTCGGCCAGGGCGCCCGCCGCCGAGAACAGCTCCGCCGATTCGGCGGCCACCACCACCGCGCGGTGCTCCATCGCGTCGCGGGCCGTCGCCAGCGTGAACGCCGTGTCCAGGGGCGCGGGCTCGTGCGTGCGGACATGCTCGATCAGCCGGTCGGCCTGGGCGGGCAGCGCCGCCGCCGACCGCGCCGACAGCAGCCACGGCAGCGGCTCGGGGTGGGCGGAATCGGCGGGCCGCGCCGGCTCGGACGCGGCCGCTCTGCCCGCCGCCGTCTCCGGTCCGGCAGCCTGTTCCGGTCCGGCACCGTGTTCCGCTTCGGGGGCCTGTTCCACGATGACGTGGGCGTTCGTCCCGCTGCCGCCGAACGAGGAGACGCCCGACCGTCGCGGCGCGCCGGTCTCGGGCCAGGCCGTGGGCTCGGTGACCAGCTCCACCCGCCCCGACGCCCAGTCCACATGCGACGTCGGCCGGTCCACGTGCAGCGTCGCGGGCACAGTGGCGTGCTGCAACGAGAGGACGGTCTTGATGATCCCGGCGACGCCGGAGGCGGCCTGCGCGTGCCCGATGTTCGACTTGACGGAGCCGAGCAGCAGCGGTCGGTCGTCCTCGCGGTGCTGCCCGTAGGTGGCCAGCAACGCCTGCACCTCGATCGGGTCGCCGAGTTCGGTTCCGGTGCCGTGGGCCTCGACGGCGTCGATCTCCGCCGGAGAGAGCCCCGCGTCCCGCAACGCCTCGCGGATCACCCGCTGCTGCGCGGGCCCGCTGGGTGCGGTCAGTCCGTTGGACGCGCCGTCCTGATTGGTCGCCGAGCCGCGCAGCACGGCGAGGACGCGGTGCCCGTTGCGCCGGGCGTCCGACAGCCGCTCCAACAACAGGACGCCCACGCCCTCGGACCACGCCGTGCCGTCGGCCGCCTCCGCGAACGGCTTGCACCGGCCGTCCGGGGCGAGCCCGCGCTGCCTGCTGAACTCCACGAAGTTGCGGGGCGTGGCCATCACCGTCGCCCCGCCGACCAGCGCCAGCGAGCACTCCTGCTGGCGCAGGGCGCGGATCGCGAGATGCGTCGCCACCAGCGAGGAGGAGCACATCGTGTCGATGGTGACGGCGGGTCCCTCGAAGCCGAAGGTGTAGGCGATCCGCCCGGAGAGCACCGCGCTGGACGAACCGGTCAAGAGGTGTCCCTCGACGCCGTCGACGGCGCCGTCGACGCCCGCGCCGTAGCCCTGATTGCTGGAGCCGACGAAGACGCCGGTACCGCTGCCGCGCAGAGAATCCGGTGCCAGGCCCGCCCGTTCCACCGCCTCCCAGGAGACCTCCAGCAGGAGACGCTGCTGCGGGTCCATGGCCAGCGCCTCACGCGGGGACAGTCCGAAGAAGCCCGCGTCGAATCCGGCGGCACCGGTGAGGAAGCCGCCCTCACGCACGTAGGACCGGCCCTGTCGCTCCGGATCGGGGTCGTAGAACCGCGCGGCGTCGAATCCTCGGTCCTCCGGCCAGGCGGACATCACGTCCCGGCCGGTGGCGACGACGTCCCAGAGATCCTCCGGCGAGTCGACGCCGCCGGGGAGACGGCAGGCCATCGACACGACGGCGATGGGTTCGTGCCTGCCCGCCTCGACCTGCCGAAGCCGCTGACGAGTCTGTCGCAGGTCCGCGGTCACCTTCTTCAGGTAGTCGCGAAGCTTGCCCTCGTCCACCATCTACCACCAACTCCTCGACGGATGCGGCGACATCGGATCGCCGAGCCGAACGCACACCGTCACCGGACGTCGGTGTGGCGGCGCGAACTCGTGACCGTGATCGAGAATCTGCCAGAGCCCGACTAGCAAAAACTTCAATGTTTCGGCGGCCGAGCGACCGGTCCGGCGCGACGGCGGCCGACCAGCCTTCACGGCACTCGATGTCACGCTGCGCAGTCTGCGGCCGAGGTCCGGAGGCGGCGGCCGAGTCGCGCGGGCAAGGTCCGGCGGCGCGTCGACGGGGCCCCGACGCCTGTGGCCGGACGCCGCCGTCGCGCGGCCGGATTGATCGAGCTCCCACGTCCGCGATGCCCGAGCGCGGCGGCGCGACGCCTTAGGCGGCCGGTCGCGCCCCGGCGGGCGCGATCGGTACGGCGTCGACGACCTGCTACGTGGGCGGTCGGCGCATGCTCGTCCCCTACGTCCGCGGCCCCGGCCGGACCGGCGTAGGCGGGTCGGGCGGGCGCGGTCTCGACGGGCCGCAGGACGCGCCCCGGCCGCCGCGCGCGGCACCGCCCCCAGCGGTGGTCACCCGTTCGTCGCGTCCCAGCCGAGCTCGCCCTCCGCGACCCGCATCACGTACTGACCGTAACCGGACTTGGACAGCTTCCGTCCCAGCGCCAGGCACTCCTGCGCGTCGATGAAGCCCATGCGCAGCGCGATCTCCTCCAGGCAGGCCGTCCGCGAGCCCTGCCGGTTCTCCAGGATCTGGACGTAGTGCGAGGCCTCGGTCAGCGAGTCGTGGGTGCCGGTGTCCAGCCAGGCGAAGCCCCGGCCGAGGTCGATGACCCTGGCCCGGCCCTGCCGCTGATAGGCCCGGATGACGTCGGTGATCTCCAGTTCGCCGCGCGCCGACGGACGCAGGGTCCTGGCGATGTCGACGACCTGGTTGTCGCACATGTACAGGCCGGTGATCGCCCGGTTGCCGCGGGGCCGGGCGGGCTTCTCCTCGATGCCGATCAGTCTGCCGCTCGCGTCCGTCTCCCCGACGCCGTACCGCTCGGGGTCGGAGACCGGGTAGCCGAACAGCGTGCAGCCGTCGAGTTCGGCCGCGCTGCGCTGGAGCAGCTTCGCGAATCCCGTCCCGTGGAAGATGTTGTCGCCGAGGACGAGGGTGACCGGGTCGTCGCCGATGTGGTCGGCGCCGATGAGGAAGGCCTCGGACAGGCCGCCCGGCTGCGGCTGCTCCGCGTAGCTGATGCGCAGCCCGAGTTCGCCGCCGTCGCCCAGCAGCCGCCGGAAGTGCGGCAGGTCGTGGGGCGTGGAGATGACGAGGATGTCCCGGATGTCGGTGAGCATGAGCACCGACAGCGGGTAGTAGATCATCGGCTTGTCATAGACCGGCAGCAGTTGCTTGGACACGGCGAGGGTGAGCGGATGCAGCCGGGTTCCGCTGCCCCCGGCCAGGACGATGCCCTTCATCTGGAGTACCTGACTTCCGTCGCGATGCGTCGGACCACCACGACGGCGAGCGCGTCACCGTGCAGGACCGCACCGAGTCCTGCGAGATCGTGGCGGTGTGTCCGCCTGCGGGGGTCGATTCCGGCGGGAGCTGATCGCGCGGGTGCGCGGCGGCCCGCCGAACGGTCCGCCCGACCGGCCGGCCGCCGCCCGCGGAGTCGGCCGTGTCGGACTGTCGGAGACCAGCGGGTCCGCCCGTCACACGGCTCGTCCCGGCGGACGCGACCGGTCGCGCGGCGGGTGCCGCCGATCGGCGTCCTCGCCCCGGCGGCCCGCATCCCGGTCCGCGTCCGACTCAGGCTCGGGTGGCCGACAGCATGTGGACGCTGCCTCCCGCGAAGAAGTCCTCCTGACCGACCTCGACGTCGTAGCCGCGCTCGGTGAGCAGCCTCCGAACCTCCGCCAGCCCGCCGTCGACGTCGTGGACCTCCACCGCGAGCCTGCGGATGCCCGGCCAGTGCTCCTCGTCGATGCCGCGCAGCACGTCGAGCTCCGCCCGTTCGACGTCGATCTTCAGCAGCGCCACCTCGGTGAGTTCGTGGCGACGCAGGAAGGTGCTGAGGCTGGTCACCTCGACGTCGTGCCGTTCCGCCTCGTCCTCGAAGCGCGACTGGAAGAACTGCTCGCGCACGGGGCCGGTGATGCCGAACCTGTCGAGCATCAGGCCGGAGTTCAGCTCGTCGTCGGCGCGGTTGACGTGCAGCGTCGACATCATGCTCATCTGCGGGTAGAAGGTCAGTTCCGCGCGGGTGTCCTCGGCCCCGACGGCGGTCCGCAGGGCGACTCCCCCGGGCACGGACGCCGCCATCGTCCGGTGGAGACAGTCGAAGACGCGGGGCGCCGGTTCGAAGGCATAGATCCGCGAGCCCGGCGCCTGCTGCGCGAAGAGCAGCGCCGACAGTCCGATGTGCCCGCCGACGTCCAGGATCACGTCGCCCGCGCCGAGCCCGTCGACGGCCCGCCGGTATGCCGGGTTGTCGCGCACCTGCTCCCAGGCGTACCTGGCCTCGTCCTCGTTCCAGCACGCCACTCGGAGGCCGCCGTCCAGCAGCACCTCGCCCGGCTCGGTGGTCGTCTGCTCGGTCATCCGTGTCCCTTCGTCGTCCGGCCCGCCGATTCAGGCGAGGCCGAGTTCCCTGTCGATGAGCTCGAACATCTCGTCGTCGGTCGCGGCGTCCAGCGGGTCCGCCGCCGTCGCGGGCTCGGACTCGGCGGGCGCCGCCCACCGGTGCAGCAGCGCCTCCAGGCGGCCCGCGAGTGCGGCGCGTTCGGCGGCGGTGGGCGGGGTCTCGGTCAGCCCGCGTTCGAATCGGTCCAGCTCGGCCAGCGGGTCGCGGACGTCGGGCCGCTCCTCGGGCGTGATCACCGTGGCGAGCAGCTGATCGGCCAGCGCGGTGGGCGTGGGGAAGTCGAAGACCAGCGTGGCGGGCAGGCGCCGTCCGACGACGGCGCCGAGTCGGTTGCGGAAGTCGACCGCGGTGACGGAGTCGAAGCCGAGTTCGCGGAAGGTCTGCCGCCCCGGCCCGGTGAGGGCGCCGTCGTGGCCGAGTACGTCCGCGGCCGCGGTGGCGACGAGGTCGACCAGTCGCCGTCGCCGTTCGGCGGGTCCGAGCCCGGCCAGCGTCGTGACGAAGTCCGTCCGATCGTTCTCGCCCGACACGGCATCGCCGCCGTCCCGGGTTCCGCCGTCGGATCCGGCGTCGGTGTCGGCGAGCGCCCGCACCTCGGGCAGGTCGCCGACGAGAGGTCGAGGCCTGGCCATGGTGTAGGCGGGGGCGAAGCGCGCCCAGTCGAGGTCGGCGAGGACGAGGTGCGGCAGGCCCGAGCCCACGGCGGCGGCCACGGCGGTGACGGCGAGTTCCGGCGCCATCGCCGGGACGCCGCGCTGCCGCAGCCGGTCCGCCACCTGCTCGTCCACCATGCCGCCGCCCGCCCAGGCCCCCCAGGAGAGGGACGCGGCGGGGAGGCCGAGCGCGTGCCGTCGATGGGCGAGGGCGTCCAGGCAGGCGTTGGCGGCGGCGTAGCCCGCCTGGCCGGTGTTGCCCCACACCCCGGCGCCGGAGGAGAACAGCACGAAGGCGTCGAGATCGAGGTCTCTGGTCAGCGCGTCGAGATGCTCGGCGCCCGCGACCTTGGCGCCGAAGAGGTCCGCCAGTTCGCCGAGGCCGAGTTCGGTGAGCGGGACCTCGGTGTCGACCACGCCCGCGGCGTGCACGATCGCGGTCGGCCGGCCGGGCAGGGAGTCCAGCAGCCCGGCCACCGCGTCGCGGTCGGCGACGTCGCAGGCGGCGAGGGTGACGCGCGCGCCCAGCGCGGTCAGCTCGTCGGCCAGTGCCGCGGCGCCCGGAGCGTCGGCGCCCCGCCTGCTGGTGAGCACGAGGTGTTCGGCACCGTGCGCGGCGAGCCACCGGGCGGTGTGTGCGCCGAGGGCACCGGTTCCGCCGGTGATCACGATGGTGCCGCGCGGCGTCCACGGCGCGGCCGCGAGACCGGCCGCGCGCACGAGTCGTCTGGCGTGGAGTCCGTCGGCCCGCACCGCGAGCTGATCCTCGGCGCCGGCGCCGGACACGGCCGCGCACAGCAGGTCGAGGTCCGCTTCGGTCGGCTCGGCGGGCAGGTCGATCAGCCCGCCCCAGCGGTCGGGCAGGTCGAGGGAGGCGACGACGCCGAGGCCCCAGGCCGCGGCCTGTTCCGGATGTGCGACGGGCTCTTCGGCGACGGCCACGGCGGACCGGGTCACCGTCCACAGCGCGGCGGTGAGGTCGGTGTCGAGCAGGGCCTGGGTGAGGCGGAGGGTTCCGGTCAGGCCGCGCCGCAGCGCGGGCTCGACGGGGTCCGGTCGGTCGTCGACGGCGAGCGTCGAGAGCACGCCGCGCAGATCCAGCCCGGCCGAGGCGGTGCGCAGCCGCTCGGCCAGCCCGGCCCGGTCCGCCCCGCCGGCGTCGAGCCGCACGACCGTCGTACCCCGGTGTTCCAGTCGGTCGGCGCAGGCCTGGGTCAGCGGGTCGTCGGGGTCCGGGCCGACGAGCAGCCAGGTTCCGCCGGTCTCCGGCGCGGCGACGTCGACGCGGGGCCAGGCCACCCGGTATCGCCAGGAGTCGACCGGGTCGGCGGGTGCGGCGACGGCGGGCCAGTAGCGGGCGCGTTGGAACGGGTAGGTGGGCAGGGGGACGCGGCGGGGGTGGTCGCCGAAGGCAGGTGTCCAGTCGACGGCGTAGCCGCGCGTCCAGGCCTGGCCGAGGCTGTCGTAGAGACGACGCAGGCCGCCGTCGTCCCGCCGCAGCGTCCCGGTCACCAGGATGCCGTCGGGGTCCGGGAGGTCGGCGGCGTCCAGCGTCTCCTGGACGGGCAGCGTGAGCACGGGGTGCGGTGAGGATTCGACGAAGCCGGTGTAGCCGTGGTCGGTCAACGCCGTGATCGCGGAGTGGAAGCGCACCGTCTGGCGCAGATTCCGGTACCAGTACTCCGGGGTCAGCTCGGCCGTGTCCAGCCAGTCGCCCGTGACCGTGGAGAAGAATCCGACCTCGCTGCTCCGCGGCGTGATCCCGGCCAGGGCGGTGGGCAGATCCGTCGCGATGCGCTCGACGTGGACCGAATGGGAGGCGTAGTCCACCGGGATCGGTCGGGCGCGCACGCCGTCGGCCTCGCAGCGCGCGGCGAACTCCGCCAACTCCGTCGGGTCACCGGAGACCACGACGGACGACGGCCCGTTCACCGCCGCCACGGACAGGCTCGCGAATCCGGTCAGCCGGTCACGGATTCCGTCCTCCGGCAGGGCCACCGAGTACATGCCGCCGTGGCCGGCGAGGGTCTGGGCGATGAGCCGCGAGCGGACGCACACCACCCGAGCACCGTCGGCCAACGACAGACCACCCGCCACCACCGCCGCCGCGATCTCACCCTGCGAATGACCCACCACCGCATCCGGCACCACACCGAACGACTCCCACACCGAAGCCAACGACACCAACACCGCGAACAACAACGGCTGCACCACATCAACCCGCGACAACAGGACCTCATCGCCCAACGCCGCCAACGGCGCGAAATCCACCCACTCACCCAAAGCCTCGACACACTCACCGAACCGCGCCGCGAACACCGGAGAACAGGCCAACAACTCCCGACCCATCCCCACCCACTGCGAACCCTGACCAGGAAACACCAGGGCCGACCGCCCGGCCGGGCCCGCCGTCATCGCGGCGTCGACGGCGGCCAGTCCCGCGAGCAGCTCGTCGCGCTCGGCGCCCACGACCACGGCGCGGCATTCGAAGGCCGACCGCGACCGCACCAGTGAGTGCCCCAGATCGACCGGGGACAGGTCGGGGCGGGCTTCGACGTGCTCGGCCAGCAGGCCCGCCTGCGCCCGCAGCGCCGCCGGTGAGCGCGCCGACAGCAGCCAGGGCACGACGGCCGCCGGGTCGGATGTCGACGGTACGGGGTCGGGCGCCTGCTGGGGGTCGGACGCGGGCTCGAAGTCCTCGGGCGCCTGCTCCAGCAGGACGTGCGCGTTGGTGCCGCTGATCCCGAAGGCGGAGACGCCCGCGCGGCGCGGTGCGCCGGTCGCCGGCCAGTCCCGCGGCTCGGTGAGCAGTCGGACCGCGCCGGAGTCCCAGTCCACCCGCGAGGTCGGCGCGTCGACGTGCATCGTCGTGGGCAGCACGCCGTGCCGCATGGCCTCCACCATCTTGATCACACCGGCGAGGCCCGCGACGGTCTGGGTGTGGCCGATGTTCGACTTCACCGAGCCGAGCCACAGCGGGCGGTCCTCGGCGCGGTCGCGTCCGTAGGTCGCCAGCAGGGCCTGCGCCTCGATCGGGTCGCCCAGCCTGGTACCGGTGCCGTGTGCCTCCACGGCATCCACCTCGGACGGCGCCAAGCCGGCGTCGGCCAGCGCCGCCCGGATCACCCGCTGCTGGGAGGGGCCGTTCGGTGCGGTCAGTCCGTTGGACGCACCGTCGGAGTTGACCGCCGAGCCTCGTACCACCGCCAACACCGGATGGCCGTCGCGTCGCGCCGCCGACAGCGTCTGCAGCACGAGCATCCCGGCGCCCTCGGCGAGGGCGAAGCCGTCGGCGGCCTCGGCGAAGGCCTTGCACCGGCCGTCCGGTGCCAGCCCACGCTGGCGGCTGAAACCGGTGAACTGCGACGGCGTGGACATCACCATGGCCGCACCCGCCAGCGCAAGGCCGCACTCCCCCGCTCGCAGGGCGCGGACGGCCAGGTGCAGGGCGACCAACGAGGAGGAGCAGGCCGTGTCGACGGTCAGGGCGGGGCCTTCCGCACCGAGGACGTAGGCGATCCGCCCGGAGGCGATGCTGGCTGCCTCCCCGGTGACCGCGTAGCTCTCGTCCGCACTCTCGTCACGGCGCAGCACCGAGCCGTAGTACTGCTCGGCGAGTCCGACGAACACCCCGGATCGGCTGCCCCGCAGCGATCGGGGGTCGATGCCGCCGCGTTCCAACGCCTCCCAGGCCGTCTCGAGCAGCAGCCGTTGCTGCGGGTCCATGGCCAGCGCCTCTCGAGGCGAGATCCCGAAGAAACCCGCGTCGAAGCCCGCGACGTCTTGGAGGAAGCCGCCCTCTCGGACGTAGCTGCGCCCCCGGGCCCGCTGGTCTCGGCTGAAGAGCGCGCCGAGATCCCAGCCGCGATCGAGCGGGAAGCCGCCGATCGCGTCGCCGCCCGCGGCCACGAACTCCCACAGCTCCTCGGGGCTGCGCAGGCCGCCGGGCAGGCGACAGCTCATGGCGACGATCGCGATCGGCTCCGCCGCGTCGACGGCGTGGGCCGGTTCCGTCGGCCGCGGGGCCGTCGTCGCCGGGGCGGCGGCCGCGTCGGCGACCAGCTCCGTCTCCAGGAGTCGAGCGAGCTCCGAGGGCGACGGGTGGTCGTAGACCAGGGTGGTGGGCAGCCGGAGGCCGGTCGCCTTGGTCAGTCGGTTGCGCAGTTCGACGGCGGTGAGCGAGTCGAAGCCGAGTTCGGTGAAGGCACGCCGGGCGTCGAGCGCGTCGTGTCCGGGGCGGCCGAGGACGGCGGCGGTGTGCCTGCGCACGAGATCGAGCAGCATCCGCCCACGTTCGCTCGCGGAGCGGCCGACCAGGTCGGCGCGCAGCCCGCCGTCACGCGACCGGGTCGGCTCCGTGTGATCCCGCCCGCCGTCCAGCTCACCGTCGAAGGCGCTGAACAGGGGCGCGGGGCGGGCCGAGGTGAAGACCGGCAGGAAGCGCGGCCAGTCGACCTCGGCGACGATCGTCACCGGGTCTGCCGTGTCGTCGGCGCGGTCCAGGAAGCGCACGGCGGCGGCCGGGTCGAGCACCGGGACGCCCCGGCGGCGCAGGGTGTCCGCGAGCGCGGCGGGGATCATCCCCGCGCCGCCGCCCCACGGACCCCACGCGATCGACCGGACGGGTGCGCCGTCAGCCGCTCGCCGCAGGGCGAAGGCGTCGAGATAGGCGTTGGCGGCGGCGTAGGCGGCATGGTCGGCCACCCCCCAGACGGCCGAGATCGAGGAGAACAGCAGCACGTCGTCCATGCCCGCGAGGTCGAACGCCTCGTCCAGGTTGTGCAGTCCCCCGACCTTGGCGGCGAACACGTCGTCGAGCGAGTCCTCGCCGAGTTCGCTCAGCGGCTCCAGTGGTCCGATGCCCGCCGCGTGCACGAGGGAGCGCACCGGGGTCCCGGCGGCGGTCAGCCGTTCGGCGAGGGCGGCGACCGAGGCTCGGTCGGCGACGTCGCAGGCGGCGACGGTCACCTCGGTGCCCGCCTCGGTGAGCTCGGCGACGAGTTCGTCGACGCCGGCGGCCTCGGCGCCCCGGCGGCCGACGAGGACGAGGTGCTCGGCACCGCCTTCGGCGAGTCGGCGGGCGAGGTGCGCGCCGAGGGCGCCGGTGCCGCCGGTGACGAGCACCGTGCCGTGCGGGCCACGCGGCCGAGCCGCGGCGGCGGACAGCGGTGCTCGGACCAGGCGCCTGCCGAAGGTGCCCGCGGCGCGGATCGCGATCTGGTCTTCGCCGTCTGTGCGAGACAACGCCGCCGCCAGCGGGTTCGCCCCGTCACCGTCGCCTGCGACGGGCAGGTCGATCAGGCCGCCCCACCGCCGCGGGTGCTCCAGCGCGGCGACCCGGCCGAGTCCCCAGACGGCGGCCTGGTCCGGGTCCACCAGGCGGTCGGTGTCGTCCGCGGCCACAGCGCCTCGGGTGACGCACCACAGCGGCGCGTCGATCTCGGCCGAGGCGAGGGCGCGGAGCAGTCGCGTGGTGACGGCCGCCCCGGCGGCGAGGGGGCGCGGTCGACCGTCGGCCGCGCCGAACAGCAGCAGCACACCGGCGGGTGGTTCGTCGGGGTCGACGGCGGCGCGCAGGGATTCGGCGAGGTCGCCGTGTCCGTCCCACGAGACGGTGCGCACGGTCGCACCGTGCTCGGCCAGTCCCGCCGCCGCGCCGCCTGCGTCGGCGCCGAGGTGCACCAGCAGCCACGTTCCGGCGAGCCGCACGGCGTCTCCCGTTGTGAGCGGCTGCCAGTCGACGCGGTAGCCCCACTCCGTTCCGGTGGGCTCCCGAGGCGCGGCGGGGCGGCTCGTCAGCCAGTAGCGGCTGTGCTGGAAGGGGTAGGTGGGCAGCGGGACGCGTCGGGCATGGTCGCCGAAGGCGGGCGTCCAGTCGACGGGATGACCGCGGGTCCAGGCCTGCGCGAGGCTGTCGTAGAGGCGACGCGGTCCGCCGTCGTCCCGCCGCAGCGTCCCGGTCACCCATGCCGGCTGATCGGCGTCCACGGCGTCGAGCGTCTCCTGGATCGCCATGGTGAGCACCGGGTGCGGGGAGGACTCGACGAAACCGGTGTAGCCCTGGTCCACCAGCGCGGTGATCGCCGGATGGAAGCGCACGGTCTGCCGCAGGCTCCGGTACCAGTACTCCGGGGTCAGCTCGGCGGTGTCCAGCCAGTCCCCGGTCACGGTGGAGAAGAATCGGACGGAGCCCCCGCGGGGAGTGATTCCGTCCAGCGCGGCGGGCAGGTCGTGTTCGATGCGCTCCACCTGCGCCGAGTGCGAGGCGTAGTCCACCGGAATCCGCCGGGCCCGCACGCCGTCGGCCTCGCAGCGCGCGGCGAACTCCGCCAGTGCCGTCGGGTCACCGGAGACGACCACCGAGGCCGGTCCGTTCACCGCCGCCACCGACACTCGCCCGTCGAACTCCCCGGTCACCCGCGCACGTACGGCGTCGACGGCCTCGGCCACCGAGTACATGCCGCCGTGGCCGGCGAGGGTCTGGGCGATGAGCCGCGAGCGGACGCACACCACCCGAGCACCGTCGGCCAACGACAGACCACCCGCCACCACCGCCGCCGCGATCTCACCCTGCGAATGACCCACCACCGCATCCGGCACCACACCGAACGACTCCCACACCGCCGCCAACGACACCAACACCGCGAACAACAACGGCTGCACCACATCAACCCGCGACAACAGGACCTCATCGCCCAACGCCGCCAACGGCGCGAAATCCACCCACTCACCCAAAGCATCGACACACTCACCGAACCGCGCCGCGAACACCGGAGAACAGGCCAACAACTCCCGACCCATCCCCACCCACTGCGAACCCTGACCAGGGAACACCAGGACGACGCGGCCCGCGGCCCCGGCGCGGACGACGTCCGCCACGGGCTCGGTCAGGCCGGCGAGCAGTTCGCGGCGGCCCGCGCCCACGATCACCATGCGGTGGTCGAGCACCGAGCGTGTGGTGGCCAGCGACCAGCCCACGTCGGCCGGGTCGTACTCCGGTTCGCCGGACACGAAGGCGGCCAGCCGGTCGGCCTGCGCCGCCAGCGCGGCGGGTGAGCGCGCCGACAGCAGCCACGGTACGACGGCCGCCTCGTCGGTCGACTCCACAGTGGGCTGCCGTGTCTCGGAGTGCCGTGCCGACGGCTTCGGCTCGGGGCTCGACGCGAGTTGTGGCGCCTCCTCGAGGATCACGTGGGCGTTGGTGCCGCTGATCCCGAACGACGACACCCCCGCGCGCCGCGGCCGATCACCACCGTCCCACGACACCGGCTCGGTCAGCAGTCGCACCGCTCCGGAATCCCAGTCCACGTGCGAGGACGGCGCGTCGACGTGCAACGTCTTCGGCAGCACCCCGTGCCGCATCGCCTCCACCATCTTGATCACACCCGCCACACCCGCCGCCGCCTGGGTATGACCGATGTTCGACTTCAACGACCCCAACCACAACGGCCGACCCGCCGGCCGATCCCGCCCGTACGTCGCCAACAAGGCCTGCGCCTCGATCGGATCGCCCAACACCGTTCCAGTGCCGTGCGCCTCCACCGCGGCCACGTCGTGGGCGGCGAGTCCCGCGTCGGCCAGCGCACGACGGATGACCCGTTCCTGAGCGGCACCGTTCGGCGCCGTCAACCCGTTCGATGCCCCGTCGGAGTTCACCGCCGAACCCCGCACCACCGCCAACACCGGATGCCCGAGGCGACGGGCATCCGACAACCGCTCCACCACGAGCACGCCGACCCCTTCGGACCAGCCCGTGCCGTCGGCCCCCTCGGCGAACGCCTTGCACCGGCCGTCCGGTGCCAGCCCACGCTGCCGACTGAACTCCACGAAGACGCCCGGCGTGGCCATCACCGTCGCGCCGCCCACCAACGCCATCGAGCACTCGCCCTGCCGCAGCGCGCGGACGGCCAGGTGCAACGCCACCAGGGAGGACGAACAGGCCGTGTCCACCGTCATCGAGGGACCCGACAGGCCGAGCGTGTAGGCGATCCGGCCCGAGGCCACGCTGGCCGCGCTGCCGGTGAGCGTGTAGCCGCCCGAGTCGTCGTCGGCCTCGTGCAGCCGAGCGCCGTACTCCTGGGTCATGGTGCCGACGAACACGCCGGTATCGGTGCCGTGGAGGGACGTCGGAGCCAGTCCGGCCCGCTCGACCGCCTCCCAGGAGGTCTCCAGCAGCAGCCGTTGCTGCGGGTCCATCGCCGACGCCTCCCGAGGGGACACCTCGAAGAAGTCCGCGTCGAAGCCGCTCGCCCCGTCGAGGAAGCCGCCATGCCTGGTGTAGGACCGGCCGGGGACGCCCGGTTCCGGGTCGTAGCCGCCCGCCACGTCCCAGCCCCGGTCGAGCGGCCACTCCGACACCAGGTCGGCGCCCGCCGCCACGGCGGCCCACAGGGCCTCGGGGGAGGTCGCCTCGCCGGGGAACCGACAGGCCATCGACACGATCGCCACCGGATCGTCGGCAGCCGGACCGCCGACGGCGCCGGCCACGTCGTGAAGCACGGCGTCGTCGTCGACGGAGTCCGCGGCCTCGGCGACGTCCTCGGCGGCGAGGTAGGCCGCCAACGCCGCCGGTGTGGGATGGCTGAACAGGGCCGACACCGGGATGGTACGGCCGACGGCCGTGCCGACCTGGTTACGCAGCTCGACCAGGGCCATCGAGTCGCAGTTCAGATCCTTGAACCGGCGGTGCGCGTCCACCGGCGACCTGCCGAGGACGGCTTCGAGCAGTCGGACGACGAGTCGCTCCAGCTCGGCGGCGTCCCGTACGGGCACTCGCGATTCGGCCGGTCGTTCGGCGACCGTGCCGCCCAGCCAGTGCCTACGGCGTCGAAAGGCATAGGTGGGCAGTTCCACCGGTTCCCCCGCATGCGGCGGGAGCAGGGCCGTCCAGTCCGGGGAGCGCCCTCGGACATGCAGCTGGGCCGCCCCGGACAGGATCCTGGCCACCGCGGGCTCGTCGCGGCGCAGGGTCCCGACGGCCACGTGCGGCCGGGAGTCCTCGGCCGCCAACGTCTCCTCGATGGCGGGGACCAGCAGCGGATGCGGGCTCGCCTCGACGAAGACGTCGTGTCCCGACGCGGCGAGAGCCCGGATGCCCGGCGCGAAGCGCACGGTGTTCCGCAGGTTGCGATACCAGTAGTCGGCGTCCAGGTCGGCGCCGTCGACCCAGTCGCCGGTCGCCGTGGAGAGGAAGCGCACCGGACACCGCCGGGGCGTGATGTCGGCGACGGCGGCCCGAAGCGCCTGTTCCGCCGGTTCCACCGCGGCCGAGTGCGAGGCGTACTCGGCGGCGGGCACCCGGCGACAGCGCACGCCCTGCGCGGCGGCGAGGGCCGCGAGATCGTCCAAGGCGGGCCCGGGGCCCGCCAGCACGATCGCCGTCGGACTGTTCAACGCGGCGATCGACAGTCGCGGGGCCGCCGCCGCGAACCGCTCGCCGTACTCCTGCTCGCTCACGCCGACGGCGAGCAGCCCGCCGCCGGAATCGCCGAGGAGATCGGCGGTCACCCGCGCCCGCAGCGCGGCGACCTTCGCGGCGTCCGTCAGCGACAGCGCACCGGCGACGTAGGCCGCGGCGACCTCGCCCTGCGAATGGCCGATGACGGCATCGGGTTCGACCCCGGCCGCACGCCAGGTCTGCGCCAACGACACCGCCATCGCGAACAGCGTGGGCTGAAGCACCTCGATCCGTGTCAGATCGGCGGCGCCATCGGCACCGCGCAGCACGTCGAGCAGCGACCAGTCGATGTGCGGGGCCAGGGCCGCCGCGCAGGCCTCCAGGTGCTCGGCGAACACCGGTACGGTGTCCAGCAGCTCCACCGCCATTCCCGGCCACTGCGCTCCCTGACCGGGGAACACGAAGACGGTCCGACCGCCGACGTCCGCCTGTCCGGTCACCAGGTTCGCGGCGGGTTCGCCCAGCGCCAGCGCACGGGTCGCCGCCAGCAGCTCCGCTCTGGTGTCGCCACGCAGCACCGCGCGATGCTCGAAGGCGGTGCGGGTGTCGCGCAGCGCGGCGCCGATCGACTCGGCGGACAGGTCCGTGCGCTCCGTCGCGAAGGCGGCGAGCCGCTCGGCCTGGGCTCGCAGGGCCTGCGGATCACGGGCGGCGAGCAGCCAGGTGGGCGTCACCAGGCCCGCCGACCTCGGCACTGACCCGCCCTGCACCGACTGCTCCGGCGCCTGGTCTCCCGGCACGATCGGTGCGTGCCCGGCGGAAGTCCCCTCGGCCGCGCTCCGTGGCTGCCTGCCCCGCGCCGGTCGAACGGGCGCCGCCGAGATCTCCGGGACGACTTCGGGCGCCGAGTCCGCGAGCACCACGTGACAGTTGGTGCCGCCGATGCCGAAGGAGGACACCCCGGCCACCCGGCGGGCCCCCCGAGGCCAGTCCGACCGCTCGGTCTGCACACGCAGCCCGAGACCCGGCAGCGAGACGCTCGGAGCGGAGCGCTCGAAGTGCAACGAGGGCGGCAGTTCCCCGTGCCGCATCGCGAGCACGGTCTTGAGCAGGCTCGCGATGCCCGCGGCACCTTCCAGATGGCCGATGTTGGTCTTCACGGAGCCGACGAGCAACGGTGTCTCGGCCGGACGGCTCGTCCCGAGCGCGGCGCCGAGCGCGCCGGCCTCGACGGGGTCGCCGACGCGGGTGCCCGTGCCGTGCAGCTCCACGTACTGGACCTCGGCGGGGTCGACGCCCGCACGTGCGCAGGCGGTGCGGAGCAGCTCCTCCTGAGCGCTCCCGCTCGGTGCGGTGAGACTCGCGCCGCCGCCGTCGTTGTTGGTCGCGCTGCCCAGGATCAGTGCGTGCACGACGTCGCCGTCGGACACCGCGTCGGAGAGCCGCTTGAGCACCACGACTCCGCCGCCCTCACCGCGCACGATCCCGTTCGCCCGGTGATCGAGGGTGTGGCATCGCCCGTCCGGGGACAGCACGCCGAGCGCGGCCAGCGACTCGGTGCTCTCCGGCGTCAGGTCGAGCTGCACGCCGCCCGCCAACGCCAGGGTGGACTCCCCGGCACGCAGACTCTCGCAGGCCAGGTGCACCGACACCAGGGAGGAGGACTGTCCCGTGTCGACGGTGAGGCTCGGCCCGCGCAGCCGCAGGAAGTAGGAGACCCGGTTGGCGATCATGCTGCGATAGAGGCCGACCGGTGCGTATCCGTCGCGGGCCTCCCGGCCCGCCACGATCCGGTAATCCTCGGCCATCGCGCCGACGAACACCCCCGTCGATCCGCCCGCCAGCGTCGCGGGCAGGACGCCCGCGCTTTCCAACGCCTCCCAGCTGAGTTCCAGGACGAGCCGCTGCTGCGGGTCCATCCTGGCGGCCTCGTGGGCGGACAGTCCGAAGAAGGCGGCGTCGAAACGGTCCACCTCGTCGAGGAATCCCGCCGAGGTGCCCGCCGGGAACCGGTCTTCGGGCGCGGGACGGATCGCCTCCGCGCCGTCGGCCAGCAGCCGCCAGAAGGCGACCGGATCGGGCGCCTGCGGGAAGCGGCACGACACACCCACGATCGCGATCGGCTCGGATTCTGCCTTGGTCATGACGACGAACCACCATCCACGCATGCCGCGGGCCCGGAACCGAGCCGCGCGATCGGCTGTCAGCTCTGCTGTAGGGAGGGGACCGCTCCGCCCGCGGTCTCGGCCGCGACGTAGCGTTCGACGAGCTCTCGCAGGTAGGACTCCCCGAAGTCCAGGTCGCCCCAGCCGGGGACCAGCGACCGCAGCAGCTCGGTGGAGACCTGTGTGCGCATGCCGGGGCCGTCGACGAATCGCTTCGTCGCGGTGACGCCGAGCCTCGTCTCGATCTCGGCCACGATGCGTTCGATCGGGATCGGCGTGCCGGAGGCGACGTTGACGATCCGGCGGTTCACCCCGGCGGTCAGCAGGCCGTCCAGCGCCAGCACCAGATGGCGGACGTCGAGCAGGTCGCGGTGGTGACCTCGGTAGACGGTGGCGGTGCCCGAGCGCACCTGAGCGACCAGGCTCGGCAGCAGCTGGTGTGCGGGCTGTCCCGACCCGACGAGATGGGTGGAGCGGACCACCAGCCAGTCGACGTCCTCACGGGAGACGACGGCCTCCAGGCCCAGCTTGTGCCTGCCGTAGGCGGACACCGGGAACACCGGGCCGTCCTCGGTCCCCGGGGAGTCCGCCGCGCCGTAAAGGGCATGCGAGCTGGTCGAGAAGATCACGACCTTGCCACCGGTGTCCCGGCCTCGGCGGATGACGTCGTAGACCAGTTCGGCTTCGCGATCCAGGCTCTCCAGCGGCGTGCGGCCCGTGGAGCTGACTCCGGCGGCGATCGCGATCACTCCCGGATGACGGGCGCCGAAGGCGGCGCGCAGGTGCCGGGCAAGGAAGCCGTCGCCGACGATCTCCATCACTGTCCCGTCTCGTCCTGGACCGGCACCCGCGCGGCGGTCGCACGAATCCGGTCGACCAGCTCCATGTTCCGGATCGAGGCGACGCACCAGGGCTGTTCCTCGGGATGGGCCGCACTGCGCCCGGCCGAGGCGGCGGCGGCGAACGAGCGCACCGAGTTGGCGAACTGGTGGTCGGCGGCGAGCAGACGCTCCTCGGTGCGGTCCTGGCCCTCGATGCGCAGCCGGGGCTGCCAGGCGGGCGGCGGGGTGAACGCCCGGTCGAGGTGCAGGCGGGCGGCACTGCCCCAGATCGAGTAGAAGGAGCCGTAGGCATGCTCGAAGCCGAACTCGAGCGAGGCCGTCACACCGCTCGACGAGACCAGTAAGGCCTGACCGCCGATGTCCACGCCGGTCACGCTACTGCAGCGCAACACCGCTCCGACGACCGTCAGCTCGTCACCGAGCAGCAGCTGAGCGGCGCGGATCGGGTACACGCCGGTGTCCAGGAGCGCACCGCCGCCGAGGTCCGGCGCGTACCGGATGTCGGTGGACGGCAGCGGCGGGATGCAGAACGCCGCGCGCAGGGACCTCGGCGTGCCGAGCCTGCCCTCGGCCACCACCTCCCGCACCCGCGCGTGCTGTGCATGGTGGACGAACATCGAGTTCTCGCGGACGACGAGGCCGAGTTCGGCACCCAGCGCGATCAGTTCGCGGGCCTCGGCGGCGGTGGTCGCCATCGGCTTCTCGGTGAGCAGGTGACGCCCGGAGCGCAGCACCTCGGCGCCCCAGCTCAGGTGCAGCGACGGGGGCAGCGGCAGATAGACGGCCTCCACCTCCGGGTGTGCGAGCAGCCCCGCGTAGTCGGTGGCCGCGCAGTCGAAACGGTCCGCGAAGGTACGGGCCTTCGCCGGGTCCCGGCTCGCGACGGCGACGATCTCGATGCCCGGCTCGGCCTCGAAGGCGGGCAGGGTCCGCTTCCAGGCGATCGCCGAGCAGCCCAGCACGCCGATGCCGAGTCGCCCGCTCATCGCAGCCCCCGCATGCAGGCGATCAGGCTGCGGGCCTGGACGTTGACGTAGTGGCTGTGCTGGAGCAGCCTGCCGGTCTGATGCAGGGTGAGCCAGCGGAAGTCCGGCCAGACGTCGTCCGGGAAGTCCTCGTCCACCTGGATGACCAGGTATCGGTTGCGCGCCTCGTAGAAGCGCCCGCCCTCCTCCGACATCTCGGTGTCGAACAGGACGTCCTCCGGTCTGGCGGCGAGGACGACGTCCAGGAACGGCGGCCGCTCCGCCTGCGACAGGTGCGCGTAGTTCTCCGGGGTGCACTGCACGGTGGGCGCCAGCTCGACGACGTCGAGGTATCCGGGCTCCACTCTGGCGTTGAACAGGGCGTGTAGGACGCCGTCCACCCGTTTCACCAGCAGGGCGATCACGCCGCGCCCGTGGGGGGCGATCAGCGGCTGGCTCCACGAGTCGACCTCCCGACTGTCGGTGCTCACGTCGACCGCGATGATCCGGAAGTACAGGCCGCGTTCGTGTGCGATGACGTCCTCGGTACGGGTCCACGACCGGACCGAGGCCAGTGGCATGGGCCGGGTGTGCAGCTGATACTCGGCCTGTCGGGTGGTGATCCAGCTCAGCATCTCGGTCTCGGTGAGCAGGCTGCCCCAGTCGTCACCCGGTGACAGCCCGTCGGCGGGAGCGCAGGAGAGCACCGTCCGGGTGTCCATGTTCACCAGGTTGTCGATGCGCAGCATCTCCTGGATCTGGCCGAAGGTCAGCCAGCGGAAGTCGTCGAGCAGCGGCACGTCGTCGGTGGTCTGCACGATCATGTTCCGGTTCCGCTTGCGGTAGAACCAGGAGCCCTGTTCGGACTGGAGCACGTCGGTCAGCACGTCGGCGGGCGGCGGATCACGGAAGTACGCCAGATACGGCACCTCGCGACCGCGATGCACTCCGCTGTAGTTGCTCCAGGTGGCCTGCACCGTCGGGGAGAGCTGGACGCCGTCGAGATTGCCCGGCTCCGACTTCGCCTGCATCAGGCAGTGCAGTACTCCGTCGAACTCCTTGACCAGGATGCCGAGGATGCCGATCTCCGGCTGGTTGATGATCGGTTGGGACCAGGATCGGACGGTGCCGAAATCGGTCTCCACCGCAAGACCCTGGATGGAGAAGAATCGTCCGCTGTCGTGCCGGAGATCGCCGGTATCGTCCTCGAAATGCCAGTTCCGCATGGCGCCGAAAGGAATTCTGCTCACTCGGTGGTTCTGGGCTCCGCGTTTGTCGGCGATCCAGTCGAGCACGTCAGGAAGGCCGCCGGACACGCCGGACACGACCGCATAGGACTGCTCCACCGACCACGGCCTGCGCGGATCGGCGAATCGCAACGCGGGGCCCTTGAATTCACCGGCACCGGTGGAGACTCCGTTCACCACGGGCCCCTTCCTTCGGACATAGGGCGACCGGGCCGACAGTAGCGGCGCTCGATTGGCATTTTCCTCAACGCGGGACTGGCACCGTTCGCGGCAGGATTCGACGTTCGCCGCCGAGGTCAGGGACGGTCATATGGCACACCGAGTCGCCGCGGGGCGGGGCGAGAGCAGGCACACGCCGCCCGAGGACGGCAGCCTCTGGGTCCGCCGGTTCGCCGCCGCGTCGCCCGCCACGCCGCGGCTGATCTGCCTGCCGCACGCGGGCGGGTCCGCGAGCTTCTACCTGCCGATGGCACGAAGCCTCGCGCCCGTCGCGGACGTGGTGACCGTGCAGTATCCGGGACGACAGGACCGCCGACACGAGCCGCTCATCGAAGACCTGGACGAGTTGGCCGAGCAGACGTTCCGGGCGCTGCGACCCGAGCTGATCGGACCCGTGGTGCTGTTCGGCCACAGCATGGGTGCCACGCTCGCGTTCGAGATCGCCCGCCGGATCGAGGCCGAGGGCGGCGACCCGCCGTCGCGGCTGTTCGTCTCGGGGCGGCGTGCCCCGTCCGCCCCCCGCGACGAGCGGATGCATCTGCGCGGCGACGACGAGTTGATCGAGGAGCTGCGGTCGCTCAGCGGCACCGACGGTCAGGCGTTGGGCGACGAGGAGATCATGCGGATGGCCATGCCGTCGATCCGCGGCGACTACAAGGCCGCCGAGACCTACCGCTACCGGCCGGGGCCGCCGCTGCACAGTCCGATCACCGTCCTCATCGGCGACGACGATCCGAAGTCGACGGTCGAGGAGGCCCGGCGGTGGCGTGAGCACACCGAGGCCGAGTGCACCGTGCGGGTGTTCGGCGGCGGACACTTCTACCTGCTCCAGCACACCGCCGAGGTACTCGACGTGATCCGCGCCGAACTGCAGGCGGCGGCCCGCTCGTGACGGAACCGATGATCGAGACGCGGGCGGTCGGCCGGACCTTCGGCAGGCTGACCGCCCTGGACTCGGTGAGCCTGTGTGTGCCGAGAGGCGAGGTGCTCGGTCTGCTCGGCCACAACGGCGCGGGCAAGACGACCCTGGTCAACGTCCTGACGACGATGCTGCCGCCGACGTCGGGCCGCGCGTGGGTCGCCGGGCTGGACGTCACCGAGCACGTCCACGAGGTGCGCAGGAGGATCGGCCTCACCGGTCAGTTCGCCTCGGTGGACGAGCAGCTCAGCGGCCGGGAGAACCTGGTGATGGTGGCCCGGCTGCTCGGCGCCGGGCGCCGACAGGCCAGGGCCCGCGCCGACGAGCTGCTGGAGCTGTTCGGGCTGACCGATGCGGCGCTCCGCCAGGCACGCCGCTATTCCGGCGGCATGCGCCGACGCCTCGACATCGCCTCCTCCATCGTGGGCAGGCCGGAGGTGATCTTCCTCGACGAGCCCACCACCGGGCTCGACCCGGAGAGCCGCCGCACCGTGTGGTCCCTGGTGCGCGGTCTGGTCGGCGAGGGCGCCACCGTGCTGCTCACCACGCAGTATCTCGACGAGGCCGACCAGCTGGCCGACACGATCACCGTGCTCTCCGGCGGGGCGGTGGTGGCCGCGGGCACCCCATCGGAGTTGAAGGCCCGCGTCGGCCAGCGCACCGCGACGGTGACCGTCGGCTCCTCCGAGGATCTCGGCATCGCCGCCGAGGCACTGGAGCGGGCCGGACTGCGACCCATGATCAACGCGGAGACGCAGACGCTCACCACTCCGATCGGCGCCAACCGGGAGGTCGCCACCGTGGTCCGGGCGCTGGACGAGGTCGCCGTCGAGGCCTCCGAACTGGCGTTCGGCGAACCGACTCTGGACGACGTCTACCTGACGCTCGCCAGACGCGCCGCACCGGTGAAGGCCTGATCCGTGTCCGGGAGTCGCGGGACGCGGCGGCATCGGCCGAGGACCGTTCGCGTCCAGGCCGCCCGTCGAGGCGAACACCTAGGCCGGGACGGGCGGCCGTCCGGCGGCCGGGCACTCTCGTCGACCGCGGTGACGGCGCGAGACGGGCGGAGCACGCGACGACCGTGGCGCTCTCGGCCGGTCCGGCGCGTCGACGCCGCCGGGAGCGCACCGGCGGTGCGCGGCAGGCGAACAGCACGATCCGCCACCGACGTCCGCATCACGAGAAGACGGGCTGATCATGGGAGCTCCGATCATCATCTCCGCAGCCGAGCAGGCGCCGTCTCGTTGGCGCGGCAGTTCCGTGCTCACACAGGTCTCGGTGCTCACGGGTCGATCGCTGCGCGCGTCCCTCGGCGACCACCGGGTCGTCACGCTGAACGTGATCCAGCCGATGGTGATCCTGGTCCTGTTCACCCAGGTCTTCGGGAGTCTGGCGAACTCGGCGAGCTTCCCGGCGGGCGTGGACTACATCGACTTCCTGATGCCCGCGATCCTGGTCAACACCTCGATGCAGTGCTCGATCCAGTCGGGCGTCGGCCTGGTGGACGACATGCGGAACGGGATGTTGAACCGGTTGCGCTCGATGCCGATCCGATCGGGTTCGATCCTCGTCGCCCGCAGCGTCTCGGATCTGACGCGCACCGCGTTCCAACTGCTGGTGATCTACGTCCTGGCGATCGTGTTCTTCGGCTACCTGCCCGTCACCGGGGCGGTGGGCGTGGTCGGCACGCTCGGACTGGCGTTGGTGGTGGGCTGGGGAATGAGCTGGGTGTTCCTCGCGCTGGGCGCCTGGCTGCGTAACGCGGAGCTGATGCAGAGCATCAGCGTGCTCACCATGATCCCCCTCATGTTCGTCTCCAGCGCGTACGTCCCGATCGCCGATCTGCCCGGCTGGCTGGCCGCGGTGGCGACGGTCAACCCGCTGACGTACGCGGTGGACGCGGCCCGCGCGGTGTCGCTGGACCTGCCCGGCGTGGGCGCGGTCCTGGCCGCCACGGCGATCAGCCTGGTGATCGCCGTGCTCGGCGCGGTGTTCGCCGTCGCAGGCTTCCGCCGGCCGCGGTGAGCCCGCCCGCCGTGCCGCACCGTCGGCCGCCGAAACCGGGTGCCCCCTCGCGCGGGCCGATCGCGGACCGTCGGCCGTCGCCGCCGCTTCCGCGCCACCCCGCGCCGTCGGCGGCCGGCCGCGTACGATCGACGCGCGGCGGTGATTTTCCAACACTATGTTCCGATTCGGGCAACCTCGATCCGCGGCGTGCGTCTGAACGGGTGAGAGACCACGACAGACAGGAGGGATCGCGATGAATCGGCGAAGGATGTTCGTTCCCGCGCTGCTGGCGGCGGGCGGCCTGTTCTTGACCGCGTGCGGGCAGGCGTCCGATCAGGACTCGGCCCCGACGGCGGAGGCACCCGCCACGGCGGCCTCCGAGGGCGACGGTCTGCCGGAGACCGACGCCTCGCCCGGCACCGACGGCTCCGCCGAGGGCGACGACCCCGGCTCCGATGCCGCATCGCCCCCGAGCGCGACGGACGGCCTGGAACCGGTGGACTGCGGTGAGGTCGAGCTCGACGAGGACACCACCCACACACTGATCGCGCTGCCTGCGGCGGGCGGCCAGGTCGGCTGCCCCGAGGCGCTCGACGTCATCGACGAGTTCATCCAGCTGCCCGACGAGGAGAAGGCGGAGGCGTCCCTCGGGAACGTCGAGCTGTCCGACGGCTGGTCCTGCACCGTCGACGACGGCGTCACGGCGTCGGTCGGCTGCGTTGCGGGCCTGGTCGGGGAGGACTTCGAGTTCGCCTTCCAGACCGAGCCGGTCTGATCGACACCGGCGGACGTTAGCGGCACGGGCCCGGGCGAATCGACCGGCCTGTGATCGGTCGGCTGACCTCGACTTCGGTCCGACCCGGTCCCGGCCTGCCCGTGGTGGCGGCGCCTCTCGCGCACCCGTCCCACGCCACGGCCTGCGTGACCGGTGCCGATCGCCACGGCGACCGACCTGACGGTTCGCCACGTGGGCGCGGAGCGCATCGATGCTCTCGGCTCCGAACGACGTGTTGGGCGTCGGCCGGGGGATCAAGACGTCCCTGGTCGTGTCGAAGCCCTGGTATCGCCACGCGGTGCGTCCTCCTGACCCGGCGTCGCCGGATTCACCTTCGTGATCGCCCGGTCCCGCCCGTGAATCGCCGCCGATCACCAGCACGACACAGGCTTCGCGGTCGCGACGTGGCTCCCTCAGTCGGCGTCATCGACGGCCACCCGGATCGCGAGTCGGTTCACGGCCTCCACCAGACGCGCGGTCGCGACTGCCGCCTCATCCCACTCGCGTGATTCCACGTCCGCGCCTCGCCCAGACCGCACCGCGGCGGCGAAGGAGGCGATCCCGGCGTCCAACTGGTCCGCCGCAGGAAACGTGGACTCCTCGACGTGATCCTGTTCCTCGATTCGCACGCCCGGACGCCAGTCGGCGGTCGGTGTGAAAGCTCGGTCCACGATCAACCGGCCGGTCTCTCCCGCAAGCGAATAACGCGAGAAATAGGAGTGCTCCAGCCCGAAGTCGAGAGCGGCCAGCACACCGGCGGAGGAGACGAGCAGAACCTGCCCGGAGAGATCGACGCTCCGAGTCCGGTCCATGCGCAAGGTCGCCCCGGCCACGGCCACATCGTCTCCGAGGAAGTACTGCGCGAGCCGAAGCGGATACACCCCCAGGTCCGTCAACGCGCCGCCGCCCAGCTCCGCCGAGTAACGGATATCGCCGTCCGGCAGGGGCGGGATCCGGAAGGACGCGGTCAGGAACCGAGGAGCACCGACCCGCTTCTCGGCCAGCATCCCCCGTACCGCGTGATTCCGCGGATGGTGCGGGAACAGGAAGTTCTCCCGAAGCACCCGCCCAGCCACCCGCGCCAGGGCGACCAGCTCCCGGGCAGTCGACTCGGAGGTCGCCAGCGGCTTCTCGATCAGGACGTGGCGCCCGGAGGCGAGCACGGCACGCACCCATCGCTCGTGCGAGGCGGGCGGCTGTGCCAGGTAGACCGCGTCGATGTCGTCGCGGTCCAGCAACTCGACGTAGCCGGTCGGCACGCAGCCGAACCGGGCGGCGACCCGGGCCGCTGTGGCGTGGTCCCGACTCGCCACCGCCGTGACGGTGGTATTCGGGTTCGCCAGCAGTGCGGGGATCATCCTGCGCTGGGCGAAGGCACCACAACCCAGTACACCGAAGCGGATCGGCGAGCTCATCACAGCGACACCAGGCAGGCGATCAGCGTCCGTGCCTGCACATTGACGTAATGACTGTGTGTCAGCAGATCGCCCAGCTGACGCACGGTCAGCCAGTGGAATCCAGGCGGAGCCGCTGCCCCGATCTCCTCGTCGACCTCGATGATCAGATACCTGCTACGGGCGTGCAGGAACCGGCCGCCTTCCTCAGACAGCTCGGCATCGAAGCGGATCTTCTCGGGGCGGCCGGCCAACACCAGATCCAGGAGTGGCGGCGCGCTACCAGGAGGAAGCCGGGCGTAGCTGGTCGGCGTGCACTGCACGGTCGGGGCCAGTTCGATCACGTCGAGGCAGCCCGGCTCGACACGCGCCTGGACCAGAGCGTGCAGCACGCCTCCGAAGGAACGGACGAGCAGCGCACAGACTCCGATGCCGACGGGCTCGATGATCGGCTGCTGCCAGGCACGCACCTCCCGGCCCTCGGACTCGACGTCCAGCGCGACGACGTTGAAGAACACACCGAGCTCGTGGGCTATGGCATGCGATGAACGCTGCCATCGGGTGATCTCGTTCAACGGTACGAGCGTCGAGCCGAGTTCGTAGCGCGCGTGCATCTCGGTGACCCAGCTCAGGACCTCCGTCTCCGTGTGCAGGCCGTTCTCGTCGGCATCGCCGGAGCTGGCCAGCGACCGCTCGAAATCGGCCGGTACGGCGTCGCCCGGTCGTCCTGCCGCAGCAGCCGTGTCGCGGGTCAGACAGGACAGCACCGTGCGCGCGTCCATACTCACGAGGTTGTCGACTCGTAGCAGCTCGTACACCTGCCCGAGGGTGAGCCAGCGGAAGTCCTCGGTCGCCTCGACGTCGTCACCGACCTCGACGACCATGTTGCGATTGCGCTTCCGATAGAACCACGAGCCCTGTTCCGACTGGAGCACATCGGCGACGACGTGTCCGGGGTCGACGCCGATGAAGCATTCCAGGTAGGGAACCGCGGCACCGCCATGCACCCGCAGGTAGTTGCTCCTGGTGGCCTGCACGGTCGGTGCCAACTGCACCCCGTCGATGTTCCCCGGCTCGATCTTGGTCTGCATGAGGCAGTGCAGCAGGCCGTCGATCTCGCGCATCGCGATGCCCAGTACGCCGATCTCCGCCTGATGGATGATCGGCTGGCTCCACTCACGGACCGGTCCGAAGTCCGTCCGAACCCGCAGTCCCTCGACGGTGAAAAACCGACCCGAGACGTGTCCCAGGTTGCCGGTGTCGACGTCGAAGCTCCAATCGCTCATCGCCGTGAGTGGCAGCCGCCGCACCCGCTGTCGTCGCGCATGTCGACGTTCGACCACCCACGACATCACCTCCGCACTGGTCATGACTCCGTCACGTGCCGCGGCCGACTCCGCGATGCGCGACGGCATCACGGGGTGGCCGCGGCGCGGCCGTTCCACGGTGTCGTGCAGGATCGTCTCCTCTCAGGTGTGTCCTCGCGAGCGACGTGGAGTGGATCGAGCGGCCTCGTCATGATCTGTGAGCGACCATGCTCGGGCCGCTATCCGGTATGAGTCGCCGTCGCGTCGAACAGGTCGGTGAGCACCGTCGCGGCGACCCGTGCCCCGTCCTCGGCACGCACCAGCGTGCGCATCCTGGCGGCACGCTCGGCCATCGTCCGATCGGTGACGACCTGGCGGATGATCTCGGTCAGGACCGCCGCGTTCAGGTCACGCTGACGCACAGGTGCCGGACCGATCCCAAGCCGATGAACGCGATTCCCCCACAGTTCCTGCTCCCGATGCAGTGGGCAGGCTGCCTGTGGGACGCCCGCCGCCAGCGCCTCGTTCATCGCTCCGGCGGAGCCGGCGTGCACGACGGCCCGCATTCTCGGGAAGAGACGGTCATACGGCACCTCCTCGACGATCAGCACGTCCTCCGGTGGATCGTCGATCTCGATGCTGCCCCAGCCGGAGCTGACCACCGCACGAACTCCGGCCGCACGAACCGCCGCCACGACGGCGCGGCCGGTCTCGCGTGGATCGAGTCCGGCGAGACTCCCGAAGCCGATGAACACCGGCGGCTCGCCCGCGTCGAGGAATGCCGCGAGCGCGGGTGGCGGGGTCCACGAATCGCCGCCAGGCAACAGCCAGAACCCCGTGGTGTGCACTTCCGAGGGCCAGTCCGACGCGGGGGTGACGACGTGCCTGCTGAAGCCGTGCAACACGGTCACCCGCCCGCCGTCGGGCCTGCGCTGCATGTCATGACTTCGGGGTCGCGGCGGCAGCCCCAGGTCCTCCGAGCGCCACCGCGCCAACGTCCGCCGTTCGAGCCGGAGGAAGCGCAGCGGGACGTGACTCAGCCGGTTGAGCAGCCGGGGCAGCCGTGTGTCGAAGGGGAACAGTCCGCTGGGGTACTCCCAGCTGGGCACGATGAAGGGATGCAGCAGCGCGAGGACCGAGGGCACTCCGAGCTTCTCGGCGATCTGCCCTCCCTGATCGACGTACTCCTGTGAGTGCACCACGAGATCGACGTCACTGTCGGCCGCAGCGGCGGTGTCGGCCAGGATCTTCGGGAAGAGCCTGCGGAAATCGTCGTGCAGGCGAGTGCGGGCCCTGCGGCGCGCGTCCTTGTCGAGTGCCTTGCGCATGCCGCCCATCGCGAGGATGCGCCGCACATCCGGGTCTTCGAGGATACCCAGCCACTCGTCGTCTCGGCCCCGGAACTCGACGCCGTGTGCGGAGGCCAGCGTCTCGAACCTGGCGGGTGCCGACAGGATCGCCTCGTGGCCTGCGCGTCCGAGGGCGGCGGCGAGGGCGAGGTAGGGCTGCACGTCGCCGCGGGTGCCATAGGCATAGACCAGGATCTTCATCGACCTGAGGCCTCCTCAGGGTTCAGAGGGAGTGATACGGCCGGGCGAGTCCGATGGCTGCGCGGCGCGGAGGCCGGGACGCGGACGTGGCGACCCACCCGGTCATGAGGCTGGTCTTCACACGTGAGCACCTCGAGTACCCCCGATACGTGGAAAGGACGATTCCGACTCGCCGTCACCGATCGGTCACCACGACACCGGAAGTTCGAGCGGCCCGAGTTGCGCGAGGGCGGTGCGACGCGGCACGGACTCCGGCGGAACCTCTAGGCGCAACGTCGGCAACCGCTCGGCGATCGTCGTCAGGGCGACGGCCAGCTCGGCACGAGCCAGTGGAGCGCCCAGGCAGTGGTGACGTCCGTGCCCGAACGCCATATGCGGGTTCGGCGATCGGTCGAGGACGAGTCGATCCGCGGCCGCGAACACGTTCTCGTCATGGTTGGCCGACTCGAGCGACAGAATGAGAATCTCCCCCGCGTGCACCTTCTCCGTGCCGATCTCGACGTCCTCGGAGGCCACCCGTACGAAGCCGATGTCCGTCGGCGCGAGATGACGCAGAAGCTCCTCGATCGCGGCGGGCACGGCTTCGGGCCTGCTCCGCAGTGATCGGAGACGCTCGGGATCGGCGAGCAGCGCGAGAAGAGCGAGACCGAGGGTGTTGAAGGCGGGTTCGTAGGCGGCGATGATCAGGCCCGTGAGCTGAACGACGACGTCCGCGTCGTCGTCTATCTCGCCCGCGTCTCGAGCCTTGATCAGCCTGCTGACGACGTCGTCGCCGAGGTCGTCCCGGCGCGCTGCGATCAGCTCCTCCACGTGCCGACGCAGGCTGATCCGATTGATCAGCACGGGGTTGGTGTCCGGATTCGGATCCCATGAGGGCTCGCGGATCGCCTGGTGATCGAGTACCCACTGGGCGAAGTCGGGGCGGAGGTTCGGCGGCACGGCCAGGAGGTCCCAGATCACCCCCGTCGTGAACGGCACGACGAAGCAGGTGATGAGGTCCGCGGTCGATCGGGTCTCGACGAGTTCGTCGACCAGTCCTCGCGCGAGTGTCGTCATCGCGTCGCGACGTTGCTGGATCTGCGCGGCGGTGAACGCACCAGCCAGGACCCGGCGGAGACGGGTGTGATCGGGTGGATCGATGTTGAACAACGACCGCGTCGGATCGTCCCGAGGCTCGGGCATCTCGGCACCAGAGGTCACCGGCATCCGCGAACTGAAGCGGTCGTCACTGAGGATGGAGCGGACCGTCTCATAGCCGGTCACCAGCCACGCGTCGGTCCCATACGTGGTGGTGACCCTGGCCAGGGGATGGTGCTCACGCAGCCAGGCATACTCGAGGGCAGGAGTGTCGGCATCCTGTCGCCCGAACGGGTACACCAGGTCGTCCATACTGACGTCGGCCTTCATCGCGGCGACCTCCTCAAGGGGAAATTAACGGTGAAGTCTGCTTCCCGACCTTCCTGGGAAGTCGATGACAATCGCCTCGATCATTCGCGCCCGTGACGACACCGAGAGCGTCCAGCAAAAGACAGGACGCCCTCTCACCATCATTCAATAAGTTGTCGAAAATATGCGGAAGTAACACTGCAACCGCACCGTAAAAGTCAAGCTACACGCCTAATCGGGGCCTCGCAAGGGGTCGCTTAGCCGTCAGGAAATCAACGCTTGACGACCCGGAGAGACCTGTGGTTCCATCGGGACGGACCACACCTTTGTGGGTCTCCTTCAGTAGGTGTAATCGCGGCCGCAAGTCGCGCTCACCAGGTGAAAGGAAAATGATGAACGCTAATTCCGTGGCCAGTGTCGACGTCGGCATCGAGGGCCTCACGGGCCTCGACGTCGACACTCTCGAAATCGGTGACTACCTGGACGAGACCGTTCTGGACACCACCGACCTGACCGAGACGATGACCTCGTCGTCGTCCTGCACGACGTGCATCTGCACCTGCAGCTGCAGCTCGTGACGTCGGTTCCGGTCCTGATCTAGCAGTGTAGGCGCGTCTGTCCTGCACATGGTCGCTCTCCGGGGCGAGGCCGTGCGGTATGTGGTTGATCCTCGGAGAGCGACTCCGGGCGAGTACGGTGTTCCACGGCGCGCCGACGACGGCAGGCGACTGCCCTCGGCGAGATCAGCACGTCGTATACCGACCGCTGCGGTCACGGAGCACGCACCATACAACCAGGCAGGCAACCTGGTCGGCCCATTCCTGGACCGCCGTACGACGTCCAGGAATCATCGTGACAAACCCGACTCGACACCGAACCGCGTCGTATCTTCGACCGACAAACGCGGCAGCCGACAGGTAGATCCACCTCAGTTCGACTTCTCCCGTTCAGCCTGCGAAGGGAATCCTAGAATGGGTTGCCCCCTGGTTCTCGTACCGGGACTGATGGGTACGGTGAATGAACATTACGGCCCATGTCGACCCTGGTGGACACACCCGGTGATCGGGCTGGAACTGCCGGGACACGAATCGGACGACATACCCGAGCATCCGATGCGGACGGCGGTGGAGCGCGTTCGAGAGGCAGTGCTCGACCGGCCGGAGCCCCCGCTGCTGGTCGGACTGTCCTACCTGGGGGCCGCGGTGGTGCTGCGTGCCGCGGCCGGACTCGGCGCCGCGGTTCGAGGCGTAGTCGTGTCGGGCTACTCCTTCACCGTCGACCAGACGACCTTGCGCCGTTGGCTCACCGGCTTCACCCGCATGGCACAGACACAGCCCCGCAGCGCCGCCCACTTCGCCGCGCTGCACGGGCCCCGCTGGCCCCGGCTGTTGAGCGCGACGCTCGACGAACTCGGGGACGGGTGTCTGGCGCTCCCCGACCGCGACGACCTGGCTCGACTGGAGAGCCCGGTCATGCTGGTCAACGGCGCGCTGCTGGAGAACGAACGCCGTGCCGTCGAACCCGCGTCGCGGGCAGGCGCCGACGTGGCCGTCGTCGCGGGCGCGGGCCACGTGGTTCCACAGGACAGTCCCAGAACCTTCGCCGCCCTGATCGAGGAGTTCACCGTCCGCATCGACGAGAGGCGGACAGTGTTCCATCACCGCCGACAGACATCGGATCAGGCGCGGGTGCCGTGGTCGTCGGATGCCGAGCGCGATTCGGCGTCGGCCTGACCGCGAAAGGAGACGTCCATGCCCCGCGCGGCTGACACGAACCTGCGAATCGCCGGACACGGTGTCACCCGGGTCTGCAGTCTGCCGGCGTCCGTGTTGGAGCGGCTGCGATCTCGCACACTCACGGACCTCGCCGACGAGCTGCGCTCGCTCGACGAACACTGGGCTCGATCGGCCCCGGCCGCGGCCGCGGCCCTGACCGCCCTGGTTCCCGTGATCGTCGACCGCCGTCGCCGCGCGAGTGTTCTCGCTCTGCGCCGACGTCTCAACCGGGCGCTGCCGGTCGAAGGCGCTGACATCTCGCGCGCGCTGGACCACGGCGTGGAGCCGCCGTGGCTCCAGGAACTGACGAGTCTCGCCGACAGGCGGTCGGTGCTGCGCGAACGCTTCGTCGCCGTGTACGACGAGTCGTGGGCGGACGAACGGCAAGCCCTCGCCGAGCTCGGCGGCCTCCACGAGATCCGGGCCAGCGCACAGCTCACCTCCGACGGGCTGCTCCGCAACATCGACCGCTACAGAGCCGAGGTCGACGCGGGTCGGGGCCATGACAAGCGATCCCGCACGACGGAGGCGACCCTGGTCAACCTGATCAGCAGGAGTGCGCTCAAGCCGTCTCCGTTCGGACAGCTCGTTCATGTTCGGCCGGTCGAGATCCTGACTGAGACGCCGGCGCCTCAGCCGGCCGATCTCGCGGTCGCCCCGATCGTCCACTCGGTATGTCGACTGCCTCGGCAGCTGGTGGAGTGGGTTCATCGCAGCGTCGCGGCCCATCCGATGTCACGCGAGCAGACGGTGCTTCGGCGCGCGCCCGTCGTGGCGCTGTCCGCCGAGGTCGGTTCGTTCTTCGTCCGCGGCCGGGACGGCACGAACCAGCCTGCCGCCAGAGAGCGCATCGTGCGAGTCCGGCGTGGGGCCGTCCTCGATGTGATCCTGGCCGAGCCGGAGGGCGCTCCGATCTCGGAGACCGTCCTGCGCCGCCGAGTCGAGGAGTTCGACGACGGTCCGGACGTCCTCGATCAGCTCATCGACGACGACGTGCTCGCCCGCGATCTCGGCATCGACGAGCAGGACCCCGATCCGATGTCGACGCTGGTCGAACGACTGACGCCGGAGGCGCCCGCAGAGCTGCGTGAACCCCTGACCGCGCTGCTCCACGCGGAGAAGACCTTCGGGCGAGGAACGCCCGAAGACCGAGTCAGGCTGCTGAAGGACATCCAGCGCAGGACGACGGAGGTGGCGCTGGCATGCCGAGTCGCCGAGCCGCCCCTCAGCGTCGCACGGACTCTGATCTACGACGACGGAGTGGTGACACGACCACTCGTCGAGTCCGCCGCGCGATGGACCCCGCACTCGCCCGCGCTGACCGCACTGCATCGCCTGGTTCCGTTGTTCGACGATGACGCGCATGTACGGGCCATCGTCGCCGAGGTCGTCACGGAGCTGTTCGGCTCTGGTCCACACCGACTGCTCCCGCTCTACACCGCGTTGTCCGCGCCCAAGGCCAGGGCCGCGCTGGGCACTCGGCTTCTCGACCTGAGCGCTCCAGTGCCCACCGCGCTGCGTGCCATCCAAGACCGAGTACTCGCCGAAGCGCCCTACGACACGGACGCCGACGAGGTGACGATCGGGATCGAACGACTCACCGCCCTTTCCGAGCAGGCGCCGTCCTGGGTCTCGTCGTGGCCGAGGGTGAGTTGGAACCTGCAACGCGGGAGCGTCATGGGGCGAGAGCGACTCGTGGTGAACGCCGGAGCCATCGGCTACGGCCGGGCGATGTCCCGATTCCTGACCTCCTTCGCCGCCGCCGAGCCGACATCGGCTCGGATCGTGGAGTCGATGCGCGCGGAGTTGACCGCAGAGGACGACCCCGCCTCGCCGCTGACGGACCTGGCAGGTGTGCTCGGGATCAACGGGAACGTGCATCCCGCCCTGCTCCCCCGGCACCTCGGCTATCCGTGCGGAACCTCAGGCGGCTGGTCCGGAGATCGTGTATCCCTGGAGGACTGCTGGGTGAGGACGAACGACGGAACGTTGGAGCTCTGGCAGGGCCGAGACGGCAGGAGACTGCGGCTCATTCCGCTGAACTTCCTGCTCAACGATCTGGCGCCGCAGCTCTATCGGTTCCTCGGCTTCTTCGCGATGGGGAGTCTCGCCAACTTCTCGTGGTGGGATCGAGTCGACCAGCGGCGGCCCGACCGTGCCGGAATCCGTCGCTATCCGAGAGTCCGGGTCGGCGACGTCATCCTGGACCGTCGCACCTGGAAGATTCCGCGGACTGAGCTTCCCGACCAGACCGGGCCTGACCGTGCGAGGTCCCACCTGGAGATCAGGCGGTGGCAGCACGCCAACGGCCTGCCTGATCAGGTCTTCTATCGGCAGCTCACCCTGCCGGACCCGATGGTGCCGATGGACGTCGGCGAGAACGGCGTCCCGTCCGGCCCCGTCCGATTCCCGACCGCAGCGGAGCGCAAGCCCGTACTGCTCGACTTCACCAGTGTCACCGGTGTCGCCGCCTGGCAGCGCGCACTGCGCAAGGTCCACGCCGACATGACCTTCCAAGAGTGCCTGCCACTGCCTGCGGAGTCGCCGACGGAACACGTCAACGAATACGTGGTGGAGACGATCGGAGGACGCCATGTCTGAAGACGAACTCGTCTGGCTGTCGGCCCACGTCTTCTACCATGCGGACTCCGACCCGTTGCTCACGGACCTGCTGCTCCCGCTGATCCGGCGACTGCGAGACGAGGGCTCGGCACGTCGGGCCTTCTTCCTCCGGCACTGGGAGCAGGGGCCGCACGTACGGGTTCGTCTCCAGGTCCCGCTCCGTCAAGCCGAGCGGATCCGGACCGAGTTCCAGCGATCGGTGCTGGGTCATCTCGCCGAGCATCCCGGGCCCGCAGACGTCGACCCGGAACGGCTGGGCAGATCCCTCGGCCGACTGGCGACGTTGGAGACCGGTGTCTCCGACCCGGCGGCATCGGCCCGAATCCTGCCGCCGAACTCGCTGCACTGGATCGACTACGAGCCCGAGTTCGCCAAGTACGGCGGGCCGAAGGGCATCGCCGTCGCCGAGGACGTCTTCGATTCCAGCACGGTGGTCAGCGACCACATCCTGCGTGGTGTCGACAGCGACCGTGCGCGACTGGGCGTCGCGCTGCAACTACTGCTGCTCGGTACCAGGGCGTTGGGGCTCGACGACGACGGCCGTGCGATCTTCCTCCGGCACTATCAGGAACGATGGGTCGGCTATCTCCCGGACCGCGAACGTCTCTTCGCGGCGTGGGACGAGCAGTACCGGCATCAGGAATCGGCCTATCGCACCCTCGCCGACGCGATCGCCGACGGCCTCGACGTGGGCCGGGGCGTCGGCCGTGAATGGGAGCGGCTGATTCACGAGGCCGTCTGTCGGGTTCGCCCGCTGGTGGCCTCGGGCGAGGTGTGGCCCGCGGAGGTGGACCGGTCGGCCCCCGCGTTCGTCGCGGAGGCCGCGCTCGTCTGCCAGTACACGCACACCACGAACAATCGGATCAACGTCCGGCCGCAGGGCGAGTGCTTCGTGGCCTACCTGGCCTGGCGGGCCGTACTCGGCCGTCTGGGCATCGATCCGAAGCAGATCACAGTCGGTGTCACAGGAAACGGGGTAAGCGTCGATGGCTGACGAGACCAGTGAACAGCTGACCGTCAACGTCCCCTGGGCGGTGCAGGAAGATCTGCTGCTCGACGTCGCGGCGCCGTTGCTCGACACGTCGGTCGAACTCGGCGAGTCGGCGTCGTGGTTCTATCTTCGGGAGAATCAACGGGGTAACGCCTATCTGCGGCTGGTCGTCCGCACTCGGAGCCCTTCGGTGTTACCGAGACTCAAGGCACACATCGTCGAACAGGTCGGCACCGCGGCGAGGTCGGACGAGGTCTTCCGGTTCCACGACTACAACTACGAGCACAGTTGGCTGGGCGGTCCCGGCGGCGTGGACATGATGCATTCGTTCTGGGCTGAGACGACCCCGCTCGCACTGGAGTCGCTCCGAGCGACCCGGGGTGACACGACACGTCGGCTGGCGCTGGCCTTCGACCTGCTCGTCGCCAACGGCGCGCTGCTGGCTCCTCGGCTGCCTGGACGGCTGGGTGAGATGGGGTTCCGAGCGGGGTATGTGTCCTACCTCGCCACCTTCGAGGGCTATCTGCTGCTCATTCGTGACCCCGAGTCGGCACGGGCCAGGTACGCCAGGAGATTCGAGCTCAATCGCGACCTGCTCCGCGCACGGACGCGGGAGATCATCGAGGTGATGGACGAGCCGGTTCCCGACTTCGACCGGCTGCCGAACCTGGCCGCCCGGTGGGTGCGGACGATGAACGGCTACCTGCCCGCGATCCAGGAGGGCTTCGACGAGGGCCGGCTGTTCCTCTACGCCAATCCCCGCAACAAGGAGCTGGCCAGGCTCGCGCCGTCGCCGGACGGCCTCTACCGACGGCCCGACGTGCCGTGGCTCGCCGATGCTCCCGTACCACCCGTCGCCGGAATCCACCGCGCCATCGCAGACAACCCTTATTTCCAGGGAATGATCCGAGAGGACCGACGGTTCCTCGCATCACGCCTCGCGCAGGGATACACGAACTGGCATCTTTACCGTCTGGGTTTCACCCTCGCTGACCGGTACACGCTGTTCTATCTGGTGGCACGCAGTTTCGAAGAGGAGTTCGACCTCGACGCCGTCGCGTTGATCCGGTCGGTCAAGCCCGAACCCGAGTCGGCGCGATGAGGGATCCGCTGCCGTTCGACGCCGTCGAGGTGGACCGCTTCGTACAGCGGCTCCGCGGCACCTTCGACGAGGTGTATCCCGACCGATGGAGCATCGACTGGTCCGCGATTCCCAGTCCCTTCCGCTGGTATGAGAGCCCTGTTCGGATCGACCTGCCGCCGCTGCCGCGAGCCGCGGCACTCGGCGATGCCGTCACGACGTCGGGCCGGACGGGCGGCAGGCTCAACCAGCTGGGCGCGATCCTCCAGGCCTCCTACGGGGTGAGCGGTGTCCGCTGGTATCCGGAGGGGATCGCCAAGAGCAGCCCTGACGAGCCGAAGCCGGTGCACCGCGAGCCGCACTACCAACTTCGCCGACCGGTGCCCTCCGGAGGGGTGACCTTCCCGGTGGAGTGCTACGTGCTGTCCGGATCGACGGCCGATCTGCCGGCAGGCAGGTATCACTACGACGCGACCCGACACGCGCTCGTGCCTCTGTCCGCACCGAACGACCCGTACGAGGGATCGCGGGCCGATATGCCGGCGGTGCGTCACAGCGGAATCCGGCTGCTGCTCACCGCGCCGCTGTGGAAGAACTACTTCAAGTACAGCGACTTCTCCTACCGGCTCGCCGCATTGGACTCGGGCACCGTGGTGGGGCAGTACGCGCTCGTCGCCCACCGCTGGGGCTGGGGATGCAGGGTGTCCTTCGACGCCGACGAGCGAGCCGTCTTGGCCGAGCTGGGTCTGGACGCACGTCAGGAGGCGGTGATCGCCGTACTCGACGTCGACCCGCCCTCGGCCGAACCGGCGACGACCCGCCGTTCCCAGCCGGGACGAGTCCCGACGGCCGACCTGACGGCGTGGCGAGGCGCGGCGGGAGGCCCGCCGCCGCAGGCGGGCGCCTCCCGGATGCACGCCGCCACACTGACCGCCGACAGAGGCACCGGACTGCCGGTCGACCTGCCCGCACTGCCCGACCCGGATCCGCAGGACACGCGCGTCTCGGGCTCGGAGCTGATCACCCTGCCCGATGTCGGGGCCGTCGACGTCCCGTCGGTTGCCGAATCCTGGTCCCGTACGGCACTGGGCGAGCAGCTCCGTTCCACTCCACTGCCGTCGGCAGCCGTCGCGCGCTGGCTCGTCCAGGCCGCGGCTCCGTTGAACGCGGATCTTCCCGGCGCGGAGACCGGGCTGGACCATGTCCGCTGTGTCCTGCTGATCCGCGCGGTCGAGGGACTTCGCCCGGGTGCCTACCTGTCCACCGCACACGGGCGGTCACTCATGCGCCTCGCCGAGGGCGAGTTCGGCGCCGTGGTGGGTGCCGCGATGTTCGGCCAGTACATGAACCTCGTACAGGCACCGCTGGTCGTGGCGTTGGTCGGTGCGGCCGATCCTCAACTCGGCAGAAACGGTGCGTTGGCCTACCGCGTTCAGCATCACGTCGCAGGCGTGATCGCTCAACGGCTGCTCGTGGCCGCAGCCTCCGACGGAGTCACCGGACATCCGGTGCTCGGCTTCACCAGCGCGACGCTGGACCGACCGACCGGTGTGGAAGCACTCGGCTGGACGTCGCTGCTACTCATGCCGTTCGGCCTGTACCGCCGGGCGCTGTACCTGGAATCCAGTCTGAATCCCCTTGCCGTGCCGAGCGCAGCCGAGGTCGACCGATGACAGAGCCCCTGCTCCGACTACGTGCCGACGCATACTACGTTCCCGTCGCCGACGGGGTGTGGATCCGCACCACCGACGGGTCCTTCCGCCTGCGAGGTCGCACCGTCGCGACCTGGGTGGAGAGGCTCGCGCCGCTGCTGGACCGGGGTGTCGCTCCGGACAGACTGCTGGCGTCGCTGCCCACGGAGCAGGCCGGGTTCGTGCGGACTCTGCTGAGCGCGCTGGAACGGCACGGGGTAGTGCGCCGAGAAGACCCTGAGGCGGCCCCCATACCGGTGGACGTCGAGCGAGCGTTCCCACAGCAGGTGGAGTTCCTCCGCCATCTCGTGGCCGATCCCGGAGCCGCGATGACGGCGGTACGCGCCTGTCCCGTGTCCGTGGCGGGACCGGTGGAACGGGCCGCTCCACTCGCGGCGATCCTCCTGGAGTCCGGTTTCGGCGACGTGTCCCTGCTCGATGCCGAGCCGACAGCGGAGTTGTCGAACCTGCCCGAGGCCCTCGGCGTTCCAGCGCGGGTCCGCCGGGCGACACGCGATGTCGGAGCCCATGTGCTCGGGGTGTTCGCCGACGGCGAGGACGCCACCGCGCTCCGCGTCGCCGAGACGGCGCTGGCCGAGGGGCGAGGAAGCTGGCTCGGGCTCACCCGCGGCCAGGCCATGCTGCTCAAGGCCCAGATTCCCGGTTCGGACGCCGCCTGCATACGTTGTGCCTGGCGGCGCCTCGTGCACGCCGCGACAGCCCTCCCCTGTGCACCGGGACTGGGCCCGGTTCCGGTGTCCATCGCGGGCGCGGTCCTCGTCCACGATCTGTTCCGCCACGTCAGCGGTGCCGTCGGCGCCGGAAGGCCCCCGGAATCCGAAGGCGTGGTCGTCGATCTGACGCGCCTGAGCATCTGGCGTCAGCCGGTGGACGTCGATCCGACCTGCGATCTCCTCGGCACCGCCGGACACGTCGGAGTCACCGCCCCCGCACACGACGAAGCCTCCGGGAGCGCGCCGACATCGGACCCGGCGGACTGGGGCGGTGTGCTGGCCGAGCGGCTCCTCAGTGCCTCCTGCTTCGGGCCGGTGGCCGCCTGCTCTCCGGAAGATCTTCCACAGCTCCCGCTCGCCTCGGCCCGTCTCCGAGTGAACCGCCCCGGGCGCGTCGAACCAGCCGCCTCGGTCGCGGACGTCCTGGTCGTCGGTGAGAACATGCCGGACGTCCGCCGCGAAGCCGGGCTGCTCAGTCTGGAGGCGGTGCTCGGTGTCGCCCGCCACGGTGCTTCGGTCGGTGCGGGGCGTGACAAGTCCGAAGCGCTGGCACGAGCGATCCGTTCCTGGGCACAAGACGTCGAGCTGACCGGCTGGGCAGACCCCGACCCCGCCGAGGAGCCCGAGGCCGCCGCCGCTGAGGCGGACGTGCGGAGGCTCCGCGAACTCACAGAGTCGGAAGACCTCTCCGTCCGGTTGGAGCGGCACCCCGCCGGGCTGTGGCGGGCACGAGTCGGTGCGACCGCACCGGTGGTCGACGTCGCCGCGCGGCCCGCGATCGAGGCCGCGCTGCTGCTGGCCGTCGCCCGCAGGACGCCGCCTGCCGAAGGCGAGCCCGCGACGCCGTTGTCGCCTGCCGTCTCGACGTACTCGGCGGACACTGAAGCCCTCCTTCACACGCTCAACCTGCACTGCTCGCCCCTGGCGCCGCCGCCGTCGGCTGCCGACATCGTCACCGCGGTGGAGGTCGGCGTCGCGACGCCTGCCTTCGGCGGCGGTGCGACGGCCGCCGTCTCCGAACACCGGGGCGCCGAGCGATGACCGGGCTCACGACCGAGTCCGAGCCTCGTGCGGTCGGTGACACCGGCCTGGCCGCGGCGCTGCATGCGCTCCTGGGGGAAGCGGTGACACCGTATCCTCAGGACGGCACGGGCCTGGTGCTGCTGGTGGACGACCGCTGGGACGCCGATCTCCGTGCGCTGCCCGTGCCCTCCGGTCCGGTGCTGCCCGTGCACGGCGTCGGGGGACGGCTGGTTCTCGGTCCGCTCGTGGAGCCGGGCCGCCCCGGCTGCCCGCAGTGCCTGGCGTTGCGAGTCCGCGGGACAGGACGTCCCGAGTGGACCGGCCGATCCGCCGAGCCGTTGACGGCGCTGTCCGCCAGATTCACACCGTGGTGGCCCGCGGCCGCCGTACCCCTGGTGGCTGCGCTCGTGCGAGACGAGGCAGGCAGGATCTCCTCAGGGAAGGAACCACGCAGCCGCGACGCCGCGTTCGCGTTGAACATCCGAACCCTCGCTGGCCGCTGGCATCCGGTCGTCCCGCACGTCCGCTGCTCCTCGCCGTCGTGTCGCGACGCCGCCCGAGAGTCGCCGCCGCCGTTGCCGGACCTCACTCGCCGGCTGCCCGCGAGCACGTCCGGCGGCACCCGCCGATTCGACCTCGCGCACCATCGTTCGCGGATGCAGGACGTCTACCTCGACTCGTGGTCCGGGTTGGTGACCGCACCGAGCCTCGCGGGCGAGGCAGCGCTGCCTGCGGTACAGGCTTCGGTCCCGACCGAGTGGGGCTTCCACGAGATCGCGATCGGGCACTCGAACAACTTCGCCGACGCGCGAACCGCCGCCGTGCTGGAGGGCCTGGAACGGTATGCGGGCTGGCACTGCGCGGGGCGCGGTCCCGCCGCCGTCGCGACGTTCGCCGACCTGGACGACGCCGTCGACCCGAGAAGGCTGCTCCTGCACGAGGACGAGGCATACGGCGATCCGACGTTCGAGTACGTGCCCTTTCATCCCGATACCCGCGTGGCCTGGGCACGGGCGCACGTCGTGTCCTCGGGCAGGCCGGTGCTGGTGCCGTTCCACGTCGCCTACTACGGAGCCACCCGAGATCCCGACGCCGGACCGTCCTTCGTCTACGAGAACTCCAACGGCTGCGCCGTCGGGGCCGGTCCGGAGGAGGCGCTGCTCGCCTGTCTGCTCGAACTGGTCGAGCGGGATGCCTTCCTCCGTGCCTGGTACTCCCGAACTCCGCTCCCCGAGCTGCCGCTGACCGACTTCGAGGGTGCGACGGCACAGGCCCTGCGAGCGCTGCGGCTGCGGCTCGGCAGAACGCTCCGTGCCTTTCTCGCCCGCGGCGAACTCGGTCTGCCCGTGGTGCTGCTCGTCTCGCTGTCCGACGAGCAGGCCGAACCGGCCACGTTGATCACGGCGGGCTGCGGCCTCGACGTCGAGAGAGCACTTCTCGGTGCGGTGCACGAAATGGCGACCTCAGGACCTGCTATAGCGGCGAACTACCGACAGCGCCGTGACGAGCTTGAACCGATGGCGGCCGCCCCGCAGCTGGTAAGGCACATGACCGACCACGCGCTCGCCGCCGCATTGCCCGCTCAGCGTGAGCGGTTCGCGTTCCTCCTCGATCCGGCCGCGGCGCCCGACCCGGTCCGACCGGTGCACCGTCCGCGTGGCGATGTGGCCGCGGATCTCGCGGTGCTTCTCACCGCTGCGGAGAAGACCGGGCATGAGGTGATCGTGGTCGATCACACGACACCGGAGCTGCGTGGCGCCGGGCTCACCGCTCTCAAGGCCGTGGTCCCCGGACTCGCGCCGATGACCTTCGGTCACCCGCATCGACGGATGCCCAGCCCGGCGAGCATCACCGAGTTCCGCCGTCGACATGGAGCCTCGATCACCTCGGAGGTGCGTCATGACCCGCATCCCTTCCCCTGAAGGCACGACTGAGGCGCCGCCGGGCGCCGAGCCGCTGCCCGGCGGACTCGGCTGGCTGGTCTCCGATCGGGCGTTGGCGGTGCGGCTGCTGTCCCACGAAGGTCTCGGCGTCGTCGAGGCAGGGCCGGTGATGGCCGCTCTCGCCGATCGACTCCCGCCTGACCTTCAGGCGACGGCCGAAGACCTGGGTGACTTCGCGTCGCGAATCATGCTGCAGGCCGCTCCCGAGCGCCACCGGGTGCTGCGAAGGGCGTTCGGCCGTTTCTTCACCGCCGACGCCGTCGACGCAATGGTTCCCGGGATGCGCGCCGACGCCGAGCGGGTGGTGGGCACGCTGGCCGCGGCGGGCGGCGGAGACTTCATGACAGCGGTGGCCTTCCCGTACGCGGCGGCCGTGGCGTCTCGCCTGCTCGGCCTTCCCACCGCAGACTTCCTGCGGCTGCACCGGCTCAGTCAACGGCTGGCGGTGGTCGCCTACGCGCTGCGCTCCCAGGACCCGGCGGACACCCTTCGTGAGGGCCACGACGCGCTGACTCGGATGCGTGCCCTGATCCGTGAGGCTCGGGCGACGGCCCCGCGCGACACCGTTCTCGCCGAGTGGCGTGACTCCGGCATCAGCGGGCTGTCCGACGCCGACGCCGAGGCCAACGTGGTGATGCTGGTGCAGGCCTCGCTGGAGACGGTCGCCGGAATGATCGGCAACGGCGCGGTGCGGATCCTCGGCGCCCCGGGGACCCTGGCCGATCCGGTGTCGACGGCGACGGCGATCGACGAGGCGGTGCGCCACGAGCCGCCCCTGAAGACGCTGGAACGTGTCGCCCGATCGTCGATCAACGTGGACGGGCATCTGCTCCGCGCGGGCCAGATCGTGTCCGTCCGCGTCGCGGCGGCGAACTCTGGCGGGGACGCCGCCGGAACAGCGGTTCTCTCCTACGGCTGGGGGCTGTATCGCTGTCTCGGGGCTCGGATGGCCCGCGCCGAGGCGTTGGCGCTGTTCGATGCGCTCCGTGCCGTCGCACCCGGTGTGACGGCGACCGACACCAGGGTGGAACGGGTGCGTCACATCCGATTCGACATGCCGCGCCGACTCCCTCTGAACTGTCCCGCCCCGGGGCGGGTCGGCCCGGAGCCGCCCGCCGCGGAGATCTCCCCCACCGACACGTCGCCTGCACGCACGGCCGCCGCCACCGTGGCGACCGCGCTGGAGAGCGCCTTGGAGGAACACGACCGTGACCGACCGTTGACCTCACTCGAGCGCGAGGTCGCCGCGGTCGTCCTCACCGAGCACGGGGTCACGTTGCCTGAGCCGCTCCGACGGCCGAAGACGATCAGGGGGTGGGTGGCATGGGTGGAGAACCCGCATGGCTGACATGCCTACGCGAGTCGCCTGGTGAGCGCGAAGCAGGGGTGGTCACCGCTGACGGCCGTACGTCGTGGCGTGAGCTGATCAGGCGTGCCGAGCAACTCGCCGCCAGGCTGCCCGCGTCCCCACATGGCTGGGTGCTGCCCGCGGATCGCGGCGAGCAGACCGTACTGGGGCTGCTGATCCTCGGCATGGCCGAGCCCGCGCCGAGCTGGGTCCTCGGCGACGCTCGCTGGGCGGATCCCGACGCACCGTGGTTCGAGGATCTGCTGCGGCCCGCCGCCGAGCACGCAGGCCCCCCTTCGCCCGCGACGGCGGAGCCGGTGTACGCCACGGCCACGTCGGGAAGCTCTGGCACTCCTCGTCTGCTGTTCGGGCACCCGCACGGCCTCCCTCGCGCCGTCGAGACGTACACCTCGGGTCTGCCGGAGTACGCGGCCGCGGAGGTGTTCGCGACCTGCTCTCCGTTGGACTTCGCCGCCGCCTTCTATATGGCGTTGATCCCGGCGTTGCTGCTCGGTCGCGATCTGGTGTTGTTCGGTTCGGGGGACTGGCGGCTTCCCGCCCGCGAACTGGCGGGACGGTCGGGGATCTGTGTGGCTCCGCCCGCGCTGGAGGTGCTGGGGGCCAGGTCCGCACAGGCGGGAGCCGACTACCGGGGCGTCTCGTTCGTCCCGGCGGGCGGCGGTCTGACCATCCGCAGGGCGGAGCGCATCACCGCGGGCTTCAGCGGCGCGGGCTTCTTGACCATGCTCGGCTCGACCGAGACCGGCCTGCTCACGGTCACCAGGACGGTGCGCGACGACGGCTACGTCGGCGTCCCGCTTCCGGGCAAACCGGTGTGGCTGGACGCCGTCGGCGCCGACGGCGTCGGCATGATGTGGACACGGGGGCCGGACACCCGCTTCGCGGCGAGGGGCGGCCCGCTGCTGGTGGGGCCGGACGGCGCCGTGAGCACCGGAGACCTCGCCCACCGCGACCGCGCCCACGGCGGCTTCGTCCTCGACGGCCGCAGCGACGACCTGGTGAAGGTGGACGGCATCAGCGTCTACCCAGGCCGGGTCGCCGCCGCCGTCCGAGCCGTCGACGGTGCGGTGGACGCCGCCGTCACCGTCGAACGAGACGGGCCGGTGGACCGGATCGTCGTCGTGGTGATCGGCACCGTCGACGAGGAGGCCGTGCGCGCCGCCTGTGCCGCGCTGCCCCAACCTGTCGTGCCGCACCGGGTGTCGATCAGGCCGGCGGTCGAAGGCTCCTACACCGCACGCGGGAAGGTGCGGTTGTGAACCGGCCGGTCGCCGACACCGCGGCATGGCTGGCCACCGCCCGGGCCGAGGCGCCGAAGCACGAGGCCGCCGACGCGGGCCTAGCGGCCATCGGGTCCGCCTTCTTCACCGATCGCGCCCGATTCTTCGACACGGTGCTCACCGAGTGGGCCGTCGCGGGCCACCGCCAGGTCGTCGTGCTCGGCGCCGGTTACGACCAACGGGCATTTCGACTCGATCTCCCCGATGACCTGCTCCTCATCGAGGTCGATCTACCCGAGGTGCTCGCCGAGAAGGGAAGGAGGATCGGCGATGCCCTCCCCCGCTGTCGACGCTCGACCGTGGCGGCCGACGTGGTCGCCGACGGCCTCGACGCCTTGGACGACACCCGACTGGACTTCGCCAGGCCGATCCTCTGGATCGCCGAGGGCCTTCTCTACTACCTGACGCCCGACGAGGTCCGCACGCTGCTCCACCAGGTGGGTGCCCGCTCGACGCAGGGATCGATCCTTGCCCTCGACCATGTCGCCACGGCCGGGACCCGGCTGCCGGAGGTTCGGCGATGGCTGCGATTCATGGCCGATCGCGGTTCTCCCTGGCGGTCGGCGGTCGCGGACCCTGCGGCCTGGCTGCGACCGCACGGATGGATTCTCACCGACCGCAGCACCGGAGTCGGCCGACCAGAGGACGACGACGACGTCGTGACCTGGCTACTGGAAGCACACAGGCAAGCCGAGGAGGAGAGGTCCCGATGAGACGAGTCTGCACTGAGTCCGGCCGACGCGCGTGGCTGCTGGCGGACGGGGTGGCTCCGGCGATCAGCGAACGCGCGGCTCGCCACGACGCGGACGGCACCTTCCCTCACCAGGACTTCGACGACCTGCGGTCCGCGGGCTACCTGGCGTTGACGGCGCCGGAGGAGCTCGGGGGTCACGGCGCGGCGCTACCCGAGATGATCATCGCGCAGGAACGGCTCGCCGCTGCCTCCGGGCCGACGGCGCTCGCCGCGAACATGCACCTGTCCATCACCGGTCAGCTCGCCCGACGATGGCGAGCGGCTCCGACCGGACGGCTCACCGAACTGCTGGGCGAGGTCGTCGCCGGCCGGGTGCTCTTCGCGCCCATCACGGCCGAACCAGGTCATTCGCTGGTCCGCAGCACGGGAAGCAAGGCGACACGCGTCGACGGCGGATTCCGCGTGCGTGGCAGGAAGGTGTTCGGGACCAACTCCGAGGTGATGACGCACCTGGTGTCGATCGCGCTCGACGTCGATCATCCGGACGGACCCCACGTGATCGGCTTTCGCGTGCCCGTGGACTCCGAGACGATCCAGCCGGTCGCAGGCACCTGGCACAGCGGCGGCATGCGCGCCACCGTCAGTCAGGACGTCGAGCTGCTCGATGTCTTCGTCCCGGAGGACGCGGTCACCTTCAGCTTCCCGGAGGGGATGCTCGACGGCTCGCTGCTACAGAACCTGTGGGGCTGGTCGATGCCCTCGTTCGGCGCCGTCTACCTGGGCATCGCACGAGGAGCGCTCACCGCCGCGATCGCCGAGGTGGACCGGCGAGGCTGGCAGGACCGGAGCGGGGTCCGAGCGCTGCTCAGCGAGGCCGAGATGCGCCAGTCCTCCGCCTGGGCTCTCGTGAGCGCGGTGGCCGAGGAGGTGATGGGCAACGGTCTGTGGCGCGACGGCACCGTTCAGGACGGCATGGCGCGCGTCGTACTGGCCAAGCACGTCGCCACGATCACCGCCGTCGAGGTCGTCGATCTCGTCGCCCGCATCGTCGGCTCCTCGGTGATGAGGGCGGGCAGTGTGTTCGAGCGTGCCTGGCGCGACGTTCGAGCGGGCACGGTCCACCCCTACAGCACCACCGACGCGATGGACCTCATCGCCGACACCGTCCTGGGCCGTTCGGTCGCGGCGGAACGACGTCCCGACGTGGAGACACTGCCTGCGCAGACCCCCGGAGCCGCATTGCTGACCGCCACCATCCCCTGGTGACGAGTTCGACCATAGGAGAGCCGACGACATGCCGACGCCCGCCGAGGCACGACGCCTCGTGCACCACTTCACCGAGGCCTTCAACACCGGGAACCTCGCGCACCTGGACGAGTGCATCGCCGAGGACTACGTGCAGCACAATCCCGACGTCCCGCCGGGGCGTGCGGGATTGCGCGGCACGGTGACCAGGTGGCGATCCTTCGTCACCGACCTGCGGGTGCACGCCGACGACGTCATCGCAGGCGAGCAGCGGGTCGTCGCCCGACTCACCGTCACGGGCAGACAGACCGGTCCGCTGCTGGGCCTGCCCGTCACCGGCCGGTCGTTCAGTCTCGGGATCATCGACATCTGGCGTATCGCCGACGGCAGGTTCGCCGAGCACTGGGACGAGATGGACCTGCTTGGTCTGCACCGGCAGCTCGGCCTGCTGCCGGACCGACCGGAGTCTGCTCGGTGAGCACTCGCGGCACGGCGGCGGCGCGCGAGATGGTGCTGCGGCGGCCCGCTCTGCTGTATGAACGCCTGCACCGCGACGGACCGCTGCAATGGAACGAGAAGGCGAGCTGCTGGCTCGTCGTCGGCTTCGAGCTGGCACGGGTCGTGCTTCGTGACACCCGCTATCGCATGCCGCGTCCTGCCACGGACTCGCGCTGGATGCGGGACCCGGAGCTGAGCGGCTTCGTCCTCGGCATGATGCTGGAGACGGAGGGCGCCGATCACGAGAGGCTGCGACGGATACTGGGGCCGGTGTTCGGGCCCCGCGCGGTGCGTGCCCGCGCCCGCCGCACCGAAGCGATGATGGACGGGCTGCTCGACGCCGTCGAGGCCGGCCGAAGCCGTTTCGACGCGGTGGAGGCGATCAGCGGACGTCTTCCGGTCGACGTCGTCGGCGACCTCGTCGGTATCCCGGCGGCGGAGCGGGACGAGATCAGTGCGTTGTGCAGGCGGATCAGCCGAGGGGGTGGGCTCGCCGACTCCGTCCCGGACGCCGACGCCGTGGCCGCCTCGGTCGCCGGAGTGCGGGAGCTACGCGATCGCATTCGTACCTGGCCCGTCGGCGACGAGGAGTCCGTTCCCGGCACGGGCGACTCCGTACTGGGCCGAACGGCTCGGTTCCGGGAGGGGCCGGACGCACTCACCGAGCCGCAGGTCGTCGCCACCGTGTTCAGCCTCTACCTCGCGGGCCACGACACGTCCCGCAACCTGCTCAGCGCACTGCTGCATCGCCTGGCCGACGAGGACGGCCTGTTCGACGCGGTGGCGACGGGGCGGGCGAACCGGTCCGCGCTGGTCGACGAGGTGCTCAGAACGGAGGCGCCGTTGACGTTCACGGTGCGGGTGTCCGACGAGGACACCGAACTGGCTGGCCGGGTGATCCGTGCAGGCACCCCGCTGCGCGTCATGCTCGGCGCCGCCAACCACGATCCGCTTCACGACGCGGGGCTCACCGGCCCGCCCGGCGGGCTCGCGTTCGGCGAGGGCAGGCATGTCTGCCTCGGCGCGCATGTCGCGCGCATGGAAGGCGTGGTCATGTTGGACGTCCTCGCTCGTCGCCTGTCTCGAATCCGGTCGGGGGGAGCCGCGAGGTGGAGCCCGCACTTTCTGCATCGGGGTCTGGTCGAACTCCCGTTGGAGGTCGTGTGGCGGCGGTGACGAAATACGCTCCCACCCCCGTGGCGGCCCCGTTTCAGGTGGTACGGCGGTGCCTTCTGCCGTTCGACGCCGTGCGCGACCTCGGCGACGGGACGCTGTGGAGAACCGCCGAGGCGCAGCTCGATGCCGAGGCACGACGAGCCCGCGCAGGCGTCGAACTGGCCGAAGTGATCGCCGGACTCGTCCCCGCAGCCGATCGGACGACACGCGGGCAGCTGCTGCGCCTGCGTCGTGCGGTCTTCAACGGCCGGACGGCGTCCGAATCCGACCTCGCCCCGATGAGGGTGCTCGACCCGCAGCCCCTCGCGCTTGGTCGATACCAGGCCGCCGCCTCCGAGGCGGACACACTGGCGAGGCGCCGTACGCGCTTGGAGGACGACCTGCGCCTGCGCGTTCTCGCGACCTCGACGCGGGTGCTGGCGAACGCCGACTTCGCCGCAGCTCTGGAGGTCGCGGTACCCCGGCTGGCCTCGACCCTGCGTTCGTCCGCCCCGCCGGACCCCGCGGACGGCGCGCGCTCGCGACGGCAGGCACTGACCCTGCTGCGGCTGGCCTACCGCGCCGCCACCAAGCCGACACCGTTCGCCCGGTTCGTCGAATCGGTGTTCGTCATGCCCGGAGCCGCACATCGTCCGCCTCGGGGTCACGTGCGACTCGCCGCCGATCTCCGTGACGAGTTGCGGGCATGGGCGTCCGCAGGCGACCCGCCGCCCGCGCCGCACGACGCACTGTGGATCACCACCAATCCGACGGCACGCCTCACCGAGGACCGAGTGGAGTGGCTTGACAGCTCCGGAGGCGAACGTCTCCTGCGTGCGCCGTGTTCGTCTCGGCTCGCTCGGCTCCTCACCCGGCTCCGACGGCCCGTCCTGCTAGCCGAATTCGGTGCGACCGGCACCGACCGAGTTCCACCGGTCCTCGCCGCGCTACTGAGACGTGGACTTCTCGAGATCGGGTTCCCCCCGGGGACGCGGGACGCCGTCCTCGATCCGCGCACGCCTGCGGCCACCGCGCTCGACACGCTGCGAGCGATCGAGCGGACCTGGCCGGAAGAGGCACGTGGTGAGCCGTCGGCGCTGATCCGCGCGACACGCGCCACAACCGAGGAGCTTGCGGGCGTGCTCTCCGACACGATGTCCGCGCCGCCTCGGATTACGGTGGCACAGGCCGCCGCGCCCCGGCCACCGGGGACGTTCTCGGACGGCGCAGGCGCTCCGGTGCGCGGCGCTGACGCCGACGATGACGGGGACGCCGCGGGTGAGAAGCGGATCGTCACCGGTCGGCCTCGTCCCGAACCCGTCGACGTGCCTTCCGATCACCTCGTCGAGGATCTGCACGGCATGTCCGGCAATGCCGAGGACCTCCTCCCCCTCGATTACGAGGTGCGTAGCGATCTGGGGCTGTTGCAACGGGTGTTGCCGCTGGCAGGGGGCGAGCTGTCCCTCCGGATCGCCGAGTCCGTCTGTTTCCGGTCCCGGTTCTCCCACGAGGCCGTACCCGCGCTGACGGCGTATCGCTGGCATCGCGAGGAGGGAGCTGCGGCGGCGGAACGGCTGATCGCCGAGTCGACCCACCCCGTGCTGCGCGAGGTGCTGCGGCTGCGACGCCGGGCGCTGGCCGCGCTGACCGCGCTCGCGGCCGACGCGGCCGACGCGGCCGAGGTGTACTGCGACCGAGCCGCCTTACACGACCTGGCGGAGGCGCTCCCGGCGACGGTCGGCCGCTGGGCGTGCGTCGCCTGGCCCGTGCAGGCCACCGCCGATGGTCTCCTCGTGGTCAACGGCGCGAGCAGCGGCTACGGGCGCTTCGCCGCGCGACACACCGCGCTGATGACGCCTCAGACGCTCGAGGAGGTGCGCGCGTGGGCCGAGAGCGCGGCCGTCGACGTGCCTCTGGAGGCATCGGCGGGACTGCCCGCCGACATCGGGACGACCCTCGGTGCGTCGGTGAACGATCGTGTTCGGCTTCTCCCGGCGGTGCTGGGATACCCGAACGCGGCCGTCGCCACCGATCCCGAGGCTCGTGTCGACCTGGGTGACTGCACAGTACGGGTTCACCCCGACACCGGACGGCTGTTGTTGGAAGGCGGAGCGGACACGAAGACGGTGTTCGCCCCCGTGCCCCAGAACGGGACACTGCCTCAGCTCGCGCCCCCGCTGTACCGGTGGCTCGCCGGTTTCGGTCCTTCCCTCGGCACGACTCTGCCTCTGTGGGACCGAGTGGACGAGCGGCGGGCCGACCTGGGGGTCCGGCACTATCCGCGACTTCGCCTGGGCAGGCTGATCCTGGCGCGTCGGACCTGGAAGGTCTCGGCGGACGCCCTGCCCGGAACCGGAGCGGATCTGCTCGCCTGGCGCCGTTTCTGTCGGGACACCGGCATACCGCGGCGAGTCTTCCTGCGGCGGTTGACGGTGCCCGATACCTGGGACGTCCTGCGTGGTGAGGCCGCCGAGGAACGAGTGCTGCTGGCCAGGTCGCGAGCAGGCGATGCGCTGCGGAAACCCGCTTACCTCGACCTCTCGCAGTCCCTCTGTCATCTCGGCGTCGAGGCGGCCCCAGACGGCGGTCCGCTGACCTTCACCGAACCGCTGCCCGACCCGTCGCACCAGCCCACCGATCGGGTCACCGAGTTCGTCATCGAGACCTCGCTAGGAGTACGTCATGAACGTCAGCACCGTCGCTGAGGGGCCCGCCCTCACCTGGGCGGAGATCGACTCCATGTTGACGGAGTCCAGAAGCTACTGGGTGTGCACGGTGCGCCCGGATCTTCGACCACACGCGGTTCCGGTGTGGGGCGTATGGCGTCGCGGGAGTCTCCTCATCAGCACACCGGAGTCGACGGTCAAGGCACGCAACATCGCCGTCAACCGCGCTGTGACGGTGCATCTGGAGAGCGCGGACGACGTGGTGGTCGTCGACGGCCGAGCACGGGTGATCAGCGACTCCGACGAGCTGACCGACTGGAGCACGGCGTTGACCGAGAAATACGGGGGGCTCACCGGCGTGACCTATGACCTGGTCGCCTCGGCCTCGGCAGGCATGCGGAACGTGGCGATCGACGCGAAGGTGGTTCGTGCCTGGCGGGCGGGCGAGATGTTCCATGCCGTGCGCTGGGTTGCCGACGGTACAGGCGGGATGAGACTGGCAGACGCGCTCTCCTCGGTGGAGGCCGCCCAGGGTGGTGTGGCTCGGTGACCGCCGTCGCGGGACGCAGCGAGAAGACCCACCTGCGGGGTATGCATCGCAGCAGGGAGCCGGCGGAGACGTGGCGGCTCGTGCGGAACGAGTTCCCACGCGCCGGCATCACCCGCGTAGCCGACGTGACCGGCCTGGACGTCCTGGGGGTCCCCGTCTGGGTCGCGTTCCGGCCGACGGCGACCACGCTGAGCGTGAGTCAAGGAAAGGGTGTCACCGATCTCGCCGCGAAGGTGTCGGCAGGGGTGGAGGCCTACGAGTTGTGGTGCGCGGAGAACTGCCCGGCACCTGCCCCCGACGCGCAGGCCGTTCCGGCGGAGGAACTGGCTCTGCCCTACGACGTGTCACGGTTGCAACGCGCGGCACGAAGCCTGTTCAACCCCCGGGTGCCGCTGTCCTGGCTGCCCGCGACCGTGGCGGGCTCGAACGCCACGACGATGGTGCCCGCCGACTCCGTGCGGATCTCCTCCCTGGCGACTCCGGACTGGACGCCCCCGCTGTTACGGGTCACCACCAACGGGCTGGCAGGCGGCAACGATCCGATGGAGGCGGCGCTGCACGCCCTCCTGGAACTCGTCGAGCGCGATTCGACGGCGGACCTCGTCGACGAGCCGGTGGAGACGCGACGCCACATCCGCCCGGACACGGTCACGGACCCTTCGTGTGCCGAGCTGATCGACCGTATCCACCGGGCCGGGGCGTGGCTCGAACTGGTCGACGTGACTCGGAATCCACGCTTCCCCTGCTTCGTCAGCTATCTGTGGTCGCCTGAGGACCCGTCCCTCTACGCGGGCTCCGGTTGCCACACCGACCCGGCGGTCGCGCTGTCCAGGGCCGTCACCGAGGCGGCACAGAGCAGGCTCACCGTCATCAACGGGACTCGGGACGACATCCGGGGCTCGCTGTACCGCTCTCATCGCTGGGATCGCGCCGCCCCCGTGACCCCCGACGAGGGGATGGTGTCCTGGGCGGAGGTCACCGCGACGCTGCCCGGATCGCGGGAGACCGACCTGGCCGCCGAGTTCGCCGCCTGCGCGGCGGAGGTCACACGGATGACCGACCAGCCGGTTCTGGTCGTTCCGCTGACTGAAGCGGGTCGACCGATCGCCGTCACCCGGGTCGTCGCTCCCGGCCTGCGGTTCACCGCAGGCGAGGAATGCCCACGCCCCGTCGGCCAAGACTGAGGAGCTCCATGGTGCTGCATGTCTTCAGTGGTCCCACTCTCGACGCCGAGGAGATTCGACGGCGCGCCCCCGGGTGTGTCGTACACGGGCCTGTCGGCCACGGCGACCTCCTCCGCCTCGGCGTGGGCGACGGCGACGTCGTGCTCGTCCTCGACGGATACTTCTTCCAGGCACCCGCCGTGCGGCACAAGGAGATGCTCGAGCTGGTTCGATGCGGTGTTCGTGTGATCGGGGCGAGCAGTATGGGAGCCCTGCGGGCCGCGGAGCTGCGCGGGCTGGGGGTGACCGGAGTCGGTCAGGTCTACCGCTGGTATGCCGATGACGTCGTCACGGCCGACGACGAGGTCGCGGTCAGTCATCTCGCGGCCGAGGACGGCTATCGCGCGGTGTCGACCCCCTTGGTCGCCGTCCGCTATGCGCTGGATCGGGCGGTCGCGGCGGAGGCCGTGTCGCAGGAGGCAGCCGAAGGACTCCTGGAGTCGATGCGGGCGATTCCCTTCCCTCGTCGCAGTTGGACGTCGCTATGGCGATCGGCGGAGGACTCAGGCCTGGCGGAGGCGGCGAGTCGCCTGCGTGCACACCTCGCCGCCCGGCCTGCCGACGCGGACGTGAAACGGCTGGACGCGCTCAGTGCCCTCGACCTCGCGGTCTCCATCGTCCCGACCGTGCCCGAGCTTCCCGACCACACGGCGCGAACGCTGGAGACGGTGTACCTCGCCGACTGGCGCTGGGAAAGCCGCGGCGCGGCCGTCGGCGGCCGCATGGTCCCCGATCGTCTGGCGTCGGCCTTCCTCCAGCTGTTCCTCCCGGTATACCCGCGGATCCATCGGCACACCGCGCTCACGGCCGTCGCCGCCGACCAGCAGGCTCCGGGCTCCGAGACGGCTGCTCTCGGCACGGGTCCGTCGCACCAGGACGGCGATCGCCCGACGCCTCCGAGTTCGTCAGGCCTGGCGTCGGGCGACACCGTCGCGTTGGAGGAGGCGGCGTTGGCCGCGGCGAGGGCCCGGGGCCTCGTCGGCCCGAGGGAGGAGCCGTTGACCGCCGAGCTTCGACAATGGTGCTCCCCCGCCGAGCTGGCCTCTCACGACCTCGATCAGCGCGAGGCCGCACTACGCGGCCTGGTCCGCTCGTATCGCGTGGGACCCGGCGTCCGAGTGGGGCACGAATTCCCCGCGATGGTGCGCGACGCTCCCGGGTTGCTCCACCTCGCCAGGACTGCCGCGGCAGCGGCGCTGCGCCTCACCGAGGCCAAGCGGTCCCGCGATCCCGAGTTCCAGCTCGAACACCTCCGCGCCGACGTCATCGACGAGTTCTTCCGCGAACGGTGGGGTGGCGAGCTGGAATGCCAGGCATGGGATCGGGGTCTGACCGGCGTGGCGGAGCTCCGGGAGCTCGGTCGCGAGTTCCTGTTCCTCGCCAGGGCGGGACTGATACCCGAATCCGCACTGGCCGCGGTTCGTCTGACCAGAGAGAAGGATTGACCGATGCCGGTGCGCACAGCCGAGAGACCCGCCGACCGCATGCCGGAACCGGGAGGCGGCGACCTCACGCCACAGGGAAAGGGGCACGATCGGGTCGAGGACACGGTCGTCGCTCGACTCGCCGGCCTGATCAGGGTGTGGGGCGTGGTGCGCCACTTTCACCCCTGGCTGGTCTGGGACGCCGTCGACTGGGAAGCGGCCCTGGCCCGCGCCGTCGACGCGGTCCTCGCGGGGCGCGACGACACTGATTACCGCGTCGCGGTGAGTGACATGCTGGCGGTGTTGAACGACGACGGGACCGCGTTAGTCGACACGACACCGGCCGAGGGCGGCGCGTCCGCAGGCCGAGAATCCTACGACGGCCCCGCCGCGCTGACCGGGCCGAATGGTGAACTGGTCCTAGTCCTGGCAGGCTTCGCCCACCTCGGCGGTGACGCGGGCGAACTCTACGATCACGTCACCGGCTTTCTCGATCAGATGGCCGAGGCGTCCGCACTGGTCGTCGACATGCGCGGCATCGACAGCCACGTCGCGTTCAGTCTGCTTCCCCTCTTCGGTGCCCTCGCGGGCGAAGGGGTGAGCACTCCCAGCCGATGCAGGCGGGAGCATCGCGGGATCGGACCCCAGGACGCCTGGATGGTCGGCGTCTATCAGTCCGGCATCAGTCAGGAGCTTCCGCGCAGGCTCAGCTCGTGGACCTCCCCGGTGTCGGTGCCGACCGTCCTCGTGTTCGACGAGGCGAACGACCCCGGTTATCTCGAGGCGCTGGCGCTCCGCTTCGCCGGTCGGGTGTCGCTGGTCCACGCGGGTGCGAGGGCCACCGCCGTCCCGGGGACCGTCGAGCTGCTTCCGCACGGCTTGGCGGCACGGGTTAGGTCGCAGGACATCCTCGGTCCCGACGGGCGTCGCGGCGTGCCGCTGGACGCCACCGCTCCTGCGGGGACACCGGGTGATCTCGGCTCCCCCGCTCTGGGTGCGGCATTCGACCTCCTCGGTGGACGGCGGACGCCCGCGCCGCCACCCGCCGACACGCTTCCATGGCCCCGGCCCGCGAGGCCCCCACGACCGGTCTCCCCCGGACCTCTGAGCGTCGCCGACCGGATCGCCGCGCTGGCCGAGATGTGGGCCGCCGTCGAGTGGTTCTTCCCGCACAAGAATCTGTGCGACTCGCCGTGGGAGGACGTGCTGTCCGATCTCCTGCCGACATTCCTGGCGGCCGACGACGAGACGGCTTTCGCGCACGCCGTCGCCGACTTCACGGTTCGCATGAATGACGGGCACGCCATCGTCAACCATCCGGTCCTGATCTCGGAACGCGGCGGCTCCTGCTCCGTGCCGGTTCGCGTTCGGCTTCTGGCCGGTGACACGGTCGTCGTCCAGATCGTCGGGGACGCGGGCGGGCTTGCCGTCGGCGACGTCGTGCTCGCGGTGGACGACGAGGACACGGCTGAGCGCCGGAGCAGACTCCGGAGACGGATCTCGTCCTCTTCCGCCGCGGGAGGCGAGCTGATGATCGACTGGATGTTGCTGTCGGGGGCGCCGGACACCGAGGCCCGCATCCGTGTCCGCACCGCGGCGGGGATCGAGCGGACGCTTCTGGTTCCTCGATGCCCGTTGATCTCGACGGAACCGCGGCAGGGCAGACCCGTCTTCGGCGTGCTGCCCGCGGGTGTCGGCTACCTCGACCTCGCCCGGCTCGCCACGGACCAGGTGCCGCGGGCATTCGAGGCCGTCGCCTCGGCCGCGGGTCTGATAGTCGACCTGCGCAGCTACCCGAAGTGCGACGGCGCGGCGGTGGCATCGCGGCTGATCGATCGTCGAGTGGCCTACGGCATACGGCGGGTGGCCGCTCCCACCGTCGAGGCCGCCTCGGCAGTGCACGAGACGCCGTTGACGCTGGACCCTCATCGGCCGGACAGCTGTTACCGCGGGCACATCGCCGTGCTGGTCGACGAGTCGACGATGAGCCTCGGAGAGGAGATCGGGTTGATGATCACCGCGGCCGCCGGTGAGAGGACGCTGTTCGTCGGCGGCGCCACCAACGGCTCGATCGGGGAGATCACCGACATCCGACTTCCCCAGGGGGTGCGAATGATGTTCACCGGAGCCGACATCCGGGGTATCGACGGCCGATGTCTGCAACGATCGGGACTCCAGGTCGACGTGTTCGTCACGCCGACGCTCGCGGGCGTACGTGCCGGGCGTGACGAGGTCCTCGAAGCCGCCGTCTCCGCTCTCACGACGGCACCGGCTTCGGAGCGGACCGCATGACCGGCCGTCCGGACGTGGAACTCGTCGAACTGGAACTCGGCGGCCACGACGTCGTCGCCGTCAACGCAGGCGAGGCCGTGTTCCTCTGGAACGAGTTCGACGGCGACTCCGCCTACGCCACGGCCGCCGACGGCCTGCCTCCCGGCTCGACGATCATCGACGTCGGCGCCCACATCGGCTTGGCGTCGATCTTCTTCGCAGGCAGGGTCTCCGAGGCACGGATCCTCGCCTTCGAGCCTGCGTGGGCGTCATCGGCATGCCTTCGATGCAACCTGGCCCGACACGTGCCGACGGCGACGGTGTTCCCGACCGCGGTCGGCCGGGCCACCGGAAGGGCCGAGCTGAGCTACCACCCGTTTGCCACCGCGACCTCGACCTTGTACGAGGACCGCGCCGACGACGAACGCAATCAGGAGGCCTTCCTAACGAACTCGGGGATCGAGGAGCGATACAAGCAGCGTTTCCGAGAACAACCGGTCGTGACGGAGCAGGCCACCGTCGAGCTGACCACGGTGGCCTCGATCATCGACCAGCACGTCGACGGCGAGGTGGGTCTGCTCAAGATCGACGTCGAGCGCGCCGAGCTCGACGTCATCGACGGGGTTCGAGCCGATCAGTGGCCCGCGATCCGACGAGTGGCCGTCGAGGTGCACGACATCGCCGGGCGGCTCGGCGTCGTCGTCGGCAGGCTCGCCACCCTCGGTTTCCGCGTCGACGTGACCCAGGCCCGATTGTTCGCGGGCGGCAGCGTCTACAACGTCGTGGCCGGACGCCGGTGACGCCGAGCCCGCGGACGACGCGCGTCGGCGTCGGCCGCGGGCCGCGCCGCGATGGTCACTCGGTCGCCCGGCTCCGTGCGGCGGCCTCGGCCGTGAGCCACTCGACCACGGTGTCGGCGAGCCACTGCCCGAGGATCGCATGAGACTTCGCCGAGTAGTGCAGACCGTCGGGTACCGCGTCCTCCCAGCCCAACGGGGCGAGCAGGTCCACGATCGGGACGACCCGGACGTCCGAGTCGTCGAGTCGTCGAACGGCCTCGGCGATCGTGGTCCGATATGTCTCGTGACGCTTCTTGATGCCGGGGAGGAAGTGCTCCAGCGCATCGCCTGCCGGGGTGATGTCCACCACCAGGACCAGGGGCCTGCGGTCCCGCCGGATCTGTGTGACGACGTTCGTCAGGTGCGCGGCGAAGATCGTCGGACGCATCTGCCAGGTGCGGTCGCCGACCACCGCCGACATGGCCTGGCGGTACCACCGCGCGACACGCCAGGCATTGGCGACCACCACCCGTCGGTACAGTTCACCAGCCCGCCCGATCGGACTGCTGCGACGGGTCAGGTGACGCAGGAGACCGAAGGGCATGAGGTACGGACCGGCTTCCGCCGCCCCGTAGTGAATGATCACGACATCGGGGAAATGGTTGCGGATCAGCGGCTCGTATCGTCGGGACGGCGTGGTGATCAGGTCGAACCAGCCGCCCTCCATGTGCAGCGCCGCGTCGATCCCCCGAGCGCGCAACAGCGTGCGCATCTCCTCGGCGTACACGCCCTCTTCTCGACGCCTCCGGGCGGGCGCCTGCTGATACACGGCGGAGTTGCCGATCACCACCACGCTCAGCGGGTCGAGCCGACCAGCTCCGTGAACATCACTCTTGGTCATCGCTACTCCTGCTTCGGTATCTGGTCGTTGTCCAGCAGCTCCGGATTTCCCGCAGGCGGTGTCGCGTCGCACAGGCGTCGGACCACGGCAGCCGCCACGGGCTCGACGGGGGCGGCCGTCAGCCGCGCTCCCGGTGTGTTCATCTGGTCCGTCCGCAGTGCGCCGGGCCTGGTGAGGAAGAACTCCACGGTCGGATGATGGTGCGCGGCCCAGCGGACCAGGCCCTCGATCGCGGACTTGGCCGCGACGTAATGCGGCCAGTCGAAGGGGTTCGAGCGGACGGCGTCGGAGGAGACGATCACGCACCGCGCCCGGCGCCCGCCCAGCCGATCCAGCATCGCCGCCAATGGAGTCCACACCAGCCGCACGGCGTCGGCGACGTAGCGCGCCGCGACGCCGGAATCGACGGTGAAGCCGACCGGGCGAAGCGGCGGCGCCGCACTGCACACCAGGATGTCCGGCGCCGCGGGCAGCCGTCGGGCCCAGTCCAGAGTCCCCGCATCGCCCGAGATCGACGTCACCCCGTCGTCCTCGACGCCCAGCTCTCGTAGTTCGTCGGCCGTGCCCCGGTGCCCGACGAACACTCGGCTTCCCTGCGAGTGCAGGGCCAGGACGATGCCCGCACCGAGTCCGCGCCCACCACCGACGACCACCGAAGTGGTGTCGGCGAGCCGTCGTGACGGCGGCAGCAGCTCGGCGAGGCGTCGTGAATCCGGCAACGGTGCGGGGCTGAGCACCAGGCTCTCGATCTCCACCTCGGCGACAGGCCGCTCCTCCGCGTACAGTCTGGCGGTGAGGACGACCAGGCCGAGACGTCGATCCACCACGACGTCGCCCGTGTAACGGAGCGGTGAGGATACGCTCTCCGGTGCCGAGTGGAATGTCAGGCCGACGCGGCACAACAGCCCGTGTTCGCCGGGCAGGTCCATTCCCGTCATCTGACTGCACCAGGTCAGGCAGGCGAGGTGCAGCGCGCCCAGCCGGTGGCTCGAGACGGGCCAGCGCCGCATGAGCAGGCGTAGCCGATCGCCGTCCGGTCCGTAGGTTCCGGAGACGGCACCTTCGACGATCTCGTCGAGACTCCTGCGGGCCGGTCTGACGGTTCGAGGCGCGGCGGGCACGACCCCACCGCGCCGAGGACTCCCGGGGCGGACCGTGACGATGGTGCGCTCTCCCTCTGCGTCGGCCACGCTGAGACGATCCGCGGTGCGGGTCAGCTCGTACTCGACGCCCGGATGGACCGGGCGACGGAAGTCCGCGGTCAGCGCCCCGATCCCGTGCCGTGTCTCCGATGACTCCTCCACCATGGCGAGGACCACCAGCATTCCGTGCGCCAGATGTCGACCGAAGGGCGATCGCCGCGCGCCTCGGGTAGGTGCGTGCAGCGGGTTGTGGTCTCCACTCGCCTCGGCGAACAGGCGCAGGTCCTCCTCGGTGAGCAACATATCCCGCTCCTCTCACACCGTGCCTGGTCGGCACAGCGCGACGCAGGACATGGTCAGTCGCTGCCGCCGTGCCTCGCTCTCGGTTCTGCCGGTCATGGGGAACACGTGCTGCTCGAGGATCGTCAGGCCGTTGGCCTCGATGGAACCGAACACCTCCTCCGGGCTGCGCCACAGGGTGATGTGATCGGGCGCCGGACTGTTCACCGGGATGTTCAGGAACAGCAGTCCGGTCGGGCTCGTCAAGGCGCCGAGCCGTCTCAACGCGAGGTCCGGACGATCCACGTGCTCGATCAGTTCACTGGCGACGACCAGATCGAAAGCCTCTGTCGCAGGGGTGTCCAGGAGGTCCGCACAACACAACCGGACTGAGTCGACCCCCACGGCGCTGAGGGCACTTCTGGTGGCCTCGATACTGCCGGGACTGACGTCCCAGCCGGTGAGGCCGGCATTCTCCCGGCGAGCGGCCAACGCGAGCAGCAGGCCGTGGCCGGGGCCGACCTCCAACAAGGTCCGAGCGCCGGTCAGACCGGCGAGGAACCTCTCCTGATAGATCTCCAGCGCCCGAGCCTGGTTGGACCACAGCACCTGTGACAACAGGAGCCCGTCGGTATACCGCGCCATGAAGTCGGAGTCCCGGTACACCACGGCCTCGACCTCGGCGAAGGTGGTGTGCCGGTAGGAGTCGAACAGTGCGAAGTGCCGTTCCTCCTCGAGCAGCCGTTCACAGGTCCAGCGGTAGTTGGTCACCGCCGTGCCCAGCCCGGGACCGGTGACACGTGCGATGAGGCTGGTCACTGCCTCGCAGAAGGCGAAATGCTCGGCGGAGGCGTGGGCGAAGCGCTGCCGAAGGAACGGCTCGTGCTCAGGCCACGCGGCCAGTACCCTCTCGACGAGGTCGTTCAATTCGGGCGTTCCCGGGAACGACCCGAGCACGGGCGCGTCCTCATCTCGCCGCATGAGCACCGCCCCCGGGTTCGGCGTCGTCGAGTCTGTCCGCGGGCACGACGAGTTCACGTGGTCGGCCGTCGGCCGAAGACGCCGGCACGTCGACCATCGCCGCCACGAACGCGCGTGCGGGCGCGTTGCGTCCCGTGGCTCGGAAGGCGAGGTGAAGGCTGGGAATCCCTCGGGATCGCACGAGGTCCGCGAGGAAGGCCCGCACCTGTCGGTCGACGCCGCGATTGAGCACGCGACAGCTCAGCAGCAGCGCGTGCAGGAACAGCCCGCCATCACGTCGGCTCGCCACGATGAGCCCGACGGTGCCGTAGTCGCCGAAGCGATCGCGCACCCGGATCGTCCAGGCCTCACCCCCGTCGGCGAGGTGCGCGCGCAACTCCGACACGGAGTACACGACGCCGCTGAGGGTGAACTGCGTCGTCCTCGACGTCAACTGCGCGGCCCGTTCCAGAGCGGACTCGTCGAGTGGTGGGAAGGCGACCTCGATTCGGCATCGCTCGAGGAAGTCCGCGTAACTCTCGGATCGTGCCGACAGATCCCGGCGTCCCGCCTCCGCCGTGTAGGACTCGGCACGCAGTCGATCCTCCTCCGTCGTCGTGAGTTGATCGAAGACCCACTCGTGCTCCAACAGGTCCGGTATCTCCTCCGCGTCGGCGGGCAGCTCCACGACGGTGACCGCAGGAAGCTGATCACGCACCGCCGCGCACTCCACCGGGTCGTCGTCGACGAAGACCATGCTGTCCAGGGCGAGCCCGAGCTCAGCGGACAGCTCCCGTAACGCCGAGGGCTTCGGTCCCCAGCCGAATCGCCAGGCGGTCACCGCGTCGAACGTCAACGGCATCTCGGGTCGCGCCGCGAAGACCGCACGGACATCCGCCTCCTCGTTACGGCTGCACAGGCACAACAGCCTGCCGTTCGCCCGTTGTGCGAGCATGAACCGCTGTAGTCGCAGGTACGGCGCGGAGACGTCCACCCCCGACGGCCCGTCCTCGCCGCATCGGCCGCTCCACAGCGTGTTGTCACAGTCGAGGACGATGACCTTGACCGGAGGACGATCGATCGTCACCGCGGCACGGATCGCCGCCATCGCCGTCGCCGCGAGGTACTCCTCGGTATAGGGAAGGTGCGCGAGAGCATCCCCGTGCTCGTCGTGCACCTCCGTCACCGCGTAGATCCGCCGAGCCTCTGCCAGATCGAGAAGGCGCATTCCCGCCGCCTGCCGCACCGCCGACTCGACGCGCCGCGTGATCTCGGCGATCCACCGCGCGACTGCGGGCCGGGCGGCGGCATGCGGTGACGGCGGGGTCACCGCGACGAGCCACATCCTCGCCGCCGAGGCCGACGCGGCGCTGATCAACGCGGCAACGGTCTCCTCAGCCGCTGCCTCGGCGCCCGGGGTGACGTCGTGCACGGCGTCGGACGGTGCGGGGCTGTCGGCGCGCCGCAGCATGTCCTCGGGCCGGATGAGTAGCAGATTGACCCCGGTATGAGTCCTCAACAGGCCTTCCGGATCCTTCAACGGCTCCAGAAGCTGTCCATGAGGTGCCGTCCGCACTTCGCCGTGGCGACCGATTTGTTCCGACAGCCACCGCAGCGTCCGCTCGACCCCGGCGAGGGTGAAGGTGCCTGCGAGGGCGATCGAGAGAAGCTCCCCGCCGCCATGCCCTGAGTTCATCGGTCGGAGACGCCGTTCGTCTCGACCCGCGACCGGGCGGCCGCGACGAACTCGCCCAGGGTCGTCTGCCGTTCGAGCAGTCGCAACGGCAGGTCGACGCCAAGCTCCCGGGAGCAGCGCGCCAGGATGCGAACGGCCAGCAACGAGTCGCCACCGAGATCCGCCAGTGATGCTCTCAGGTCGGTGGGTTCGACGGCCAGCACATCTCGAAACGCCTGTGCCACGACGAGTCCGACGCGATCGGTGAGCTCTTCACCGACGAGCGCGGAAGGCGCGGCCCTCTGCGCCTCCGTTCCCGAGCGCATGGCCTGAAGCAGTTCCCTGGCTCGACGAATACGCATGGTCGATGGCCTCCAAAGGTCGAGTGACACGGTGTGGGCAGACCCCGACGGGCTCGCCTCAGTCTCGGCGTGGTCAGGGGTGCGCCCACGGCGGGTACGCGGCGCGGCGAGGACACGGCCGCGAGCCGCCTCCCGCGGCTCCGTACGACGGTCGTCGTGTGTCACCGAAGAAACGAGAAAGCGGTGAGAACCACGATGGCGAGGAGTCGGATACCACGATCTCGCGGGAGACCACGGCGTCGACGACGTGGTCGTCCCGACATCCCGCGAGTCCGGCGACATCGCGCTAGCGACTTCGATCAGCCGTGACCTTCGGCCGGCGCCAGGACGATCGGCTGCGAGTGAGGCCGTGATCCGCCCGCGAGCTCGACATCGTGCTCACCGCCGATCCTGCGGGTTCGAGGAGCCCCACCTGCCGTGGTGCACCACCTCGGAGAGGGGCCGTCGTTCCCGCAGGCGGAAGGTCGGCAGACTGGAGTCGTCGGCACGGTATCCGATGGTCAGCCCGCCGAGCGGGACGTGGTGATCCGGAACACCGAATTCCGCGCGATACGCGGCGATCCGGTTGGGGATGAAGCCGAAGAACGCGGCGCCCAGCCCCTCGTCCACCGAGGTGAGCAGCATCATCAGAGTCGCGAATCCGGTGTCGACGTGCCACATCGGCACCACGTCGGCCTCGTCGTCGGAATCCGACCACCCGTCGACGGCCTCCGGGTCCTCATCCCTGATCTTCTCCGCCTGTTCCAACCAGGCCTTGTTCTGTTCCTCTCGGCTTGCCGCGTACCACTGTGCCGCCTGCTGATACTCCACCATGCTGGAATGGGGCACGACGACCAACGGGGCGTTACGCATCGTCTCGTACACCGGGGCGGCCTCCGGTGGGATGGTGACGGACCAGAATCGCTCCAGGTCCTCCTTCTCACGAAGCACGAGAAAACCCCAGCCCTGTGCGAACCCCGCGGACGGGGCACGCACGGCATGGCGCAGCAGCCGATCCACCACCTCATCCGGCACCGGCTTGTCCGGCTGGTAGTTGCGGACCATGCGACGTCGCCGCACCACGTCCTTGAACTCCATGCGTACTCCTTCGCGAGCCTGAATCTCGACGCCTGTGTCAGCCGGTCGTCCCCGCGGGCAGCCGCGCGAAGCCCTCGACGACCGGCGCGACCCACGGCGGATTGAAGAAGGGGTGATGTCGATACAACGCCGTGATCTCGAAACCCGCGTCGCGGATCGTGCCGACGGTGTCACGCCGTAATTCACAGCCCGCCGCGTTACGCATATGCCACGGTTCGAGTCGGCGCTGCAACAGTCCGAGGGGGCCTCGCGCGGCCACATGCTCCAAGAAGGCGATGCGACCGCCCGGTCTCAACACTCGCCGTGCCTCGCCGAGCGCCTTGGCGGCGTCTGGCACGAGGCAGAGGACCAACGAGTAGACCACGACGTCGACGGAGTTCGCGGGCAGCGGGACGGGGTCCGCGGAGCCCTGGACGACCTCGACCCAGTATCCGACGGACTGTGCCCGCTCTTTCATGAAGTCGACCATCACCGGATTCGGTTCGACGGCGGTGACACGGTCGGCCTTCTCGTAGTAGCGCAGATTGTTTCCGGTTCCCGCACCCACCTCGAGCACATGGCCTCGCAGTTGGGAGAACAGCCTACGGCGCGATCTCCCCGGCCAGAGGCGGTCCATGCTGATCTGCATCTCGTCGAATCTGCGGACGAAGTCCTCGTCCTCCATGTCGTGCAACGTTGGCATGTCCTCGTCCCGTCCACTGCTCCTGTGAAACCTGGGGCGGCTCCGCCTACGGTGTGGAATCCACCGACGGCTTTCGACCGTGCTCGGCGAGCCAGCGGTCCTCGAGTTCGTAGTCGTGATGTCCGAACAGGTCGCCGCCGAGTATCGGGGCGAGTCGGGGGTCGGCTGCTCGCGCTCGCTCGATCATCGAATCGACGGTCTCGCCCATCGCGTCCGAATACTCCCGAGGCGGCGTGAACCCCCACTCGGCGGCTGCACCGATGTCGAGCACCAGGCCCTCCGGGCACACCGTCCACGGACTGGCGCCGATTCCCTCGGCGGTCGGCCCGCCGTCGAGCAGCACCTCGTCGAAACCATGCGCAAGACGGTCGGCCACCAGGCCGACCAGGTCTCGTACCGTCGGCACGAAGGACTCACCGGCGTTCAACACTCGGCTGCCGGGACGTTCGGCCGCGAATCGCGCCAGAGCCGCCAGATTGTCGACGGCCGTCGTGTGCCACGGCGTCATCCCTCGATGAGCTAGGACGACCGGTTTCCGACGGTCGAGCGCCCTGCGGACGAAGTACCACTCACGGAGGAAGACCCCGTGCGGGCCGTGGACGGCGCCAGGGCGAAGAATCGTGGCGTCGAGCCCCTCCGTCGCGAGCAGCTCCTCCTCGAGGGCCCGCTTGCCCGCGGCGTAGGAATCCCCGTCCGGGCTGACGGTGGGATCGGTCTCCCGCAGTGGCCTGGCCAGCAGCGGCGGCGGACCGCCCCGCAGCGCCGTCTCGATCGTGTTGCCGTCGTCATCGCGGTAGACGGCCGCGGTGGACAGCGCGACGACGGCGCCGACCGAACCCGCCAGGGAACCGAGCTGACGGGCGTCCCCGCGTCCCCCCGCGACGCAGTCGATGAGCACGTCCACGCCGTCGCAGTGAGCACGCAGTTCTTCGCGGTCCGCGACGATCTCGCGCACCTCACCCGCAGGGAGCGACCAGCAGGCGGCTGTGCGGCCTCGGCTCAGTGAGGACACCGAGTACCCCGCTCGCACCAGTTCCTCGACCATGGCCGTACCGACCTGTCCGGTACCGCCGACCACCAGCGCGGTGGGCGTCATGTCCTCGCCTCGACGTCGAGGGGCCGAGCATCGTCGGTCGTCGTGGCATCCCGTGTCGGAAGCCAGGCGAGCACCTGTTCGGCGAGTTCCGCGCCGAAGCGCGCGTGGGCCTCATTGGAGAAGTGGATGCCGTCGGGCAGTGCCGCCTCGATGCCGAGACTCCGCGTCACACCGCTCACGGGGACCAGTCGGACGTCGGGGTCTCCGATCTGTCGCACCGCCTTCTCCAGAGTCGCCCGATAGGTTCGCACCCGCCCCCTGCTGCCGGGGAGGAAGTGCTCGAGCCTGTCACCTGGCTCGTTGATGTCGACGATGAGCACCAGCGCCCGCATGTCTCGCCTGATGGCCGTGGCGAGATGGGTGAGGGTGGCCGTGAACACGCTCGGCCGAAGCTGCCAGGTCCGCTCGCCGAGGATTCTCGACGCGGCCTGACGATAGGCGCGCAATACCCGCCACACCGCCGTGACCACCTTCGTACGGTAGAAGTGACCTAAGCGCGTGACCGCGGGCTCATGCCGGATGAGGTGACGCAGCACCCGCAGCGGAACGAGGTACGGCTGCGCCTCATTGGTCCCGTAGTGCAGAACGACCACGTCGGGAAGGTGATTGCGAATGGACTGCTCGTACCGGCGAGCAGCCGTGTCGATGAGGTCGAACCAGCCGCCCTCCAGGTACAGGTTGACCGGGCGTCCGGTGGCAGCTGCGACGTCGTCGCGCAGGACCTCCGCATAGATTCCCTCGTCGGAACGAGTGCGAGGCGGAATCTGCTGGTACGTCACCGAGTTCCCGATGACGACCACGTTGAGTGGGCGGTGGGTCAACGAACTGTCCTCCGGTTGCGAGTGCGGGGTTCCGAGGCGGGGAGGCTCACCATTCGACAAGCAGTTCGCGCGGTCCCAGCTGGGCGAACGCGGTCCGGCGCGGAACGGCCTCCAGTGACGTCACGAGACGCAGTGACGGCAGCCGCTTCGTGAGAACGCCGAGCGCGGTCGCGATCTCCACCCGGGCCAGAGGTGCCCCGAGACAGTGGTGCCTGCCGTGTCCGAAGGCGACGTGACTGTTCGGCCGTCGATCGATGTCCACCTTGAGCGGTTCCGGGAAGACCACAGGGTCCCGATGCGCACCTTCCTGAGACACGATCACTATCTCGCCCTCGGACACCGTCGCACCCCCGATCTCGACGTCCTCCGCCGCCACGCGGATGAAGCCGACGTCGGTCGGAAGCTGATGCCGCAGCACTTCTTCCACCGCGGAGGGGATCACCTCCGGTTCACGGCACAGCCGCGCATAGTCCTCCGGCACCGCGAGCATCCGCATGATCGCGAGACCGACCATGTTCGACGTCGGCTCATAGGCGGCCACCACCACTCCGGTGAGTTGATTGACCAACTCCGCGTGGTCCCGAAAGCCGCCGGACTCGAGCTCGCGGACCAGCCCGCTGACCAGGTCGTCACCAGGATGCCGTCTGCGGTGGTCGATGAGAGCCTCGACGTTGCGGCGCAGCGCGAGCCTGCTCGCGAACACGGGATTGACCTCGGGCGGCGGGCCCACGTTCTCCGCGGGCTCCATGCTCTGGTGATGGCGGCGGTTCCATTCCTCGAAATCGGGAAGCAGGACGTCCGGCACGTCGAGCAGCAGCCAGGTCGCCCGTCCGACGAAGGGGAAGACGAACATCGATGCGAGGTCGCGTGGTGCGCGGTCCTCCACGACGAGGTCCAGGAGCCGCTCGGCATGCTGCTCGAGAAGCGGCCGAAGCCTTTCCGCCTGCGCCGGTGTGAAGGACCCGGCGAAGAGTCGCCGTAACCGAGTGTGGTCCGGCGGGTCGAGGTTGGACAGCAGGGTCGTCGGATCGTCCCGGGGATCCATCGGCTCCGCGGCCACTGCGGTGGTACCGGGCATGCGGGCGCTGAAACGGTCGTCGGAGAGCACTTCACGCACGAGTCTGTGGCCCGTGACGATCCACGCCTCGGTCCCGTATGCCGTCGGGAGCTTCACGATCGGATGGTGAGCGGCAAGCCAGGAGTACTCCGCCGCAGGCATGTCCGAGCTTGGGCGCGAGAACGGGTACACCATTTTCGAGATATCAAATTCAGAGGTCATTTATCTAAGAACCCCAGCAATCTTCGCTATCAGCTCCGACTCGGACATTCAGAAACCTGAGGATTCCGATCACAACACATCCTGCCGTCAGTTGCAAGGGATCCTCATGGCCGATCACTACGATGCACGCCTTGGAAGGCGCGATTCTCATCCTCTTCCTGTCGGTCCATCAGCCGCCTTTGTTCGCGCCACCAGCGACATTACGCGCCGCCGCCGGCCGGTACCCGGAAGGCACCGACATCGGCCGTACGACCGACGCGCAGACGCCGGACCGCGAACCCTGACGGCCGAACGAAGCACAGACAGGCACCGGCCTGACGAGTCCCCTTCCGACGTTCCGCGGTCCACGGCGGCGGCCGCCCGCGCGGAGGTGGTTCGGCGTGGCCGAGGCCGCCATTCTCAGGATGACGCGGTACCCTCTTGCCCTGCCAGGCCGTGCCGTGTTCCCGGGGCCTCTCACTTCATCTCGCCCCACGGCCGTCCGGTGAGCGGTCCGAGACGACAGCCGCTCACGACAGTCGACAGTCCGGTCAACCCCGGAACGGAATACGAGGTCACGGAATCGACGGCCCGCGAGATTCATCGCCCGCGACCTGTCCGCCGAGACGAGTTCATCACGGGCACGACGGCAGGTCGGACAGCCCGCACGCACCTGTTTCGCACTGCCACTCACCGCGACGGAGGTGGCATCCGTCTAGGCGCGGAGGACCGCGATTCCGCAGTCGGGCTTCGCGTGTGTACACCCGAATCGCATCGGTTCGGTGATCGCACGCCGAGGGCCGTCAGGCATCGCTCCGTACCTCAGGCGTTCCTCGCGGCTCCTTCTCGAGAACACCGAACGACCACACCCTGACCTCCGCTTCATTTTTTCGGCAAGACATTCGCGGTGACAGGGATGCCGACCGGTTGTCTCCCGTGCGTCCGCCGCCGTAAGCGACCCCGCCCCCCGATCACCGCCTTGTCAGGTTCGGAGTCGCCACTTCGTCTCTCGGATGCCGTCGACGGCCCGTTTCGCACCGCCTCCCCCACCAGCGTCCGACCTTCCGCTCATCTCGATGCGACGCCCGCACCGACGTCGACGATCTGACCGTGAATCACCGCACCGGACATCTCGTCGACGGCGAGGCCTCGTGCTCGCGGGAACCGTTCGAACCGACACCGGCGAAGGATCGGCTCCGTTCTCCTTTCCAGGATCCGAGAACGACGGACCCTCCCGGAACCCGCCTATTTCACTGAATCACTTTCGGGTGACTATTGATCGCACAGAAGTTGGATGATGACGACCAGGAAGGCCACCGATCTTGACGCTCTCGATGAGCCGCCTAGACAATCGATGGGCCCGTCGGCGACCGCCGACGCCGCGGATCTCGATCGGAGCACGATGAGTCGATTCCTCTGGGTCTTCGCCCTGACCGCCGCAGTGCTGCCGGGCGCCGTCGCCCCTCGCGCCGCCGGCCCCTGTGATCACCTCAAGCCGAATACCTACGCGTATGTCGAGTGTATGAACGAGCATCGGTTCGGCTGAGCCACGGCACGATCACGCCGGGCGGGGTGGCCGACGCCGCGGAGGGACGACCACGGGGCATTCCGGCCCGGCGCGACGGGCTGGCGCAACGATCCCGCCCGGTTCGTCCGGGGCACCCTCGCCGACCCTGAGTTCGATCCGGCGTTGCAGCTGATCGCCGTCGATCGGGTCACCGGCGACCACCTCGGTCTGGCCCGGGTGTGGACCCGGCGACCGAGGCCCCGACACGGGCTGATCGGCACCGCCGCCGAACACCGCGGGCGCGGCGTGGCACGAGAACTCCTCGCCGGGTGTTCGCGGTGCCGCACGGCCGAGCGTTCCCGGAGGCGACCGGCGAGGCCGACGAACTGCACACGGCGCCGTACGCCCTGCCTCCCTCGGGGCGCGTCGCGAGGAAGGCGGCATCGAACTCCGCAGACGGCAGGCCACCTCCTGACCTCCCCGGCCCGCACGGTGTCCACCGGGTGCCGCAGGCGCGCGGCAAGTGGTGGCCGCCCGTCCGACAGGCCCGCCCTCAGCGGCTCCGACGTCGTTCCCGACGAGAACCCGACCGCGCGCCGTGCTGCGGCAGCCCGGCCGCCGGGTCCGCTGTGACCTGCCGTCCGTCCGCTCAGCCGCGGGCCGCGGCCGCGCCCGGCCGCCGCTCCGACCGGCGACGGGCCTCGCTCGACGCCCCTACCGCCGTCCCTCGAAGGCCGCGACGAGCGCGTCGGTGAGCTCGGCGCCGTAGCGGCCGTCCGGATCGAGATCCGGGTCGTAGATCGTCACGTTGAGGCCGACACAGCGTTCGTCGGCGAGCATCGGACGCAGCAGGTCGAGAAGCTCGTCGTACTGAAGACCGCCGGGGTCGGGTGCGTCGACGGCGGGGAGCACGTCGATGTCGAGGACGTCCACGTCGAGGTGCACCCAGAAGCCGTCGAGGCCGTCGAAGTGTCGCAGGGTCTGTGCGGCCACCTCGGCGGGGCCGTCGGCCTGGATTCGCGGCGCCGTCCGACAGGCGATGCCCGCCTCGGCCAGATTCGCGACGTCCTCGTCCTCGGCCCGGTTGCCGAGCACGACGACGTCACCGTCCTGAAGGTACGGGCCCAGGCCGTCGATGTCGGTGACGTCGGCCCGGCCGCGGCCGGTGGCCAGGGCGAGCGTCTCCCCCGCGGCCGCGCCGGACCGGCCCGCCTGCGCCAGGCGGAGGAAGTCCGCGCTGCCGTCGAAGTACGCGAGTCCGTAGCGGCCTCGGCGGCGCAGGCCCAGCAGCGGAGCCAGGAGGATGCTGCAGTCGCCGCCGAGGAGGACCGGGAACTCGCCCCGATCCAGGTGGCGCGCGACCCGGTCGGCCAGGCGCGCGGTGTACTCGGCGATCGCCGCGCCGTTGAAGAGCCCGTCACCCGGTGACCAGTCCGAGACGTCGTACCTCGGCGCTACCACGTGACCCGCGTCCCGTGCGCCGATCCTGTGCGGCAGGCCCTGATCTCGCAGCGCCCCGGCCAGTTTGTAGCAGCCGGGCAGGACACCGGGGGCGGGCATCCGCAGACCGAGGTTGGAGGGCGCGTCCAGCACGACGATCGGGCTCATCGCCACACTCTATGTTCACGACGCGGGACCGCCCCACGCCGCTCTGACCGCGAGGCGGGTACCCGCCGTCTTCGGCCGGAGCCGTCTCGCGGAGGTCTCAGGCGGCGCGGTCGACCTTGGCGTTCGCCCGCGCTCGCGAGGGCCCGTCCGCACCGCGCAGCAGGCGGACGGCGGCGGGCAGCGCGCCGGGCCGGTCGTCGTCGTCCGAATCCCCGACGCGGGACGGCCCGGGGAGCCCCTTCTCCCGCTCGCCTCGGGACACGAAGATCAACAGAATCACTCCGACGAACACCAGCCCGTGGGAGAGCACCCGCTCCGGCGTCGCCAGGCCGGCGATCAGGTCGGCGATCGAGACCACCCCCAGCACCAGCGCGAAACCGCCGAGCATCGGCAGCTGTCCCGCCGCGGCGTGGGTCCGCACGGCGGCCCAGAGCAGTCCGACACCCAGTGCGAGGTTCCACGCCGCGCTCTCGTTGATCAGGTGCCCCGCCATGAGTCCCGGCTCGTGGGCGGCGTGCACGTGCTCGCCGAAGCCGAACAGCTGAGCCGCGCCGAGCACGATCTGCGCGATCGCGACGAGGCCCAACAGGATTCGCCGCATCGGCGGGCGCTGCGGCGCGGCGCGGTACGGCAGCGTCATGATGCGGGCCGTGAGGTCGGGGACCTCCGGCGCGGCCCGGACGTGCATCGAACGGCGCAGCTCGGTGACGGAGCGCTCCCAGGCCTGGCAGGCGGTGCAACTGCCGAGGTGCCCGGTGATCTCCGACTCCGGCAGAACGGCGGTCTCGCCGTCGATACGCGCCGACACGGCCTCCCGGTACTTCGCACAGTTCATGCCCTGATTGTCGCCGCATCACGTGCTGGGTCACACCCGCACCTCGACTACTGTGAGGCCCGTGACTCGCAAGGGCGATCGACTGGGCGACGAGCAGATCACCGCACTCGCGCTCGCCGCCGGTCGCGGGGATCGGTCGGCGCTGGAGGCATGGGTCCGTGCGACGCAGGCCGACGTCTGGCGGTTTCTCGCCCATCTCGACGGTCCCGGCGGCGCCGACGACCTGACACAGGAGACCTACCTCCGGGCGTTCACCGCGCTGCCCGGCTTCGCGGGCCGCTCCTCCTCTCGCACCTGGCTGTTCTCCATCGCCCGCCGCGTCGTGGTCGACCGAATTCGGTCGCGGGCGGCTCGCCCTCGGGTGTCCGCCGAGGTCGACTGGCAGCAGGCCGCCGAGGCCGACGCCGCGCGCAGGCATCGACGGTCGGCCGGCTTCGAGGACATCGTGGAGCTCAACATGCTGCTCGACTCGCTCGACGAGTCACGGCGTTCGGCGATCGTGCTCACCCAGGTCCTCGGTCTGTCCTATGCGGAGGCCGCGAAGGTCTGCGACTGCGAGGTCGGGACCATCCGCTCGCGGGTGGCCCGGGCGAGGGACGACCTGCTCGCGGCCCGCGACCAGGCCCACGAGACCGGCTGACGACGCCGTGTCCCGCCGGCGAATCGGCGGTTCCTGCCGCCCGCTCGCCGTCCCCGCGCTCGGCACGACGGGCGCCCCGCCCGGCACGACGGCGCCGCCGCTCCGCCTTCCCCCGGCCGGGCCTACGGGGGCGGCAGGCGGATTCGTGGCGCTCGCACCGCCCGGCTCACGACGTCGGACGCCGCGAGCGGGTCGGCGGCGTAGTGAATGCGCACCACCCCGTCGGCATGCCGCCGTGCCTCGGCGTTGACCCCGAAGACGGTGCGCAGCACCTCGGGGGTGAGCACCTCCAGGACGGGGCCGGTCGTCACGATCCGGCCGCCGTCGAGGACCACCAGCTCGTCGCAGGCCCGCGCCGCCATCTCCAGTTCGTGCAGCACCGCCAGGGTGGTGATCCCCGTCGCACGCACCAGCTCCAGCAACTCGAACCGGGCGCGGACGTCCAGGTGGTTGGTGGGCTCGTCGAGGATGAGCAGCCGGGGCTCCTGTGCCAGCGCCCTGGCGACGAGGACGCGCTGGCGCTCGCCGCCGGACAGCGTCCCGAACGCCCGATCGGCGAAGTCGACCGTCGCCGTCCTGGCCATGGCGTCCCGGACGACGTCGTGGTCCCGTGAACCGGGGCGCTCCAGCAGGCCGTGATGCGCTGTCCGCCCGAGCGCGACGACCTCGGCGGCGGTCAGCCCCGCCGAGGAGGCGTCGCTCTGGAGCACGGCAGCGGTACGGCGGGCCGCCTGGCGGGGGCCCAGCCGCCAGACCTCGTCGTCGCCGACGCGGACGACGCCCGCCTCGGGCCGCAGCGACCGATAGACCGACCGCAACACGGTCGTCTTGCCGCTGCCGTTCGGGCCGACGAGCCCGACGAAGGCACCCGGGGACACCTCGAAGGAGACGTCCTCGACGATCCGTCTTCCCGCGATGGCGAGGTCCACCTCGGACAGCTGCAGTCTCATGCGGCTTCCAATCCTCGGCCACGCCGAATCAGCCAGACGAAGAACGGCGCGCCGAAGACGGCCGTGACGATGCCCAACGGCAGTTCGTTGGGCGGGTCGACGGAGCGGGCCAGCAGGTCGACCAGTACCAGGTAGGACGCGCCGATCAGCGCCGACAGCGGGAGCAGTCGTCGGTGGTCGACGCCGAAGGCCAGCCGCACCAGATGCGGGATCATCAGCCCCACGAAGCCGATGCCGCCCGCCACCGAGATCAACGACGCGGTGAGCAGTGAGGCGGTGACCAGCAGGCCCACCCGAAGCCGCCACACGTCCACGCCCAGGGCGGTGGCCGACTCCTCGCCGGTGACCAGTGCGTTGAGCCGCCTGCCGTAGAGGACGAGCAGCCCGGTGCTCGCCAGGACGACGACGGCGGTGAGCGGCAGCTGCTCCCACTGGGCGCCCGCGACGCTGCCCAGCATCCAGAACATCACCCGTCGCAGCTCGTTCGGATTCGCCTGCAACTGGATGAAGCTGGTGACGGCGGCCAGCAGGTAGCCCACCGCGACGCCCGCGAGGACCAGCCGAGTCGGCACCAGCCTGCCGCCGTGCCTGCCGAGGGCGAAGACCAGGACCACGGCGAGCAGCGCGCCGAGGAACGCCGCGCCCGCGACCCCGAGGCCGGCGAGTCCCGCGAACACGCCGGAGGTGGCGGTCATGACGAGGACGGCGCCGACCGAGGCACCGGAGGAGATCCCGAGGATGTAGGGATCGGCCAGGGGGTTGGCGACCACGGCCTGCAGGACGACGCCCGCGACCGACAGACCCGCCCCGCAGAGCGCGGCGAGCAGGACCCTGGGCACCCGGTACGTCCACAGGATCTGGTCGTCGACGACGTCGGCGGGCGGGCGCCCCGCCACCCGGTCGACGATCACCTGCCAGGCATCGGACAGCGCGATGTCGACGGAGCCGATCCCGATCGCCACCAGCATCGCCACGGCGAGCAGGACCGACAGGGCTGCCGCCAGCGGCGGCAGGGGAACCCGACCGAACGGTGCCGTGCCCCGCCGTTCGGCTCGCCGCCGGGCAGAGGTCCTCGGACGGGGCTGCGTCACCCGCACCACGTCAGAACCTCTCCGGGTGTGCCATGCGGGCGACGGCCTCGACGGCCTCCGCGTTGCTCGGGCCGAGGTAGATCGAGTCCGACAGCACGACGAAGTCCCCGTCGCGGGCGGCGGGCCACTGCGGGTACTCGTCGAAGAGCCGGTGGGCCTCCGACTCGGGGTCCGGGTGCCGGTAGCTCACGATGACGACGCCGTCGACGGCGGCCCGCGCGGCCTGTTCGCGGCTCACGTCGGCGAACATGCCCTCGGAGGCGTCGCCGAAGGCGTTCGCCGCACCCGCGCGTGCCAGGACGTCGTTCCAGATGCCGGTGGCGCCGACGTCGCCGAGGCCGCCGGAACCCATGCTCATGCCGACGAACAGGACGAGGATGTTCTTCGGCTCCACCCCCGCCACCGCGGCCTCGACCGCCTCGATCGCCGCGCGCGACCGGGCGACGACCTCCTCGGCGCGATCTTCGACGCCGAAGATCCGGCCGAGGTCGGTGATCAGCTCATAGCTGTCCTCGATGACGGGCTCGCCCTCCACCGTGCCCGCCGCGCCACAGCTGCGGGCCGGGACGTAGCTGTTCGCCCCGAGCCGCCGCAGGTCCTCTCGGGTGGCGTGGCCGAGGTCGGCGGAGAAGCCGCCGTCGTAGGTGGCGAGCACGAAGTCCGGCCGCAGCTCGAGCATCGCCTCGCGCGGGATGTCGCCCGCCTCGGTGAGCGCGAGGCCTCCGGTGGGCAGCGCGTCGATCTCCTGCTGCCTGCCCTCGACCTCCGAGGTTCCGTAGTTCTGGGCGTTGGCCACGATCCGATCGCCCAGTCCCAGCGCGAGCATCGACGAGACCTCGGCGACCGAGCCGCCGTTCATCACCACGGTGCGCTCGGGCGGCGCGGGAAAGCTGTACTCGGTGCCGCAGTTCTCGATGACCACCGGATAGCCTGCCGGGCCGTCCCGCAACGCCGCGTCGGCGGGCCGGGCATCCGGTGCCGGGCTCGCGCATCCCGCCGAGAACATCAGGATCGCCGCCGCCACGGTGGCCGAACCTCGCCGAGTCACCACAGTCGTCTCCTCACTCCGTCGTCGCCACGCCCCGCGACAGCGGCCGAGGGGCGTCGTTGACACGGTCGGGCCGACGGGACCGGAAGTTCCCGGGCCGCCGTGGGCGCTCCGGCGGCACATCGCGGCCGGGACGACGACCGACGCCGCCGGGTTCCCGGCGCACACCGAGACCCGAGGCGTGACGATCGTCTCGCCTGCCCGCCCCGTCCACGGCGGCCGCCACCCGTCTCGGCACGCCGACCTGGCCCGATGTCGTGGCGGAGTCGCCAGGACGCCGCGAGGGGACCGCGCGGCCGCCGAAGGCCCGGGAACCTTCCGGGCCGCGGAGCCGACCCCTGGATGGTGCGCAGACGTGACAAGCCAGATCTCAGAACCCGCGGGCTGATCCGGGTAGGCCTGCTGCTGTCGGCCGCGATCGCCGTGGCGGTCGTGACGCTGACCGTGCTGCTCGCCGGGGACGTGCACGCGCCACTGGGCGACCAGGATCCCGGCCTGGTCACGTCGCTGGGCGCGACGCTCCTGCGGCTGTCCGCCCGGCTCGCGAGCGCCGTCTGCCTCGGCGCTCTGGTGTTCGCCGCCTTCTGCACCCCGGCGGCGCCGACCGGCGGCGTGACCGCCGACGGGTACGCGGCGCTGCGGACGGCCGCGCGGGCGGCGGTCTGCTGGGCGGTGTCGGCGGCGCTGCTCGTCCCGTTCAGCGCCGCCGACCTCGCGGGGCGCCCGGTGACGATGCTGGCGGATCCGGAGATCCTGTGGGGCCTCGTCGACGCGCTCGAGGAGCCGACGGCGTGGCTCGTCGTGCTGGTCTGCGCCGTCGTCGTCGCCGTGGGGACGCGGTGGACGCTGTCGTGGCGTCCGGTCGTGGGGCTCACGGCGATCGCGGCGTTCGGCGTGCTCGTCCCGGTGGTCGTCGGTCATGCCGCCGTCGGCGCCTGGCATGACGTGGCGACGAACGCGATGCTGTGGCACGCGCTCGCGGCGGCGGTGTGGCTGGGCACGCTGGTCGCGCTGCTGCTACACGTGCGGCGCGGCGGCACGGACCAGGAGCCGGCGATCCGGCGCTATCACCGCCTCTCGCTGGGCTGTCTCGTCGTCCTCGGCGGCTCGGGAGTGATCAGCGGGCTGATCGGCGCTCGACCCGAGGGGCTGCTCACCACCGGTTACGGGCTGCTGGTCGTCGGCAAGGCGCTGATCCTGATCGGGCTCGTGGCGATCACGGTGGTGCTGCGCCGGAGGTGGCGGGGGCGGCTGTCGTCCGACGATCGACGTCCGGTGGCGCCGCTGCTCCTGGTCGAGGTGCTCGTGCTGGGGCTGGCCGCCGGGGTGTCGGTCGCGTCGAGCCGCCTCGTGCTGCCCGCGTTCCTCCTCGATCCCGCCTCGATCATGGAGACGCTGATCGGCTACGAGCTGCTCTCGGCTCCCGACCTGGCGGGCATGGTCCTGGGCTGGCGACTCAACCTGGTGGTCGGCGTCGGCGCGCTCGCGGGCTCGGTGCTCTACCTGCTCGGGGTGCGCAGGCTGCACCGCCGAGGAGATCGGTGGCCGCTGGGGCGCACGGCGGCCTGGATCGGCGGCTGCCTGGTCGTCCTGGTCGCGACGTCGTCCGGGCTCGGCCGCTTCGCGCCGGGCGCCTTCAGCGTCCACATGGCGACGCACATGACCCTGAACATGCTGGCCCCGGTGCTGCTGGTGCTCGGCGGCCCGATCACGCTGGCGCTGCGGGCGCTGCCCACCGCGGGCGAAGGCAGGCCGCCGGGACCGAGGGAATGGCTGGTGGCGCTGTCGCATTCCCGGGCCGCCCGGCTGCTGCTGCATCCCGTGACGGCGTCGGTGGTGTTCATCGGCTCGCTCTTCGGGCTGTACTTCACCGGCCTGTTCGACGCGGCGATGCCGGAGCACTGGGCGCACCAGCTGATGACCGTCCACTTCCTGGTGTCCGGTTACGTCTTCTACTGGCTGGTCATCGGGGTGGACCGGCCGCCTCGGCCGCTGCCGCACCTGGCCAGGCTGGGCATGCTGTTCGCCGCCATGCCCTTTCACGCCTTCTTCGGCGTGCTGCTGATGAGCAGGCCGACGTTGATCGGCGAGATGTACTACCGAAGGCTGGACGTGCCGTGGGTGCCCGATCTACTCGCCGATCAGCGGCTGGGCGGCGGGATCGCCTGGGTCGCGGGCGAGGTGCCGATGGTGATCGTGCTCATCGCGCTGCTGATCCAGTGGTCTCGTCAGGACGATCGGGACTCGCGGCGGCACGATCGTCGCGACGGCGCGGAACGCGGCGCCGACGGCGAACTGGACTCCTACAACGCGATGCTGGCGGCACTGGCCGATCGCCGGGACTGAGGCCGCGGCCAGACTGCCCGAGCATGGTGCACGGGCTGGCGGAGGTGCTGTCGGATCAGGCGACCGACCTGCCGGACGCCAAGACGGCCCGGTCGCGCCGAGCACGATGCCGTGGAGTCGATCGTCAGGCCTGGTGGGCGCCGGCACGGCATGGACGGTCGGCGCCCCACGCTCCGGGTCCCGGTCCCGTCGTGCGCCGGTCCTGGACGCCGGTCCGACGGCGGGTCGATCCGCTGTCCCCGACGGCCCGCACGGACCGTTGCCCGGCGGCGCCGGACCGCCCGTCGTGGCAGGAGAACCCGGCGGCGGATCTCGGCGGCCCCGGGCGAGCCGAGGGGCGTGGCTCGTGACCGACGGCGAATGCGTGTCGGCGCGCCCGAGCGGAGCGAGAGCGACGATGCCGGGTCTCGGACCGGCACGGGCCTCGACGCGTTCCACGGTGCGGCGACCGCCGTCGTCGCCCTGTGCCGAGGGAGGACGTCTGTCGTCTCGGTTCTCCTCTCCGGAATCTCCGCCGTCGCAGGCGGCCGTCACCGTCACCGTGCAGGTAGTCGGACGGCACGACCCGTCGGTTCCCGAGATCTTCGACGATGGCGACGTGGCCGGGCGGAGCAGGCACCGCCCGGTGACAGGCGTACGCTGTCGAGCGCGTTCGCGGTCCGGTCCTGTCGCCGTCACCACCGACAGCAGCCACCGGAATGACGGAGAGCCATGTCCTCCCATCCCCAGTCCGCCCGCACCCGACCATCGGACACCGCCGAGGAGCGTGTCGAACTAGTCCTCGGCGGGATGACCTGTGCCGCCTGCGCGGCGCGTGTGGAGCGGGCCTTGAACAAGGTCGACGGCGCCCGCGCCTCGGTGAACCTCGCGACCGAGCGCGCGGTGGTGCATCACACGCCCGCGGTGACGCCCGCGGATCTGGTCGCCGTGGTCGAACGCGCCGGCTATCAGGCCGCGGTCCGCCGGGCGCCGGGGGCCGCCGAGCAGCGTGCGTCGCGGTCTCGGCAGATTCGCGAGCTGCGGCGACGGCTGGCGGTCGCCGCGCTGCTCGCGGTGCCGCTCGGGAACATCGCCATCACGCTGGCACTGGTACCCGAGCTGCGGTTCCCCTACTGGGAGCTGCTGTGCCTCCTGCTGGCCACTCCCGTCGTCTTCTGGTCCGCGGCGCCGTTCCACCGCGCGGCGCTGCGGGCGCTGCGGCACGGCTCGTCGACGATGGACACGCTGGTGTCGCTCGGCGTCCTGGCCTCCTACGGCTGGTCGGTCTTCTCCCTGCTGCTGGGCGGCTCCGGGGAGCCGGGCTACTGGCTGGGCTTCGGCACGACCGCCGCCGGGGCCGACGCGGTGTACCTGGAGGTCGCGGCGGGCGTCACGACCTTCCTGCTGGCGGGCCGCTACTTCGAGCTGCGGTCCCGGCATCAGGCCGTCGATCTGCTGACGGCGTTGGACGGGCTCGCCGCCAAGGAGGTCCGGGTGCTGCGGGCGGGAGTGGAGACGGTCGTCCCCATCGGCAGCCTCGCGGTCGGCGACCTGTTCGTCGTCCGGCCCGGCGAGAAGCTCGCCGCGGACGGACGGGTCGAACGCGGCATGTCCACCGTGGACACCAGCGCGATCACCGGCGAGTCGGTGCCCGCCGAGGTGGGTCCCGAGGCGACGGTGGTCGGCGGGACGATCAACCTGAGCGGCCGGCTCGTGGTCACGGCCACCGCCGTCGGAGCGCGCACTCAGCTGGCGCAGATGAGTGCCCTCGCCGAACGCGCTCAGGCGGGCAAGGCGCGTGTCCAACGGCTGGCCGATCGGATCTGCGCGGTGTTCGTCCCGGTGGTGCTCGTGATCACGGCGGTGACCTTCGCGAGCTGGCTGCTCACCGGCCACGCCGCGACGGAGGGGTTCCGAGCCGCCGTCGCGGTGCTGATCATCGCCTGCCCCTGCGCGCTGGGGCTGGCCACCCCGACCGCGTTGATGGTGGGGGTCGGCCGAGGGGCTCAGCTCGGCATCCTCATCAAGGGCCCGGAGGCGTTGGAGACCAGCCGGGGCATCGACACCGTCGTGCTGGACAAGACGGGGACGGTGACCACCGGACGGATGACGCTCACCGAGGTCGTCGCCGTCGGCACGCACCCCGCCGCAGAGGTCCTGCGGTTCGCCGGGGCGGTCGAGAAGGCCTCGGAGCATCCCATCGCGGCGGCCGTGACGGCACGGGCCGAGGCCGAACTCGACGACCTGCCCGAGGTGGAGCGGTTCACGGCGCTGCCCGGACTCGGGGCACGCGGCGAGGTCGACGGCCGCGCGGTCCTGGTCGGTCGGGCCTCGCTGCTCGTGGACGAGGGCGTCTCGATCGACGCCGCGGTGTCCGAGCGGCTGGTCACGGCCCGGCGGACCGGCGCGACGGTCGTCGTGGTGGCCGTCGACGGGAGCGTCGCAGGCCTGCTGGTGGTACGCGACGAGATCAGGTCCGGGGCCCGGGAGGCCGTCGCCGAACTGCACCAGATCGGGCTGCGGACCCTGCTGCTGAGCGGCGACGACGAGGTCACGGTGCGCGCGGTCGCCGAGGAGCTGGGTATCGGCGAGGTGTCGGCGGGCGTGCTGCCCGCCGAGAAGGCGGCGGCCGTGGCCGAGCTGCGGCGCGCGGGCCGCCGGGTGGCCATGGTGGGCGACGGCGTCAACGACGCACCGGCCCTGGCCACGGCGGATCTGGGCCTGGCGATGGCCCGCGGCACCGACATCGCGCTGCGCTCGGCCGACGTCATCCTGGTGCGCGACGATCTCCGGGTCGTCGCCGACGCGATCCTGCTCTCCCATCAGACGTTGCGCACCATTCACGGCAATCTCGGCTGGGCGTTCGTCTACAACCTGGCGGGCATCCCCTTGGCCGCCTTCGGCCTGCTCAACCCGCTGATCGCAGGCGCGGCCATGTCGCTGTCCTCGCTGCTGGTCGTGAGCCACAGTCTGCGGCTGCGGCGATTCGCGAGCGTCGACGTCGGATCCGGTGACGCCGAGGGCGGGCGGTAGCGCACGACGCGCGGCGCGGCGGGCGGCGGGCCATCGCAGGGGCCGCGGCCGCCGCTCTCGCCCCGCCGCCCTGCCGCCGTTCGGCCGACCGTGTCCGCCCGGCCGGTCCCGGCCCGCCGCCCCCACGCCGTAGGGGTGCATGGACGGCCTGGCGTCGCGGGTCCGCGCGGCTGTGCTCGGAGACCGTGAGAATCGATGGCGGCCGCCGCGACCGGTCGGGCCGGCCGTCACCTCGCAGTCGAAGAACGGCGAGTCGCCGATGACATCGAAGTCCTGCTCTCGGCCCCGCGGTGCCTCATCAGCGCGGGGCCGGGCTCCCGGCGGCGAGGCGGGCCTGCTCGTCGGCCTGCGGCGGAGGAGACGTGCGACCAGGCGGGCGACGCCGCGGGATTACGGTCAGGACTGCCCGTTGCCGCTCCGCCGCTGCCGTATGCGACGATCGCGATGATCGAGTACTCGGCCGCCGTCGGGTCGGGGTCCCCTCCCGACTCCGCCCGTCGCCGAGCCGCACCCGGAAGCGACCATGCACCCGCTCACCAGGTGTGGAGCGGCGCCAGGCCTGCTCACCATCGTTCGAGTCGCACCATCGACGGCAGCGACTCCGGGCCCGAAGGGACACCCCATGTACGACCTCGAAGCGGTCGTGGCTGCCGTGAGCCAGGCCTACGGCGAAGACCTCGGCGACGCCGTCGCGAACTGCGAAGCCGCGGATCGCCTGGTCGACTTCGTCTCCGCCGCGGCCGAGGAGCACGATCTCGACCTCGGCGAGGTCGTCGCGACGGCCGAGCTCGACGAGGACGAGGCGACCTGGGCGGCGTCGGCCGACCGGCCCGCGGCGGTGTTGATCAATCGGATCCGCGACGGACTCGCCTGATCCCGGCCGCGTCGAGCGGCCCGAGGCCGGGTCCGCCCCGCGGGCCGGCTTCCCGCGGGACGGCGGGCGGGCCGATGAGGCGGCCGGGCGTCGACGTCGAGGCCCGGCAGGCGGGTCGCCTTCCCGCCGGCTTGACGCCGACCGGCCGATGCCTCCCCCGCCGACCCGACACCGGCCCGGGCCGCGTGTTCCGCGAGTGCGGCCAGCGCACCGGCTCACCCGGTCCGCGCACCGCCCCTCGGCCGTCACCCGCCGACGTAGGCGATCGCGGGCCTCGGGGGCTCGCTCATCCCGTGGCCGAGGAAGTAGTCGACGTGATGGGACTGCAGGTAGCCGTGCAGCGTCATGGCGTTGCGGTAGGCCGGGTTGTGGGCCAGGGTGTAGAGCCGCGTGTCGGTGGGCTGGTCGGTCGTGAAGACGATCAGCTCGTCCCGCGCGGCGTTGGTGTAGACGACCTCCTCCCGCCAGTCCCCCAGGATGTCGCCGACGAGCGCGGGATTCACCCCGTGGGCGTTGACCGCCCCGTAGTCGGTGTTCCGGAACAGCCGAGGCAGGCTGTTGCTCGGCGTCGGATTCTCCGGGTCCCACTTCTCGAACTTGCCGTCGTTGAGCAGTTCCATGGTGAGGTCGCCGTCCCACCACAGCCCCAGCTGCGGCCATGGCGCCAGCCCGGTGTCGGGTTCGGTGAGCGAGTCGGTCGGGGCGTTGTAGACACCGGAGAAGGACCAGGCCTCCATGCCGGGGAAACGCGGGTCGATGTCGCCGACCATCCCGCGTCCGACGTCGCTGACGCCCTCGCCGAAGTGCTGCCAGATCATCTCGCCGTTCGCGGCGTCGTAGTAGTACTCGCGCAGGCCGCTCGGGTTGTCCTGCTGTACCCCGTAGCCCTCCAGGCCCGGTCGCGCCGGGTCCAGGTCGGCGATGTGGAAGCGGTCGCCGTGGACGATGCCCGCGTCGGCGAGGGAGTAGCGCAGGGTGCCGTCGCCGTTGAGGACGAACCCGATCTCGACGATCTCGTCCCGGCCGTCCCCGTCGACGTCGATGATGCGGGTGTTGTGGCCGTCCGGCGCGTCCTGATCGCCGCGCAGCCATCGCCACTGGCGGACGAGGTCGTCGCCGTCGAGGCGCCAGGCCGCGATGACGAGGTTGAAGCCTCCGTCGCCGATGCGGTTCTTCAGGTAGCCCACCACGCTCGGGGTGACGCCGTCGAGGTGTCCGACGCCGAGCCGTGCGTACATCGGGCCGTCGGCCAGGTAGTCGTCCGGTACCGGGGCCGCGGCGCGCAGGGCACCGGTCTCGCCGTCCAGCACGGCGATCGACTGGCGCACGTCGTCCTGTTCTCGATGCGTCGTCCCGTCGCCGAAGACGACTCCGTCGGCGACCCGCACGGCCACCTCCGCCCGGCCGTCGCCGTCGAGGTCCGCGACGGTCACGCCGTCGTTGTGGCCGACGTTGATCGTGGCCGACCCGCCCTCGATGTTGTCCTGGTCCATGCTGTTCGGCCCCATGTTCACCTCCCAGAGGAACTCGCCCTCGTCGGTGTAGGCCTCCAACGTCTGGGGCGCGGTCTGCCGGTCGATGACGTAGTCGAAGTCGCCGTCGCCGTCGAGATCCCCGACCCAGGCGAACTTGACGGCGCCGCCCGGCCGCAGCGGGATGCGGACCACCGGCTCCTCGGGATGGTCCGCGGACAGGGCGAACGGCTCGCTCGGCACGCCCTCGACTCCGTCGAGGACGGTCGTCACCCGGTAGGCGTTCTGTCGACTCAGGTCGGCGGCGGTGTCGAGGAAGTTCGTCCCGTCGGTCAGGACGTCGTCGTTGAGCCGCACCCAGTCGCCGCCGTCGGCGGATCGGTACAGGTGGAAGCCGAGGCCTGCCGGGTCGAGCCCGAGCAGCCGCCAGGACACGAACACGTTGTCGTCGGCTGCCCGCACCGCCACCACGCCGCGTCCGAGGTTCTCCATGGGGCGTACGAGCTGCTGCGGCCCGCCGGGCGTCGCCTCGGTCGGCGTGGGGGCCGCGATGCCCGTCGTGGTGAGGCCGAGAAGCAGGGTGGCGCCGACGGCCGCAACGGTCGTCAGGGTGCGCGGCCGTCGTCCCGCCGGCCGTCGGTGTCTGCGGTACATGCGGAACTCCTCGTCGTCGTCGCTTCGTCGTTCGTTCCGGCGGGCTGGGTGCGCGGCGGCGCGCGGCGCGGTCCGCTCCGGCCGACGCCCAACGGATCGCGCTTTGCTTCGCCGCGTCACGGGCGGCGTCGGAGACGGCGATTCGACCGGCCGCCTCGTCGCCGCCGGGCAGGGTCGTGATCGAGCGTCAGGTTCGTCGGGTTCCTCGTCAATCCCCCACCTGCGCAGGCGTGGCCGCCGCCGTGCCGCCCACCGGTGATCGGCCCGGCGGGCGCCGATCGGCACCGCGCGACGAGGACGCGCGCCGAGTCGCCGGGCGGGCTCGACCGCATGCACGGCGCCGACGCACCTGATCAGCGGCGCCGATCGACGGACCCGACGACGACGTCACCGGGACTCGGGTTCTCACGACGAGGCCGCGGCGGGCGCACCCCGCACCGGGCGTGGTCCCCCGGACCGGTTCGCCCGATCGGACCCGCCGAACGGCGCCGATCGCAGCACGCGCGCGACCGGACGTCCGGGAACGCCGCGGCCGATTCCGGCCGCGCGCCGGCGAGACCACGGCCGCCGCGCCGGCACGGGAGGGCACCGGCGGCGCCGAGGCACGGATCGAGTGCCTCTCCGACGTGGACGACGATTCCCTCGGGTGCGACGCACCGGCGGAGAACGTCCCGCCCGTCGAAGAAGCGGACCTCGGGGAATGGTCGGTCGACGGCGCGCACCACCGGCCATCGCGGCGAGTCAGTCCGAGTCGGTGTATTCCAGGAAAGCAGCGCGCTCCTCGATTCCACGATCGCACCTGGCGACGTCGGCGCGATCACGAGGTTCCCCGTCATGCGTGCGGAACGAGTTCTCACGGAGTGATTCCGCTGTATTCGAGAGGAAGTTCCCTGGTTCCGATCCACACCGAGAGGAACGCCGACCAGTCCGCCGAATACCATGGCACGACGACACGGACATCACCGTCGCGCCTACGGCGAGAACTGGCGACGAGTGTGCGCCCGAGCGGAACACCTCCTGGTCGGCGCCGGCCCGGGCAACCACTACTTCGGCGTGCCTCTGCCGACGCGACTCCTGGCCTGGGCGCACCGCCGCCGCACCGAAGCCTCCACGCCGACGCGCTCGTCGGTCTCCACGGGCGCCGCGTACTCCCGAGAGGAGATCGAGACGGCCCTGGCCGGGCTGACGACGCGGACATCACGGTTTCTCCGGCCTGCCGGCGCTGCGGACGGCGGATCGGAACAACATCGTCAACGAGGTTCCCGGCAGACCGCGGGTGTTTCGACCGACGTCCGTCGTTCGGTGCGCCGAAATCCGCCGGATCGACGGCGCGAGCCCCGCCACGACGATCGACCGTCATGCTCTTTCCGCCGCCAGCATAAGACACCGCGCAGCCACGCCGAGGGGAAGCACACCACTTCGATACCGCCTGCTGCCGTCGTCCACACCAGCACGATCCCCGATCACGAACCCGCGGCGGTCTTCTCCACGGAGGCGGGCGCCGTGCGCGGCCCTGTCATCGCCCGTCGCCGCCGTCGCCACGTGCGGTGCGCCACGCCCTGCCGCCGCTGTCGAAGACCGCCACGTGCGGCGCCGCGGAGACCGTCGCCCGGAATCGTCCACACCGGTCAGGCCCGTGCGCCGTCGCAACGAGTCCGGCCCTCTCGGACCGCCCCATCCACGAACGCGGAATCCGACCCCTGTCTCTCCTGGGCGGCGCCCCTATTCCCCTGTGCAATGCTGGATCACCTCGATGGTGTCCCCGTAGCATCCATTCGGACGAACGGCTGTGGCGTGTCCCAACGACGTGCCCGAACGACGGTCGGCGATGGAGGAGATCATCCAGCCGAGAACGACGCCGATCGAGAACAGGCGCCCGGACACGTCATTCCCGCATCGGCGATTCCGAGGTGTGAACACGTCGACCGCCGACACACGACGACGCTATCGACATCGGCGGACGGGTCCGCGCTCCCGACCGTCCGGGGACGTCACGGCATCGCACGCACCAAGCCCCGTCTCGGGCACCCGCCCGGTCGGGATCGACCCATTCCGACCGACGAGCCCGCGACGGCGGCACGACGTCCGCCGGCATCGGCCGCGATCGACGCGGGCAGGCCCGCTCAGTCCCCGCCCGCGCATCGACGTCCCCGCCTGCCTGCTCTCCATTGCCGTCCGAGGCGGCGCTCGTCCACTGCCGCCTCGGCGGGCCCTCCCCCGAGAGCGGCCCTCCCCTGAGACTCCGGGGAAGACCACCCACCCCGAATCCGAGCGACCCGACGATCGGCAGCCGAGAAGGAGAACATCGTATGAGACAAGGCCGTCCCGAGGTGACCTCGCTGCCCACGCTGCGCGAACGGCCGTTGGATCCCCCCGACGAGCTCGCCCGCCTGCGTGACCGGGAGCCCATCGCTCGGATGGCCTACCCGGACGGACATCTGGGCTGGCTGGTGACCAGCCACGCGGCCGCGCGGGCGGTACTCGCCGACCGGCGCTTCAGCTCCCGACAGGACCTGATGCGTGCCTCGCTCCCGCACCTCGTCGCTCAGGAGCCGCGGACACCGGCCGACCCCGGCAACTTCATCCGGCTGGACCCGCCCGATCACACCCGCTACCGGCAGCTGCTCGCCGGTCAGTTCACGATGCGACGCATGCGGGACCTGCGCCCGAGGGTGGAGCACATCGTCGAGGGGCTGCTCGACGAGATGGAGCGCGGTCCCGCCGAGGTCGACCTCGTGCGCTGCTTCGCGCTGCCGGTCGCCTCGATGGTGATCTGCGAACTGCTCGGCGCGCCGTACTCCGAACTCGACGAGTTCCAGCACCACACGGCGGTGCTCCTGACCCTCAGCTCCACGATCGAGCAGATCGAGGAGTCGGCGATCAGCGTGGACGAGTTCGTACGGCGGCTCGTGCGGCGCAAGCGGCAGCAGCCGACCGAGGACCTGCTCGGCAGGCTGACGACCGAGCACGACCTCACCGACGACGAGCTGGCCAACATCGCCTTCCTGCTGCTCGCCGCCGGACACGAGACCACCGCGAACATGCTGTCGCTGGGCACCTACACCCTGCTGTGTCATCCCGAGCAGCTCGAGCGGCTGCGTGCCGAGCCCGCGCTGATCGACGACGCCGTGGAGGAGCTGCTGCGCTACCTCACGATCTTCCACATCGGACCGTCGCGCACCGCCTTGGCCGACGTCGAGCTGGACGGCCACCTGATCAAGGCGGGCGACACCGTCACGCTGTCGCTCAGCGCCGCCGACCGCGACCCGGACCGCTTCGTCGACCCCGATCGGTTCGACGTCACCCGCGCCGCGGGCGGACATCTGGCCTTCGGCCACGGCGTGCACCAGTGTCTCGGTCAGCAGCTCGCCCGCATGCAGATGCGGGTCGGCTACGCGGCGCTCTTCCGGCGATTCCCGACACTGCGGCTGGCCGTCGATCCCGCCGAGGTGCCGATGCGCGCCGACATGACGATCTACGGCCTGCGCGGCCTCCCGGTCTCCTGGTAGCTCCTCGGGCCCGATCGGGCGGGCGGGCCCGAGGCCACCGCCTCAGGCCCGGTGCTTCGTCGTCAGGCCCTCCAGCACCGGCACCAGCTCGCCCGGTGTCGGGTCCACGAGGCTCTCCTGCCGCAGTCGGTCGGCGCTCTCGCGGAAGGAGGGCTCGGCCAGCATCCGCGCCAGGCCTGCCCGCACCTCGGCACCGGTGAGATCCTCGGAGTGGATGTACAGACCCGCGCCGAGATCGGCGAGCTGCCGTGCCTTGAGCACCGTGTCGAACATGTTCGGGATGATCAGCTGCGGCACGCCCGCGGCCAGCGCGGTCGAATAGGTTCCCGCCCCGCCGTGGTGGACGACCGCGGCACACGTGGGCAGCAGCGCATGGAGCGGAACGAACTCCACGGCGCGCACGTTCGGGTGGCGTAAGGACTCCGCCAGCGTCGCCTGCTGCCGCTCGGTAAGGGTCACGATCACCTCGGCGTCGAGATCCGCGACCGCGTCGAGAATCGCACCGATGTCATTCTGTCCCGGGCCGGGAACGTGTTCGTATTCACGCTGACTGATGCCCACCGTGACGCAGATCCGCGGTCGCGTCGGCTGTTCCCGCAGCCAATTCGGAATGGGAGAACGACCGTTATAGGGGACGTATCGCATCGGCACCGAGGGCGTCGTGACGTCGAGCCGCAGGGCGGCGGGCATCGGGTCGATCGTCCACTGGCCGTTCACCACCTCTTCGTGGAAGTCGGCGCCGTGGCGCTGCAGGACGCCGGTCAGCCAGTCCGCCTGAAGGTCCGTCCGCTCCTCGACGGGACGCGCGTCCCTCGACCGGACGAAGTGCTCGCGGGTCCGTGTCCACACGTCCTGCCCCCACAGCAGCCGCGCGTGCGCGGCGCCGGTCACCCGTGCGGCCACCGCCCCCGCGAAGGTGATCGGCTCCCAGATGACCAGGTCAGGCTGCCAGCCGACGGCGAAGTCGACGAGGTCGTCCACCATCGAGTCGTTGAAGGGGATGACTCCGGCCTTGAGGAACGACCGGTATCCGGCCGTCAGCTCGTCCCAGTCCAGAGTCTCGGGTTCCAAGCCGAAGATCTCCACCGGCTTGGCGATGTCGTCGGCGGCGTTCGCGACGATCTCGGCCGTGCTGAAGTCGGTGCCCACCGGTACGGCGGGCAACCCCGCCTCGCTGATCGCGTCGGTCAGCATCGGCTGGCTGGCGACGACGACCTCATGGCCCGCCGCCCGAAACGCCCAGGCCAACGGAACCATCGGATACAGGTGAGTTCGTGCCGAGAACGTCGTGAACAGGACACGCATGAATCCTCCCCAGAGCGGAAATCAATTGATGTCACAGACCGGCTGTTCCCTGGTCTCGATCGAGGGTAACGGAGTTCTCGGAGAAATCGAGACCTCGTCGTCGAGACAAACCGAGGGGAACCGGTGGGAGAGACGAGACTCCCCGTCCCGCCCACCGGTCATCGGGTCGGCTCAACGCGTCTCCGCGACCGCGCTCTCCAGCCCGTCGAGCACGGCGGGCAGGGGTTCGGAGTGGACCACCACGAGCCGCTGGGTGGCGCGGGTGAGCGCCACGTACAGCTCCGCCGCGCCGTGCAGCGGATCGGCCAGTATCCGATGCGGCTCGACGACCACGACCAGATCGAACTCCAGTCCCTTGGACGCCTGCGGGGTGAGGACCGGCGCGTCGACGCCGAACTCCGCGAGGTCGAGGGTCATCCCCTCCGGCACGATCACCACCGCCGCGCCCTCCTCGGGAGACGTGCGGACCGCCTCGGCCACGGTCTCGGCCACGGCGGCCGCGTTCGTCTCGCGAGCCTGCGGCCGGATGCCGTTGCTGCGGATCGACTCCGGCATGGCCAGGGTCGCGTCCAGCTCGGCCAGGACCCGGCTCGCCACCTCCATGATCTCCGAGGGCGTCCGGTAGTTGATCGTCAACTCGCGGTACATCCACCGTTGCGGCACGTACTGGTCGAGCATCGCGCCCCAGGTGCGAGCGCCCGCCGCGGACTGGCGCTGAGAGAGATCGCCGACGATCGTCATCGACTTCGTCGGACAGCGGCGCATCAGGATCCGCCAGTCCATCTCGGACAGCTCCTGCGCCTCGTCGACCACGACGTGTCCGTAGGTCCATTCGCGGTCGGCGGACGCACGCGTGGCGATGTCCCGCCCGTCCCGTTCCTCGTTGCGATCCGCGAGCGTCTCGGCGTCCACGACGTCGGAGGCCCGCAGCGTCTCGTCGTCCATCTCGTCGTCGGTCTCCAGGACCTGGAGCACGCCCTTGGTGTACTTGACGTGCTCCTCACGCTCCCGCGCCGCCCGCTTCTCCGCGGAGTGGTCGACGCCGAGGAACTCCACGGCCTCGTCGAGCAGCGGCGCGTCGGAGACGGTCCAGGCGTCGCCGACCTCGCGGTACAGGCTCTCCCGGTCGGCCTCGGACAGGTTCGGAGCCGCCGCGGCGAGGCGCGCGCGATCGCTGAACAGGTCGGCGAGCAGCCGCTGCGGTGTCAGGAACGGCCACAGCCGGTTGACCGCGCGCACCACGTCGTCGCTGCCCTTGAGCGCGGCGGTGGTGTCGGCGGCGAGCTCCGCACGCAGCACGGTGTCGCGCTTGTCCAGCCAGCCCTTGCCGATCTGGTTCACCGCCCGCGTCACCAGGCCCTCGACGAGGTGCTGGTGGAAGACCTCGCGCGCGTCGTTGTGCAGCAGACCCGCGTCGCGGGTGTACTGCCGGGCGCGCTCGGCCAGCTTGGCGTCGACCTTGAGGTCGTCGACATGGTCGAGCTCGATCGGGATCGGCTCGTCCGGAAGCTCCTGCCGATCGGCGACGGCGGCCTTCACCACGTCGACCATGGCCAGCGAACCCTTGACCCGTTTGGCGTCGGGGCCGTCCTCCCTGGTGGCCACGACGCCCGGCATCAGCATTCCCGTCGTGGCGAACACGACGCTGGTCTCGCCGAGAGACGGCAGGACGTTGCCGACGTAGTCGAGGAAGCCCTCGTTCGGTCCGACCACGAGCACGCCTCGTCGGGCCAGTCGGTCCCGGTGGTTGTAGAGGAGGTGGGCCACCCGGTGCAGGGCGACGGCCGTCTTCCCGGTGCCCGGGCCGCCCTGGATCACCACGACGCCGCCGTGGCCGAGCCGGATGATCTCGTCCTGCTCGGCCTGGATGGTCGCGACGATGTCCCGCATCCGTCCTTCGCGCGGGGCATTGAGCGCGGCGAGGAGCGCGCTGTCGGCGTCCCCGCCGCCCTCGGCCGCGTTCAGGTCGAGCACATCGTCGTGGAAGTCGACGACCTCGTGCCCGCGTGATCGGAAGTGGCGGCGCCGCACCAAGCCCTCCGGCTTCGCGACCGTCGCACAGTAGAACGGTCTGCTCGCCGGCGCCCGCCAGTCGATGACCAGCGGCTCGTAGTCGTTCTCCTCGTCGAACAGCCCGATCCGACCGATGTAGGTGGTCTCGCCGTCGGTCTCGTCGATCCGGCCGAAGCACAGCCCGGAGTCCGCGACCTTCAGCGCGTGGATCCGGGTGGTGAGGTGGTCGACCGAGGCCTGCTGCTGCCAGCGCGCCTGCGGGCTGGTCGCGGTGCGCTCGCGCAGGTTCCGTTCGAGCTCCTGCTCTGCCTTCCGCCTCTCCTCGTCAAGCTTCTCGTAGAGGGACGCGACGTACTCGCGTTCGGCCGCCAGCTCGGCCTCGAACTCGAAGGTTGACAACTTGCCTCACATCCATTAAAATCACTATGGGCGTCAAATGTCTCCATGGAGAACTATACCGTAGTGGATCTCTGCGTTCTCGCAGCTTGATCATCGACGGATCGACTCCTGGCCGACGCCGCCCTGCCCCTGCTCTTGGTCCCGTCCGGTCGAGGTTCCCCGCCGTCTCCCGGACCCGGCCCCGAGCCGCCCCGCTCGCGCCGCCGTTCCCACGGTCCCACCGTCGGCGGTGAGCCGCCCCGATCGATCGACGGTCGCCTCCGCCGCCCGCGCCACACCGACGTGTCTCCGGAACGGCCCGCCGAGGACCACGGCAGACGAACCACCCGCCTCGGCGCCCGCATCGCCCCGACGGGCGTCAGGCCGGCTCGACGACCGAAGCGGCCGCCAGCGCCTCGACCCGGTCCGCGGCCGCTCGGGCGCCGCCCGCCCGTTCCAGTTCGCCCCGCATCTCCCGCAGCCGATCCCGAGTCGACGTGTCCTCCGCGGCCGCCAGGACCGCGCCCCGCAGCGTCTCCCCCGTCGCCTCGGCGGCGGGAAGCAGCAGGCCAAGCCCCAGCTCGGCGACGCGCTCCGCGTTGGCGTACTGCTCCGGGTGGCGAGGCACGACGACGAGCGGGACCTCGAACGCGAGCGACCCCATGATCGAGCCCATCCCGCCGGGGCAGACGAACACCGCCGCGTGGGCGAGCACCTCGGCCTGTGGGATCCACGAACGCACCTCGACGTTCGGCGGCAGCGGCCCGACCTCGGCCACGCCGATCTTGTCGCCGATGGTCATGACGACGTGCCACGGCAGGCCCTCGAACGCGGCCACGCAGGCACGGAAGAACTCGGGACGATCGTTGTCCACCGTGCCCAGGGAGATCAGCACGATCGGCAGGCCGTCGCCGGGCGGCCGCCATCGCGTCTCCGGCGGTCGGGGGCTCGCCTGCGGGACGCAGGGTCCGACGAAGGCATGGTCCGCGCCGAAGGTCTCGCCTCGACACTGGAACCGCCGAGGGATGAACACCAGGCTCAGCTCGGTGTCGCCGGGGAAGAAGTCCTTCTGGCCGTCGGTCGAGAGACCGTGTGCGGCACGGAAGCTCGTGAGCCGATTCTCGACCTCTCGCATCGCCGGATGTGCGAAGTCGATCTGGTCGGCGCCGACGGACAGCCGTTCCTGGAGGGAGAAGTGTTCGTTGGAGGCGAAGGTGGGCAGCAGCCGCACCATCGGCCTGCCCCAGCCGCGCGCCAGGACTCCGCCGCACAGATGGAGGACGATGTCGCAGACCAGGACGTCGGGGACGTCGTCGGCCAGCCGTTCGGCGACGGCGTCGCAGGCCGCCGACGTCTCGACCACGAGCCGCAGGCTCGCCTCCGCCATCTCGTCGACGGTGGGATCGACCAACGGCGGGGCGGCACTCAGCCCGACGCCGTAAGGCACGACCTCGGCCCCGGTCGCCGCCACGGAGTCGGCCACGAGGTCACCGACGAAACAGGTGACCCGGTTGCCTCGGCGCACCAGCTCGGCCACGACCTCCAGCGCGGGGAGGGTGTGGCCGTACGCCGGATAGAGCAGGCAGGCCACGTGCCTGCGGTCATCGGGCCGGGCCGTCGCGGAAGCCGGTTCCGATCGTCGTTCCGTCATGGTGCTCCTCCTCCGCCCGCGGCCGGGCGGGAACGTGCGACTCCTCGTCGGACGCCGGCGAGACGTAGCGATGGATCAGCCGTTCGAGGTAGCCGGGGCCGAAACCGTAGGCGGCCACCTCGGGAACCAGCTCACACAGTCGGTCGATCGACACGACGGCACCGCCCGAGGAGCCGGTCATGAAGTCCCAGCGCGCGGACGTGTCGAGCCGCCGTTCGATGCAGGTGACGATGTGGTCGACCGGCTGCGGCGTCCCGGAGGCGACGTTGACCACGGTTCGACACACCTTCGCCGCGAGCAGGTGGTCCAGGATGTCCACCATGTGACGTACGTCGAGCAGATCGCGATGGCTGCCCTGGTACACGGTCACCACGCCGGCTTCGATCTGCGCCGTCAGAGACGGCACCAGCTGGTGCGCGGGCTGGCCGTCGCCGACCAGCGAGCTGAGCCGCAGGGTCAGCCAGTCCACCCCGGAGTCGGCGATCATCGCCTCGAGATTCCATTTGTGGCGTCCGTACGGAGAGACCGGGTTGATCGGCTCGTCTTCCCTGTGCGGTCCGCCACGGCTGCCGTAGAGCCCGGAGGCCGCCGTCGAGAGAAAGACGATCCTCCGGCTCTCGGCTCGGCATCGTCGGGTGACCTCATCGACGAGCAGCCGCTCCCGAGCGAACTCCGCCGCGCCGTTCGCCGTGGTGCGGGAGACGCCTGCCGCGATAACCGTCGTGCCCGGGTGCCGATCGGCGAAATATCTCCGCAGATGCCGCGCGATGAAGCCGTTTCCGATGACCTCCATTGATTTCCCTTCACCACCGCAGCGTCTCGCACCGATCACTCGAGTACGCCGATCCCCGGGCCGGACGGTACCTGCGTCGATCTTCGACGAGCAACCCCTAACCGCCGACCCCTATTTTCTTGCTCGTGACGGCGACGCCGGGATAACCTCGCCGGGTCGCGACTCGCAGATCTACTTCGCCGCCGGTGACACGCCCGCCAGGAGGAATCGAGCATGGCCGAACTTCATTTCGTGCGGTTCACCGAGGAACTCGGCGTCTATACGCCGTCCCAGCACCCGGAGTACGGCCCTCATGAGGCTCAGTACATCTACTCCGAGGTCTTCGAGAGCCGCTCGTACCTGAAGCATCCGGTCAGCCTTCCCGAGAATCCGTTCGTCATCGACGCAGGAGCGAACATCGGGATCTTCGCGCTTTTCCTGAAACGAGAGCGTCCGCTGGCCGAGATCCTCGCCTTCGAACCGGTTCCCGCGATCCACGAGGCCTTGACCAAGAATATCGAACTGCATGGACTCGACGCGGTGTCGGCATTTCCTGCCGGCCTTGGCGAGACCGACGGCGACATGCGATTCACCTATTATCCGGCGCTTCCCAGCAATTCCACCGGCTACCCGGAGGACAAGGCGCTCAGCCGCGAGCTGATCGCCGGCCTGATGGGCGCCTCGGTGGCGGGCCAGGTCTACACCGGCGAGGAGGTCACGGTCGGGATCGCGCGGCTGTCGACGGTGTTGGCCAGACACGGCGGCACCCGCCCGATCGACCTGCTCAAGATCGACGTCGAGGGTGCGGAGCTGGACGTGCTGCGCGGGATCGACGACGCCGACTGGCCTCGAATCCGCCAGGTCGTCGCCGAGGTGGAGGACTTCCACGGGAGGCTGGCCGCCTTCCGCGCGCTGCTCGCCGAGAAGGGCTTCACGGTCGTCGACGAGGCCGCCGAGGGGCTGTCGGGATCGAAGAACCACCTGGTGTACGCCGTTCGGAGCTGAGGCCTTCTCGGAAACCCGAGGTCAGCAGAAGCCCGAGCTCACCAGGTGACCGACCGCGGGCCGTGCCCGCTTGTGGCGGCGGCTGCCAGGCCGAGCGGAATCCGTCCCGATTCGTCCGATCATGACCACCCGACCACGCCGCGCGTGGACGTACTCGCGCGACTCACTCGGCCGCCGAGAGCATTCAGGGGAGAACTCGTGTACGAAGCAGACCTCGCCGCCGTCTACGACGCCTTCTATGAGGCGCGCGGCAAGGACTACGCCGCCGAGGCCGCCGACATCGCTCGGGAGATCCGACAGCGGGCGCCGCAGGCGTCCTCGCTGCTCGACGTCGCCTGCGGGACCGCGTCGCATCTCCGTCGCTTCGCCGCCCTCTTCGACGACGTCGAGGGGATGGACCTGTCCGAGGACATGCTGGCCTACGCCCGCGCGAAGCTGCCGGGGGTGCGGCTGAGCCGGGGAGACATGCGCACCGTCGACCTCGGCCGCGAGTTCGACGCGATCACCAGCATGTTCAGCTCGGTCGGTTACCTGCGTTCGACGGACGAACTCGACGAGACCACGCACAGTCTGGCCCGGCACCTGACGCCTGGCGGCGTCCTGGTCATCGAGCCCTGGTGGTTCCCCGAGACGTTCCTCTCCGGCTATGTCGCCGGCGACGTGGTGACCAGCGGCGGGCGGACGATCGCCCGAGTCTCCCACTCGGTGCGCGAGGGCGACGCGACGCACATGCAGGTGCACTTCATCGTGGCCGACGCCGAGTCCGGTGCCGAGCACTTCACCATGTCCCACGTCATCACGCTGTTCACCAGGCAGGAGTACGAGCAGGCCTTCGAACGGGCAGGTCTGACCGTCGAATACCTGCCCGGCGGCCCGTCCGGCCGAGGGCTGTTCATCGGCGTTCGCTGACGAACCCGGGTGCTCACCGTCGTACGGCGAGCACCCGGTACGAGTTGGTGAGTCGCAGCCGATCCGCGACCGGTGCGACGAGGCGATCCAGGAGCATCCCCCCGAGCATCAGCGGGGCGCCCCCGATCAGCGTGGCCAGCCTGCCGGCCCGACGGAGCGGCCCCGGCCTGTCGAACAGCCATGGTCGGTCCTGCCTCGGCGCCAGATGGTTCACGAAGAGCCAGGCGGCCGCCGCGAGGTCGCACGGCAGGTGCGCCTCGGCACGCTGCACCACCACGACGTCGAAGCCGGCGCGGTGCAACTCCGCGCGGAGATTGGCCGGCGGGATGAAGTGCAGATGCTGCGGCTGGGTCCAGCCGATCCAATAGCGTCCGAGCAGCCGCGCGAACCGGCACTCGGGGTCGGGCACGTCGATCAGCAGGTGGCCGCCGGGCCGTAGCGCCTGATGTGCCGCGCGCAGCTCCGGCTTGGGTTCGGCGCTGTGCTCCAGGTAGTGGAACATGCTGACCACGTCGTAGCGGCCCGTCAGTTCGTCGGCGAGGTCGACGAACTGGCCCTGGTAGGCGTGCTTGATCCGGCCCTGCCGCCTGCCGAGCTCCACACCCTCGCCCAGGTCGAGCCCGTCGAACTCGGTGTCGGGGAACAACTCGGCCGCCGCCTGGCAGAAGTGTCCGTGGGAGGTTCCGACGTCCAGCCAGGACTTCGGGGATGCGTGGGGCAGGAGCACCTCGGCGCGGGCCTGATGCGCGCCTGCCTCCTTCTCCAGCTGTCGGTCCATCCGCTCGGCGGCCAGCCCGTCGTAGAAGTCCCGGTAGTAGAAGTCCAGGCCTTCCGGAGTGAGACGGGGGTTCTGGAACACGTGTCGGCAGCCGCCGCACTCGTCGAGGGTGAACCGCCCCGGCTTGTGCTGAAGCAGGTCGGTGGTCCGCAGTCGCACCCGCAGGTCGGTGGACCCGCACCACGGGCACGTCGTGCCACGGGGATGGAAGAGTCTGCTGGTGCCGCGTTCGAGGTCTGCTCGATACGCGGCCCTGCTGCGATCCACCTCGTCGGTGGTGGGCATCCTGGGCTCCTCTGCCGTTCTTCGCGGTTGATGTGGCCGATCACCCGTCGGCCTGCACGGTCAGGCCGAGGCAGGCGCGCGGGCGTCCGGCGGATCGCCGTCGGTCGGGGCGCTCCGCCGGTCCGACGGGTCGTCGGCCTGCTCGCGGACCGCGGCGTGCAGCGCGGCGACGACGGCGTCGACGTGGCCTTCGGACAGGTGCGGCCCCATCGGCAGGCTCAGGACCTCGTCGGAGATCCGTTCGGCGCGGGGACAGGAACCCTCGCCCGGGTGTGATCCGGCGTAGGCGGGCGACAGATGTGGGGGCGTCGGGTAGTGAACGAGCGTCCCCACCCCGCGGGCGGCGAGCCGCCGCGCCAGCCGATCGCGTCGTGCGCTGCGGATCACGAAGAGATGCCAGACCGGGTCCGCCCACGGCGCGACGTAGGGCATGGTCACGCCCGGCAGGCCTGCGCACTCGGTCAGATAACGCCGGGCGACGGCGGCCCGCCGGGCGTTCCACTCGTCCAGCAGGGGGAGCTTCACACGGAGCACGGCGGCCTGGATCTCGTCCAGTCGTGAGTTGGTGCCCTTGATCTCGTGGCGGTACTTCACGGTGGAGCCGTAGTTGCGCAGCAGGCGCAGGCGCCGGGCGACCGCCTCGTCGTCGGTGATCACGGCGCCGCCGTCGCCGAGCGCGCCCAGGTTCTTGCCGGGATAGAAGCTGAACGCGGTCGCGGTGGTCCGCGTGCCGATTCGCGCACCCCGGTATCGCGCGCCGTGAGCCTGCGCCGCGTCCTCCACGACGGCCAGGCCGTGTCGGCGGGCCACGGCCTGGACGGCGTCCAGGTCGGCGGGCTGCCCGTACAGGTGTACCGGGATGATCGCCCTCGTCCTGGGCGTGATCGCCTCGGTCAGGCGCGCCGGATCGAGGTTGTAGGTGCGCTCGTCCGGTTCGACGGCCACCGGCACGGCCCCGGTCGCGGAGACGGCGAGCCAGGTGGCGATGAAGGTGTGGGCGGGCACGATCACCTCGTGGCCGGGGCCGATGTCCAACGCCCGCAGTGCCAGCTCCAGGGCGTCGCAGCCGCTGCCGACGGCCACGCAGTGTCGTGTTCCGCAATAGGCGGCGTACTCGGCCTCGAACGCCTCGATCTCGGGTCCGAGCAGATAGCGGCCGGAGGTCAGCACCCGATGCACCGCGGCGTCGATGTCGTCCCGTAGTTCGGCATAGGCCGCGCCCGGGTCGAGGAACGGCACCGTCATGCGTATTCCCTGGCGGCCGTCAGGAAGTCCGCGTACTCCCGGAAGTAGTCGGACTCGTCATAGTGGTTCGAGGCGAGCACCAGCCCCACCGCTCCGGAGGAGAAATTGATGAGGTTCCGCCAGATCACCGGCCCGATGTAGAGACCCTGCCTGGGCGAGGTCAGGCTGAATCGACGTTTTCGGAATCCGTCGTCCACCGCGACCTCGAAGTGCCCGTGCACCGCGATGATGAGCTGTTCGAGGTGGTGATGACCGTGGGCACCGCGAATCGCGGTGGTCGGCAGGTCGTAAAGGTAGTACACCCGCCTGATCTCGAAGTCCACGTCCTTGCCCGCCTCCACGACGGACAGGCTGCCTCGAGGATCGACGAACTCGGGGAGCTCCACGATGTGGCAGGGCTTCACTCTGCCGACGGAGACGGCCTGATCGGTCTTCGCATCCATCTTGCGGACTCCCCAGTATTCCGACGATCTGCTGATCCTATGGACCGTCCGTCCGCGTCGAGAACCCCTGAAAACGGCGGGTGAGCCCCTTGATCGAACCCCGATTCGCCGTGCGCCATGCCGATCTCGGGTGATCCCGGCCGGGTGCCCCCGGCCGGGCCGAGTCGGTCAGCGTTCGTCCGGGGCGGAGCGGAATCGGTTGATCGCCGGAAGGTGCCTGGCTCGCATCTCGGGATCGGTGACGCCGAGTCCCTCGCTCGGGGCGAGACAGAGGATGCCGACCTTTCCGGTGTGCTGATTGCGATGGACGCTGTGGGTGGCGGCGCCGACGTCGTCCAGTCGATAGCTGGTCGACAGCGTCGGATGGATCATGCCCCGGCAGATGAGCCGGTTGGCCTCCCAGGCCTCGCGATAGTTGGCGAAGTGGGTGCCGATGATCCGCTTGAGCGACATCCACAGATAGCGGTTGTCGAACACGTGCTGGTATCCGGAGGTGGAGGCGCAGGTGACGATGGTGCCGCCCCTGGCGGCGACGAAGATGCTCGCGCCGAAGGTCTCGCGCCCCGGGTGCTCGAAGACGATGTCGGGGTCCTCCCCGCCGGTCAGCTCGCGGATCCTGCGACCGAACCGGGCCCACTCGCGCGGGTCGGGCTCCTCGGCGTTCTTCCAGAACCGGTAGTCCTCGGCGGACCGGTCGATGACCAGCTCCGCGCCCGTGGACCGCGCCAGCTCGGCCTTGTGCTCGTCGGAGACGACGCACACGGGAACCGCGCCGCCGTTGAGGGCGAGCTGGGTGGCATACGACCCGAGCCCGCCCGCCGCGCCCCAGATCAGGACGGTGTCGCCCTGCTTCATCCTGGCGCCGTTGCGGGAGACCAGCTGTCGGTAGGCGGTGGAGTTGACCAGACCGGAGGCCGCGGACTCCTCCCACGTCAGGTGGGCGGGCTTGGGCATGAGCTGGTTGGACTTCACCAGTGCCAGCTCGGCGAGGCCGCCGAAGTTCGTCTCGAAGCCCCAGATCCGCTGTTCCGGGTCGAGCATCGTGTCGTCGTGCCCTCTGGCGGACTCCAGCTCGACGGAGAGGCAGTGCGCCACGACGCGGTCGCCGGGCTTCCAGGCCGTCACACCGTCGCCGGTCCGCAGCACGACGCCGGAGAGGTCCGAGCCGACGACGTGATAGGGCAGGTCGTGCCGCGCCGCCGAGGCGCTGGTGCGCCCGTAGCGCTTCAGGAAGGAGAAGGTCGGCAGGGGCTCGAAGATCGCGCTCCACACCGTGTTGTAGTTGATCGCGCCCGCCATGACGGCGATCAACGCCTCACCCGGCCCCGGTTCGGGAGTCGGCACGTCCATGACGTGCAACGACTTCGCCGGGTCCTTGTCGGCGGTGGCGACGCCCTCGAACATGGTCGTCTCCTCCGCCAGCAGGACGGCGCCCCGATAGCTTTCCGGCACGGGAAGTGCGGCCAGATCGGCTCCCGTCCCGTCGTCGGACAGGACCGCGTCGAGAATGTCGATCATCTTCCGCCGCCTTCTATTTCGGACGTCTCTTCGCCGTCGAACTGTATCCACGAGAATTGCGGGCCGGTACCCCTAGAAGTTGATTGTTCACCAACCATGCGGATCCTGGGGCGGCCCAGCCCGCGGCGCGGCACGCGCCGCGCCGGACCGGCCGCCGGACGAGGCGGAGCCGGCAGGCGGACCCGCCGACCGCAGCCCGTCGCGACCGCCGAAAGCCGCGATGACCTGCGACGTCGACAGTACGAGGTCCGCAGGCGAGCACCGACGTCGAGGGACGGCAGGCCGCGTACCGGCCGGTGCGGACCCACGGGGCGGAGCACACACACGCGCCTTCTCCCCACCGCGATCCGACGTCCCGAACCACCGTCCGGCGACCCGGGGATTCGAATCGAGTGACCACGGAGCGGGAATTCGATACTGGTGGACTACCGCTCCCGGACCAACGTCACCGACCGAACAGCGACTATTCACTCCTGCCTTCGGACGATTCGTCGACAGCCGCCATGAACAACGGTCGACGCCGAACGCTCGTTTCGATGAACGATCGGATTCCGAGCACCGGGGAGGCGGTCGAGAACGCCCTTCGCGCGGCGGCCGCTCCCTCACGCGGACTCCCCGGCGTCGAGCACCAGCTCGGCGGGCAGGTGGGCTCGCCGGTGGACGTTCAACTTGCGGTAGACGCGGGTCAGGTGCTGCTCGACGGTGCTGACCGTGATGAAGAGCTGCTGGCTGATCTCCCGATTGGTGTGTCCCTGGGCGGCGAGGCTGGCCACCCGACGCTCGGCGTTGCTCAGCGAGGTGAACTCGTCACCGGGGACCGCCTGCGGCAGGCTGGTCTCCTGCACCGCCCGCCGAACCCCGCACAGGTCGAACAGCTCGCCCGCCCGCCAGGCGAAGGTCTCGGCCTTGTCGACGTCGCCGAGCGCCCGGCAGGCCCGGCTCAGCTCGGTGTGCGTATGGGCCAGCTCGAGCTTGTCACCGCAGCGTTCCAGCATCTCGCCGCTGCTGCGCAGAAGACTGGGACGTCGGACGAGGTCGCTCACGCCCGCCAGGGTGCGCAGCGAGATCCCCCGAGTCCGGGACGGGCCGGGGCCGACGAGCCGCAGCTGCTCCTCCGCGAGCTGCCTGGCGTGATCGCGTCTGCCGAGGGCCAGCTCGGCCTGCGCGGCCGCGCTGCGCCACGGGATGAGCGCGGGAAGGTCCAGCTTCCACCGGACGAGCTTCTCCCCACATTCCAGCAGGTCGTCGCGCGCGGTGTACACATGCCCGGTCGCCAGCCGATGGGCGCCGCGGGCGTACAGGTACAACAGGCCCCAGATCGTGTCGAACATCGCCTGCGGCACGGCCTGGCACAGCAGCTCCTCGGCCTCGCGGTAGCGGCCCGCCGTGCTCGCGGCCAGCAGCCGCAGACTCAACGGGGCGCCGATCAGCACGCCCCAGCTCTGCGGCGACATCCGTGCCATCGCGGTCTGGACCTGCCGCTCGACCTCGGCCAGATCGCCTCGCCGCAGGGCGATCAGGGCCGCCATGACCTCGAGCTGTGCCTGCCAGGTCGACGCACTCTGCGCACTCGCCTCCCGCCAGAGGAGCGTGCAGAAGCGGGACGCCTCCTCCAGCCGGTCGCCGACGATCAACGCGCCCAGGGAGACCACCACGGGCGTGACGGTGGCGTGATCGAGCCTGCATCCCTGGATCACCTGCCGGGCGATCCGCGCCGCGGTGTCGTCGTCGCTGTTCTTCAACGCCGCCGTCAACGCCGTGATCGCCCGTGTGACGGGCTGTTCGTCGACGAGCCCGCCGACCGAGGTGGACAGGACGCCGCTCGGCTCCGGACGCGAGGCCAGCAGCCACGGGCAGCCGATGCTCAGTTCCGCCGCGGTCTGCGCGGCGAACCGAGGGGCCCGCTCGTCGACCAGGTCGAGCAGCTCCGCGGCCTCGTCGAACCGCCCGTGCCAGAGCAGGTAGCCGATCAGGATCGGCACCTCGTCGTCGATCAGATGACGAAACTCCCCCGCCTGATACGAGGACACCAGCTCCTGAGCGGCGGCGGAGGGGTTGATCCGCCAGACCAGGTGGATGAGCCGAGCCGCGACGAGTGCGCGACGACGCGGTTCGCCACAGACTGACCGGGCCACGGTGAGGCATTCGATGGCATGGTGCACCTGATCGTTGAGCAGAGCCTGGTCCGCGGAATCACACAAGGCCTCGATCGCCCACGGCTCGTCGCGGACCAGATCCCCGGCCGCCAGCAGATGCACGGCGACGACACCGGCCTCGGCGCCCTCCCGAGTGAGCAGCCGCGCGGCGCGAAGGTTCAACTCCATCCGACGTCGGGGCGCGGTGCTCTCGAGGACGATGTCGCGCAGCACCGGCGCCCGGAAACGGACCCCCAGAACCAGGCCGGAGTCGGCGAGGGCGCTCAGCGCCTCGTCGACCGACTGGACGCCCAGGTTCGTCAGCTCGACGAGCCGTCGCACCGAGGAGAGCGTCCCCAGCACGGCGATGCCCGCCGCGACCTCGGCGAGCTCGGGCTCGCCCGAGTGGATGCAGGTGACCACCGACCTGCTGAAGGTGTGCCCGGCCACCGGGACCGTCAGGCCTGTCCGGGCGACGTCTCGGCCCGTCACGTCGGACCGCGCGGCGAGGGTGTCGGCGAGCAGGCCGTCCAGCAGCAGGGAGCCGCCGCCGGTGACGGCCAGACAGGATTCGGCGAAACCGGCAGGACAGGAGCCCAGCACGGTGCGCGCGACGTCGGCGATCTGATCGAGGTCGAGCGTGCCCAGCCGGATGTGGTTTGAATAGGACTGTCGAAACAGCTCGACGTCGAACAGCGGATGCACGGGGCGCGGCGAGTTCCACCCGCTCAGCACCAACATGGTCCTGGTCGAACGCAGTCGCCGCTGTAGGTAGGACACCGTGCCCAGGGAGGCCCCGTCCGCGTGTTGGAGGTCGTCGATCTCGATCACCAGCGGCCTGGTCTGCGCGAGGTTCAGCAACAGGGTCACCAGCCTGTGCACCAGGCGGGCGTGGCCCTGCTGCACGATGACCGGCCCTCGCGCGAACCCCGGGCCGACGTCCTGCGCGTCGAGCATGTGCGGGCCGAGGAGGTCGTAGGCCTCCTCCGCCACCCCGGCAGGCAACGCGTCGTTGTGGAAGAGCTGGCTGACGACTCCGAACGGCAAGGCCTGCTCCGCTCGCGAGCACTTCGCCGCGAGGACGAGCGCGCCCTCGGCCGTGGCGTGCGCACAGAAGTCCCGTAACAGCTTCACGTTGCCGCTGCCGATGGGTCCGTCCAGCATCATGACCCGGCCCAGACCGCGGGTGACCGCGGCGTACTGCGACCGCAGCGCATCGAACTGATCTTGAAACTCCGTGCAGCACCGCGTTTCCATGAGACTCCCCAGGCGACCTCAGAATCGTCTACGGGCAGCAGTCCCCTCATCATCAGCCCGCAATTGATTCCTGCATTGTGCGATGAAAACGACGACCGGCGACGCACAGCCGCCCGCCACGCTTTTTGATGATCATCTCGATGCTAACCATGCGGCTGGCAGCAGGTCAAGACGAATGAATACCTCGGCGACCCCGACGATTGTCACCCTGTGGGCCATTCATCCGTCGTCATGTCGACGAAGGAGAGCGCGCGAGGCGAATGGGCCGCACGAAGGCGGACAGTCGACGAGGCATCACCACACCACGATTCCGAGCAGCCGCCGACCGCACCGTCGGCACGCGAACCGGCGACGATGCCTGCATCGCGTGAAAACGGGCAGGAATTCAGCGAATCGGATTCGGCGGCCACAGTGCCCGACATGCCGAGGCCCGCATCAGCCCGCTCTGACCGCGGATTCTCCGTGCGAACCACAGGAGCCGTCGGATCTGGATCTGGAACCCGTCGAGGCGGCCACGCCGCCGCCGATTCGACTGCCCCGTCGAGCCCGGTGTTCACGGCTGGGCATTCGATGCACGAGGTGCGACCGCGCCGGCTCGGGCGGACATCGGCGCGCCCGTGCGGCGACCTCGCCCCGTCGCCGAGACCACCGACAGCCGACCCCACTGTGAACTGCGATGATGTCGACCATTCCTCGGTCGCCGTCCGTCCTGGGCCGGAGCCGGGACCGCCCGCCGAACCACGCAGGCCCACGGCTGAGCGGCGAGTCGGTGTTCGACGACAGACAGGAGGTGTTCCGAGTGCGACAGCGAGTTGATTCTTTTATTCTGATGAAGAATTCGAAGAAAACGACGGCGTTGCGATCAATCGGCCGACGCGCGGTCCTGACTTCTTCGTCCGCAGACACCCCTGTACAGCTCCCCGGTGCAACTTGTTCGGTCGCAGATGTCGAGCCGACTCGACACACCCGAATAAACCGTCCACCACCGATCTGTTCTACTCTGATCGTCAAGTTTCAGTGCAGTCTCGATTATGACACGGACGCTGCCGAGTGGCAAGCAGCCACGCGCCTGGTAGCCATGCTTGTAATCGACCGACAAAGCCGCCCGCCCGCCGACGGCCCACCTCGACACGATGTCGCTAATGGCCCGCGCTCACGAAGTTCGGTTCTTGTGAAGACAGTCGACGACGCCGTCACCGAGAGCCACCGACCGACCCGTCGATCTCATATCTGGAACACTGAGAGTGACGTCACCACCCTTCCGGAGAAAGCTCGCATCTCGGAACATCCGCTCGAACCGACCGGACGGACGCCCCGGCTCTCGTCATGAGACCGCCGAGGCGCCCGGTCGGGGGGCAGGAGTCACACCCCGCCCGCACGCAGCCAGTCCTCGACGGCCCGTGCCGTGTCGGCGGCGTGGTGCTCCAGCATCGTGAAGTGGTCGCCGGGCACCTCGGCCTCGGTCTCGGCGGAGTCCCAGGACGCGCGCCACTGTGCATCGCCCGTCTCGTCGTCACCGAGCGATCCCGGGCGCACGAACAGGGTGGGCGCGTCGACATCCCGCACCACGCACTCCTCGAACAGTCGGACATAGCGCCCCATGGCGGAGAGCCGATCCGCCGTGTAAGGCCCGAAGGACTCCTCGCGGGCGAACAGACCCGCGAGCATGTGCGTCGCGAAGCCCTCCATCGCCTTGCTGTCCGGCAGGTAGGTGTCGAGCAGGACGAGAGCGGCGGCCGGGCGTCCGACATCCTGGAGATGACGGGTCGTCGCCTGCGCCAGGAGGCCGCCCGCCGAATAACCCAGCAGGACGAACGGTTCGTCGCCGGGCAGTTCCCGCACCGAGCGGGCGAGCAGGCCGACGGCCGCCTCGATCGTGGCGGGCAGCGGCTCGCCTTCGGCGAAGCCCGGCACGCTCAGCGCGGACACCGCGCGGGCGCCGCCGAAGGCGGCGGCGAGCCGCACGAACTGCTGCGCCCCGCCCATGCCCATCGGGGACGGCACGCAGATCACCCTCGGACCGGGTCCGCGGGCCAGCTCGACGATCGCCGGGGCGTCGGCGGGCTCGGCCGCGTCGTGAAAGGACGGACGCAGGTCGGCCACGGCGTTGAGCAGTTCGAATCCCCGGTCACGCTGGTCGGTGTCCACGGCACGGCGGAACAGCGTGCTCACCGTGTCGGCCGGATCGTTCGCGGGCCGCGGAGCCGCCGACTCCTGCCGAAGATGCCGCGCGAGGCCTGCCGGGGTCCGCTGGTCGAAGACCACCGTGGCGGGCAGCCGCAGGCCGGTGGACCTGGTGATCGCGTTGCGCAGCTCGACGGCGGCGAGCGAGTCGAAGCCCGACTCCAGGAAGCTTCGATCGACGACGACGTCCTCGGCGGAGCGGTGCCCGAGCACCACGGCGGCCTCGGTGCGGACGAGATCGAGCAGCAGGCGTTCCCGTGCCTCAGGAGCCAGACCGATGAGCCGTTCCCTCAGATCGGTCCGCCTCTCGGCGGAGCGGCGGCGAGTCCGGACGAGGCCGGTGAACAGCGGTGGCACCGAGTCCGCCGCACGCAGGTCGAGACGCACCGGAGCGAGGACGGGCTCGTCGATCGCCAGCGCCGCGTCGAACAGCGCCAGGCCGTCCTCGACGGAGAACGCGGCGACACCGCGCGACCGTGTCACGCCCGCCGTCAGCGTGCTCGTCTCGGACCAGAGGCCCCAGGCCAGCGACTGCGCGGGCAGACCGACGGCGCGGCGGTGCTGGGCGAGGGCGTCCAGGAACGTGTTCGCCGCCGCGTAGTTGCCCTGCCCGGGGGCTCCGAGGAGCCCGGAGGCCGAGGAGAACAGGACGAACGCGGTGAGGTTCTCGGTGAGCTCGTGCAGATGCCACGCGGCGTCGACCTTCGGCCCGAACACCGTGTCGAGATGCCGCGGGGTCAGAGAGTCGACGACGCCGTCGTCGAGCACTCCCGCCGCGTGCACCACGGCCGTCACCGGATGGGCGGCCAGCAGATCGGCGACCTGGTCGCGGTCGGCGACGTCGCAGGCGACGACGGCGACCTCCGCGCCCAGCGCCGCCAGTTCGTCGCGCAGCCGAGCGGCGCCGGGCGCGTCGACGCCCCGCCTGCTCGTCAGGACGAGCCGCAGGGCGCCGTGTTCGGTGACGAGGTGCCGCGCCACCGCGGCGCCGAGGGTTCCGGTGCCGCCGGTGATCAGCGTCGTTCCCGTCCGGTCCCAGCCGCCGCGGCCCTCGGCGGACGCGCGCGCGAGACGGGCGGCAGTGACGACGTCGCCGCGCACGGCGAGCTGCGGCTCCCCGAGGGCCGCGAGTCGTTCGACGTCGAGTTCGGCATCGGGTGTGCCGTCGATCAGCACGATCCGGTCCGGATGCTCCGACTGCGCCGAGCGCACCAGCCCCCAGACCGCGGCGGCGGCCGGGTCGGGTGCCTCGTCCGGCGACACCCCGACGCCGTTCCGCGTCACCACCACGATCGGCCGATCGTCGGCCGCCGACAGCCGTTGCTGGAGATGCGACAACACGGCCCCGACGACCGTGCGCGGCGTCCCCGATGGGCATTCGAAGACCGACCCGGCGGCCGCCCGGTCGTCGGTCGTTCGAATCGGGACCCAGTCGATCCGGTAGAGCGAGTCGGTCGTCACGTGCCCGGCCATCGGGCGGACGGTGATCGATCGCACCGACACGACCGGGGCGCCCGCCTCGTCGATGCCGTACAGCGACACGGACCCGTCCGCCGCCGTGGTGATCCGCACCCGCAGGCTCGTCGCTCCCGCCGTGTGCACTCGTACTCCCGACCAGCTGAACGGAAGCCCGATGCCCTCGGCCGCGGCGGCGCCGAGCCCGACGGCGTGCAGTGCCGCGTCGAGCAGAGCGGGATGCAGTCCGAACCGTTCGGCGGCGGCGCGCTCCTCGTCGGACACGGCGACCTCGGCGAACAGTTCGTCTCCTCGGCGCCATGCCGCACGCAGCCCCTGGAAGGCGGGACCGTAGTCGTATCCCCGCATCGCCAGGTCGGCGTAGAAACCGTCGAGGTCGGCGGGTCGGGCGTCCGGCGGCGGCCATTCGGCGACGTCGTCGGCCGGGGCCGCCGCGGGCGCCGAGAGTGCGCCGGTCGCATGGGCGGTCCAGCCGTCGCCGCCCCGGGAGTGCACGCTCACCGGCCGGAGTCCGGCGTCGTCGACGGCGCCGACCGACACCCGTACCTCGGCGACGGCGTCCGCCGTGAACACCAGCGGGGCCTGGAGGGTGAGTTCCTCCACGACGCCGTGCCCGACCTCGTCGCCCGCCCGGGCGGCGAGTTCGACGAAGGCGGTGCCGGGCAGCAGTACGGTGCCCGCGACGGCGTGGTCGGCCAGCCACGGATGGGTGCGCGGCGAGAGCCTGCCGGTGAACACGACGCCCGCGTCGGCGGGCAGCTCCACCGCCGCGCCGAGGAGCGGGTGATCGGCGTCGGCGAGTCCGGCGGAACGGACGTCACCTGCGAGCTGGGGGGCGTCCAGCCAGTAGCGTTCGTGTTGGAAGGCGTACGTCGGCAGGTCGACGAGTCGGCCGCCCGTCAGGAACGGTGTGAGGTCGAGATCGACGCCGTGGGCGAACAGCTCCCCCGCCGAGGCCAGGAACCGGTCCAACCCGCCGTCGTCCCGGCGTAAGGTCCCGACGACCAGGGCGTTCTCGGCCCCGTGTTCCTCGACGACCTCCCCGATCCCGTAGGTCAACACCGGATGCGCGCTGGACTCCACGAACACGCCCAGGCCGTCGGACAACAACGACTCGACCGCCCGATCGAACCGCACCGTCTCTCTGAGGTTGTCGAACCAGTACTCGGCGCCCAACGAGGCCGTGTCGGCGACCTCGCCGGTCACCGACGAATAGAACGGCACCTCGGATGCACGCGGTGTCACCGCTGCCAGGCTGTGCAGCAGTTCGTCGCGCAGCGGGTCCATCAGGACCGAGTGGGAGGCGTAGTCGACGGGGATCCACTTCGCGCGCACCCCGCGTGATTCGCAGTCGGCCACCAGCTCGGCCAGCGCCTGTTCGGGGCCGGACACCACCGCCGACGTGGGACCGTTCACGGCTGCCAACGACACCCCCACAGGCAACAAAGCGGAGACCTCCGACGCGGGCAGGCCCACCGACACCATGCCCCCACCACCACCCAGACCCGCGATCAACCGACTCCGCGACACCACCACCCGTGCGCCGTCCCGCAGACTCAAACCCCCCGACACCACCGCCGCCGCGATCTCACCCTGCGAATGCCCCACCACCGCAGCCGGAACCACCCCCACCGAACGCCACAATTCGGCCAGAGACACCATCACCGCGAACAACACCGGCTGCACCACATCAACCCGCGACAACGCAGCCTCATCCGACAACACATCAGGCAACGACCAGTCCACGAACTCCGACAGAGTCTCGGCGCATTCACCCAGCCGAGCGGCGAAGACAGGCGACACCGCCGCCAACCCCACCGCCAACCCCACCCACTGCGAACCCTGACCCGGAAACACCAACACCACACCCGAGCCCGCGGCACGCGGCCCAGGCTCCAGTCGGCCCGCGGCCACCTCGGCCAGGCCTGCCCGAACCTGGTCGACGTGTGTTCCCGCCACCAGTACCCGACGGGCGAAGGACGACCGTGCCAGCAGGGTGAAGCCCACGTCTCGGAGGTCCGGCGCCTGCTGTGACGCGAGGAAGTCGCTCAGCCGAGCGGCCTGGGCGCGCAGTGCCGCGTCGGATCTCGCCGAGAGGACCAGTGGCACGGCACCTGCCGCCGGGGGCAGGCTCGCGGGGGTGTCCCCGGCGGCGACCTCGGCCGTGTCCCGACCGTCGAGCGGCTGCGGCCGGTACCAGACGGACGGATCTTCGAGGATGACGTGGGCGTTGGTGCCGCTGACCCCGAAGGACGACACCCCCGCACGACGCGGCCGATCCACATCCGGCCACACGACCGACTCCGTCGCCAGCTCCACCGCGCCCACCGACCAGTCCACCTGCGACGTCGGCTCGTCCACATGCAACGTCGGCGGCACCACCCCGTGCCGCATGGCCAGGATCATCTTGATGACGCCCGCCACGCCCGCCGCCGCCTGCGTGTGTCCCAGATTCGACTTCACCGAACCGAGCACCAGGGGATGCGGCCGGTCCTGCCCGTAGGTCGCGATCACCGCCTGCGCCTCGATCGGATCGCCCAGCCGGGTCCCCGTCCCGTGTCCCTCCACCACGTCGACGTCCGCGGGAGACAGACCCGCGTTCGCCAACGCCTGCCGGATCACCCGCTGCTGCGACGGGCCGTTCGGCGCCGACAGGCCGTTCGACGCGCCGTCCTGGTTGACGGCCGAACCCGCCACCACCGCCAACACCCGGTGCCCCAGCCTGCGGGCGTCGGACAGCCGCTCCACCAGCAGCAGGCCGACGCCCTCGGACCACCCGGTGCCGTCCGCCGCCCCCGCGAACGACTTGCACCGGCCGTCGGCGGACAACCCGCGCTGCCGGGAGAACTCCACGAACACCCCGGGCGTCGCCATGACGGCGACGCCGCCGGCCAGGGCGAGATCACATTCCCCCGCGCGCAGCGCCTGCGCGGCCAGATGCAGGGCGACCAACGAGGACGAGCACGCCGTGTCGACGGTCATCGCGGGTCCCTCCAGACCCAGCGCGTAGGCGATGCGGCCGGAGGCGACGCTGCCCGCGTTGCCGTTGCCCAGATGACCTTCGAGGTCCTCGGGCACCCGATGCAGCCGCCCGAGGTAATCGTGGTACATCAAGCCCGCGAACACGCCGGTCCGGCTGCCCCGAAGGGACCGCGCGTCGATCCCCGCGCTCTCGATCGTCTCCCAGGCCGTCTCCAGCAGCAGCCGCTGCTGCGGATCCATCGCCGACGCCTCGCGCGGCGAGATCCCGAAGAACTCCGCATCGAACAGTCCTGCGTCGTACAGGAAGCCGCCGTGCCGGGTGTAGCTGGTGCCGACGTGCTCGGGGTCCGGGTCGTACAGGGCGTCCAGGTCCCAGCCGCGATCATCGGGGAACCCGCCGACGGCGTCGCGGCCGTGGGCGACGAGGTCCCAGAGGTCGGCGGGCGACGTCACTCCGCCGGGGTATCGGCATGCCATGCCGACGATCACGATCGGGTCGTCGGAGACGGCGACGGCGGGCGGGGCGGGAACGGCCGCCGCGGGCTCGCCGTGGCGTTCCGCGTGCAGCCGAGCGGCGAGCGCGGCGGGCGACGGATAGTCGAAGATCAGCGTCGACGGGAGGGTGAGGCCGGTGGCGGCCTGGAGTTCGTTGCGCAGCTCGACGGCGGTGAGCGAGTCGAAGCCGAGTTCCTGGAAGGCGCGGGTGGGCTCGATGTCGCTGCCCGATCCGTGGCCGAGCACGGCGGCCGTGCGACCGCGGACGAGCTCCAGCAGCTCCGCCGAGTCGGCATGTCGTGCGACCGCCGTCGGCCGCTTCGACGGCTTTCGCGCGGTGCGGGTCAGCGCCGACCACAACGGCGGTGCCTCCTGATCGGCGAGCACCGACAGGTCGAGTCGGATCGGGACGACCACCGCCGAGTCCACCCCGGCGGCGGCGTCGAACAGGGCGAGTCCGTCCGCCGTGCTCAGCGGCCGGACGCCGCCGCGGGACATGCGACGCAAATCGGTGGAGCCGAGTTCACCGGTGATCCCGCTCGCTTCATCCCACAGCCCCCAGGCCAGCGACTGCGCGGGCAGTCCGCGGGCCCGACGCGACTGGGCCAGCGCATCCAGGAAGGCGTTCGCCGCCGCGTAGTTGCCCTGCCCCGCGCTGCCGATCACGCCGGCGGCCGAGGAGAACAGGACGAACGCGGTGAGGTCGCCCGCCAGTTCGTGGAGATGCCACGCCGCATCGGCCTTCGGGGCGAACACGGTGCCCACGCGCTCCGGCGTCATCGACTGGATCACGCCGTCGTCCAGCACTCCCGCCGTGTGCACGACGGCGTCGACCGGGTGCTCGGTCAGCAGCGCGGCGACCTGGGCGCGGTCCGACACGTCACAGGCCACCACGGTGACGTCGGCGCCGAGGCCTGCGAGTTCGTCCCGCAGCTCCGCCGCGCCGGGCGCGTCCGGTCCACGGCGACTCGTCAGGACCAGGCGCTCGACGCCGTGGACGGTGACGAGATGCCGTGCCACCGCCGCGCCGAGCATGCCCGTTCCGCCGGTGATCAGGGTCCGCCGGGCGGCCGCCCAGTCGATCCCGCCGGGCCCGGCCGCCGCGCGCGTCAACCGGGCGGCGAGCACCCGGTCGTCCCGCACCGCCAGCTGGGGCTCGCCGAGGCCGGCGAGGCGGGCGGCGTCGACGGGCACGTCGGAGTCCACCAGCACGAATCGGCCGGGATGTTCCGACTGGGCGGCACGCACGAACCCCCAGACGGCGGCGGCGGCGGGGTCGGGGACCTCCGCGGGCGACACCGCGACCGCGCCTCGCGTCACCACGACGAGACGCTCGTCGGAACGCAGCGCGGACAGGGCCCGTGCGATGCCGTGCCGGGCGGCCGCCGTCACGTCGCCGGCCAGGTCCGTGCAGTCCACGGTGCGGACGGAATCCGGGGCGCCGTCGTTCGGCACGGGCACCCAGTCGAGCCGGAAGAGGGCGTCGCGGACGTCGGTTCGCGGGCCGGCCACGCGGTCGAGGGCGACGGGGCGCAGCCGGAGCGTCTCGACCGTGGCGACGGGCTGTCCCGTCGGGTCGAACAGTTCCAGGGCCGTCGCGTCGGGGCCCGCCGGGCTCAGCCGGATCAGCAGTGTCGAGGCGCCGCTCGCGTGGAGGGTGACCCCGGAGAAGGCGAAGGGGAGCCGCACGAGATCGTCTCCGGCGCCGACGAGTGCGCTCGCGTGCAGTGCGGCGTCCAGCAGCGCGGGGTGCAGGCCGAACCGCTCGGCGTCCCGGCGGGCGTCCTCGGGCAGGGCGATCTCGGCGAGGATCTCGTCGTCTCGCCGCCAGGCGGCACGCAGTCCACGGAAGGTCGGGCCGTAGGCGAGTCCGTGTCCGGCGAGTTCGGTGTAGAACTCCTCCACCGGAAGTGGTGTCGCGTCGGCGGGCGACGGAGCGGCGCGTTCGGGGGCGGGTCGGGCGGGCGAGAGGGCGCCGTCGGCGTGGCGGGTCCACGGGGCGTCGGCGGCCTCGCTCTCGGCGCGGGAGTGGACCCGGACGCGGCGCAGGCCGGTCTCGTCCGGCTCGTCGATCGTGAGCTGCACCTGGACGGCCTCGTCGGCGCGCAGCACCAGGGGTGTCTGGATCGTCAGCTCGTGCAGGCGACCGCAGCCGACCTCCTCCCCCGCACGCAGCGCCAGTTCCACGAAGGCCGTGCCCGGCAACAGCACCGCGTCGCCGACGACATGGTCGGCGAGCCAGGGATGGGATCGCAGGGACAACCGGCCCGCGAACACCACGCCGTCGGAGTCGGCCAGCATGACGGCGGCGCCGAGCAGCGGATGTCCGGCGGCGACCAGGCCCGCCGAGGCGACGTCGGCGGCGGTCTCAGGGATGTCGAGCCAGTGCCGCCGTCGCTGGAACGGATAGGTGGGGAGATCGACGCGTCGTCCGCCGGAATACAGTCGGGTGAGGTCGACGGGAACACCCGCGACGTGAAGCCGCGCCAACGCCGACACGAACGACTCCACCTCCGACCGACCCCGCCGCAACAACGGAACCCCACCATCCACCAGACCAGACAACACCGCACCCGGCCCCACCTCAACAAAAACACACCCCTCCCCCAACCCACTCACATAATCATGAAAACGCACCGTCTCACGAACATGACGAACCCAGAAATCCACCGAACCACCATCACCACCCCCCACCCAACGAACCCGCGGCTCCGAAAAAGACAACCCCCCGATCGCCTCCCGAAAACCCTCCAACATCGGATCCATCAACGAAGAATGAAAAGCATGCGACACCCGCAACCGCGACCACCGCCGACCCCCCAACCGCGACACCACCCCCACAACCTCAGACTCCACCCCCGACAACACCACCGACGACACACCATTCACCGCAGCCACCGACACCCCCGCCGACAACAACGGCACCACCTCAGACTCCGACGCCTCCACCGCAACCATCACCCCACCCCCCGGCAACGCCTGCATCAACCGCGCCCGCTCCGACACCAACACACACGCATCCCCCAACGACAACACACCCGCCACATACGCCGCCGCCACCTCACCCACCGAATGCCCCACCACCACACCCGGCGACACACCACACCACTCCAACAAACGACACAACGCAACCTCCACCGCAAACACCGCAGGCTGCGCCCACCCCGTCAAACCCAAAACCTCACCATCACCCCCCCACATCACCTCACGCACACCCGAACCCAACAAACCCAACACCTCATCCAACGCCGCAGCAAAAACCGGAAAACACCCATACAACTCCCGACCCATACCCACAACCTGCGAACCCTGACCCGAAAACAACAACACCACATCAAGATCACCCGCCACACCACGAGCAACCTCCACCCCATCCACCAGAACAGCACGGTGATCGAACAGGGCACGAGTCGTCGCGAGCGAATGACCGACGTCGCGGGGGTCGGCGGTGAGCCCGCGCAGCCGCGCGATCTGCGCGTCGAGCGCGGCGGGTGACTTCGCCGAGACCGCCCACGGGATCGGGTGTCCGGCCGGTTCCGGCAAGGGGGACTCCGCCGCCGAGGGCGCGGGGTCGTCGGCGATCTCCGGGGCCGCCTCCAGCACCACGTGGGCGTTGGTGCCGCTGACGCCGAAGGACGACACGGCCGCTCGTCGGGGTCGATCCGACGCGGGCCAGGACACGGCCCCCGTCGCCAGCTCGACCGCGCCCGTCGACCACGGCACGTGCGGCGAGGGCGCGTCGACGTGCAGGGTCTCGGGCACGATCCCGTGATGCA